>OZ260079.1:2748256-3053618 GCA_965284365.1 Phragmitibacter sp.
TGAGGACGTACAAGACGAATCCCGGGAAACTGGAAGCGCTGCATCGCCGCTTCATGGATCACACCATGGGCTTCTTCACCAAGCATGGCATGACGCACATTGGCTACTGGACGCCCCTGGATGCCGATAAAGGGCGGGATGACACGCTCATCTATATACTGGCGCATCCCAGCAAGGAGGCGGGGATGAAGGCTTTTACGGAGTTTCGTGCGGATCCCGGCTGGATCGCCGCCAAGGGGGAGAGCGAAAAAGACGGATCGCTTACGATACCTCAGCCGGACGGCGTGAAATCTGTTTACATGGAAGCCGTCGATTTCTCCCGTTGGAAATAAGAACAACCTACAATCTCAGGCAAATTCGAATGTGAAAAGTGCGCTCGTTCGGCCCCAGACAAGCGCCTTAGGAAAAAGTTCAAAAAATTGTCATTTCCGACCTTGCAAAGCTAGGCACCAATTTTACAATGGAGACCGCTTGTGAAATTTTTCACAAGCGCAGGAAACACAAGTTTATGGGCAATTATTTCCCTCGATGGACCAACTGGGTGCCGCTGAAAATCGCGGTCTGCTTGGGTTTTTTGGTGGTGGGAGCTGTCGCAGGAGTCAGCTATTATTTCACGCCTAAGTATACGCGGGTGGGGTATGAGCCGACGCAGCCGGTGCCTTTTTCCCATAAAATCCACGTGGGCGAGCTCGGCCTGGACTGCCGTTATTGTCACTCCTACGTCGAAGTCTCGGGTACGGCGAACGTTCCCACGAACCAAACCTGCTACAACTGCCACGGGCCGGACAAGGGTCAGGTGCAGAAGGAGAATCCAAGTCTCGCCCCTGTGCGTGAGGCCCATGCGACGGGTAAACCGATCCAGTGGACGAAGGTGCACAAGGCTCCTGACTATGTGTATTTCAATCACAGCGTGCACATCAATCGCGGGGTTTCCTGCGTGAGTTGCCACGGTCAGATCAACGAAATGGCGGTGGTGAAGCATGATCAACCGCAAAGCATGGGTTGGTGCCTGGACTGTCATCGCAATCCAGAGAAAGCGCTGCGTCCGTTGGATCAGGTTACCAATCTGACCTACAATCCCGAGCAAATGACGCGTGAGGCTTTCTACGGGAAGCACTTGAAGCACGGCACCGAAGAAAAAGTGCGCCGCGCTATCCTTGGCCTCTCTGAGCATGATTCGCTGCCGGAGAACAAGAATGGCACGGTGCTTGAGCTCGCCAAGGAAACCTACGGTGAGAAGCTGACTCAGAAGGAAGTCGGCACAGTTTTGAAGGCTCAATGGCACATCACTCCGCCAGAGGACTGCACTGCCTGCCATCGCTAACCCTTTTCTTTCGCGCTCCCCGCCCAACCGCATGAAACGCATCTGGCAACATCCTGAAGTAAAAAGCACTGGCCGCCGCTACTGGCGCAGCCTGGGTGAGTACGAGGGAACCACTGAATTCCAAGAAACGCTGGGTCGTGAATTTGACCCTGGTCTGGAAACGGAAAGTGACGAAGAAGCGGAGAACAACCGCCGTGGCTTCCTTAAGATGATGGGCGGCGCTGCAGCGCTGGCGGGAATGACGCTAACGAGTTGCCGTCGTCCCTTGCAGAAAATTCTTCCATTCACGGAACACGTGGAATGGATCATCCCTGGCAAGCCGCTGCTTTATGCCACGGCCATGCCGCGTTCCAATGGTTCCACACCGATGGTGGTGGTGACGCATGAAGGGCGCCCTACGCATCTTCAAGGAAATCCGCTGCACCCGCAGGGTGGGGGATTGGATATTTTTGCGCAGTCCTCCATCGTGGAGTTGTACAATCCGGATCGCGTTAAAGAAGTCAGCCACAAGGGCAAGAAGCTCTCCTGGGGCAAGTTCGAGAAGGATCTGCGCGGATGGTGGGAAAAAGGCTGGCAGCCAAAGGGCGGCGAGGGTCTGGCTCTTTTGATCAGCCCGAGCAGTTCGCCTTCGCGTGCAGCGCTTCTGGCGGAGTTCGCGACCACCTATCCGAAAGCGAAGGTTTACTCCTATGAGCCGGTGCATCGCCGCGCTGAAGCGGATGCCTTGAAGGCCTTGGCGGGTGAAAACGTGAGCATGGTGCCGGATTTCACCAAGGCTGAGCGTGTGTTTTCCCTGGATAGTGACTTCCTGGCGCTCGATGCGGGGAATGAGTCCTGGGTCAAAGATTTCATGGCGATGCGTTCGCCGAAGAAGGTGGATGACGTCATGAGCCGCCTCTATGTGGTGGAGAACCGCTACACGCTTACGGGCGGCACGGCGGATCACCGCAAGCCAGTTGCGGCCAGTTTGATTCCTGCCGTGGCGGCGGCGCTTGCGGTTGAAGTCGGCAAGCTCGCCAATGATGGCGCCTTGCAACAGGCGGCGGCTCCGTTGGTTGGGCAACTTACCGATACCCTCAAGAAGTGGATTGCTCTGGCGGCCGCGGATTTGGTGGAGAAAAAGGGCCGGGCGCTCGTATTGGCCGGACCTCGTTACAGTGCAGCGGTGCAGGCGCTGGCATTGGGAATCAATCAGGCTCTGGGAGCCCTTGGTTCCACTCTGGTAAGCTATCAAGTTCCTTCCGCGAAGTTTGCTCCCATGGAGGAGTTGCTGGCCGACCTGAATGCCAAGAAGGTAACTCAGCTTTTCATCACGGCGGAGAGTGACCCGGCGTATGATACGACTGGTTTCACGGAAGCAGTGAAAGAGGCCAAGCCGCATGTGGTGCAGTTGGCTCTCCGGCCGAATCGCACGGGCAAGCTCGCGGATTGGGTTCTGCCTGCCACGACTTATCTGGAGTCTTGGGGGGATGCGGTCAGTGCGACGGGTTTGTACAGCATTGTGCAGCCGATGATCATGCCGCTCTTTGGTGGAGCGTCGGAAATTGACCTTTTGCTGGCCATGCTGGGACGCAAGCGTCTCAATCCAGCGCCTCGCAAGCCAGAAGCGCCAGCGGCTGGCGCCCCGGAAGCGGCCCCTGCTGCTCCGAAGCCACCAGAAGCCGATCCGGCTTATGAATTTGTCAAAGCGACCTTCACGGCTGTTGCCAAAGGTTGGGATGAAGAGAAATGGAATCTCACTTTGCGTGACGGCTTCCTAAAGGGGTCGGCTTTTAGCCCTGCGACCGCTGCCATCCAGACGGCTGCCGCTGCCGCCCTCGTCGCGGCTGCCCCCAAGCTGGCTGCTCCGACTGCGGAAACGGTCGAGATCGTGCTGACTCCTGACGCCAGTGTTTGGGATGGACGCTATATCGACAATCCATGGGTGCACGAAGCTCCGGATCCAATCACGAAGCTGACCTGGGACAACGCTGCCTGGCTGAGTCCGAAGACTTTTCTCCGTCTCGGTCTGAAGAAAGACGGCGACCTTGTGAAGGTGACTGTTGGCGAGAAGTCGCTCACGCTCCCTGCCATTGCCTGCCCAGGTCATGCGCATGATTCGGTAACCATCCCATTGGGCTACGGCCAGAAGACGACCGTCACCGACATCGGCAAGCACCGTGGTTTTGATGCTTACTCACTGCGGAGCGGTTTGAATGATTTTGTGTTGAGCGGCAAGCTTGAGAAGGCAGAAGGCCATTACAAGCTAGCCATCACTCAGGAGAATTACACAATGGAAGCCCGCGCGCAGGTGCGTGAGGGTACCCAGGAAGATTACAAGGCGGATCCTGATTTCGCGCAGACTCAGGGCATGGATTCCCATATCCCGCCCGTGATGACCTTGTATCAAGGCCGTGTGGGCAAGAAATCTGCCGAGAATCCGAACGGTTTCGATTACGAAAACGAGCACCAGTGGGGCATGGTCATTGACCTTAGCAAGTGCATTGGCTGCTCCGCGTGCATGGTCGCCTGCCAAAGCGAAAACAATATCCCGGTGGTAGGCAAAGAGCAGGTCCGTAAGGGGCGCACGATGCACTGGGTCCGGATGGATCGCTACTTTGCGACACCGGATGAGGTCAGCAGCGATCCGACAGCGGAAGATTTGGAAAACCCGGCCTTGGTAAGCCAGCCGGTTGCATGCCAGCAGTGCGAAGCAGCGCCTTGCGAAACGGTCTGCCCTGTTAATGCCACCGTTCACACCGTGGAAGGTCTCAATGCGATGGCCTACAATCGCTGCATCGGCACCCGCTACTGCGCGAACAACTGCCCGTATACCGCACGCCGCTTCAATTTCTTCGACTGGAACAAGCGCAATCCGTTTATCCACAAGGATCTCGGCCCGCTCAAGGGCGTCAGCAATCTCTACGCCGGTCCTCTGGGCGACAAGAGTCCTCAGGAAGTGCGTCAACTTGGCCGCAATCCGAACGTGTCCGTGCGTATGCGCGGGGTGATCGAGAAGTGCACCTACTGCGTGCAGCGTCTTGAAGAGGCGAAAATCCGCCAGCGGGCGAAGGCGAAGGATGACCCAACGCAATTGCGGGTGCCTGATTCTTATCTGAAGGTGGCTTGCCAATCCTCCTGCGCAGCGGATGCGATCGTCTTTGGTGACATCGCCAATCCCGAAAGCCGCGTGGCCAAGGCAAAACTTGATCCGCGCAACTACGAGGTGCTGAAGTACATCGGCACGCGTCCCCGCACGAGCTACCTGGCTCGCATCCGCAACGTGAATCCCAAGCTGGCCGAATTCGAGAAGGACCGGACGGTCCCTACCGGCAAGTCCACCAGCATGGAAATCTCTTTCTAAGTCACCATGTCCGATACCGCGACTACCGCCCATCATTCAAGCGCTCCGGATCAAGTCCGCATCCTCGAGCGCGAGCCGTTGGTGATCAACAACCGCAGCTACAGTTGGATCTCCAACCGTATTTGCGGCATTGTGGAGAATCGCCAGCCTCGCCTCTGGTGGTACCTCTTTATCCCCTCTGCCATGCTGGCAGGGTTCATGTGGCTCCTCTTTGCTTATCTGATCTCCACCGGCGTCGGTGTCTGGGGTCAGAAGCAGCCGGTAGCCTGGGCTTGGGACATCACGAACTTCGTGTTTTGGATCGGTATCGGTCACGCCGGAACTTTGATATCCGCGATCTTGTTCCTGACGCGTCAGAAATGGCGCACGTCGGTGAACCGGGCCGCTGAAGCCATGACCATCTTCGCGGTCATGTGCGCCGGTCTATATCCTGCCTTCCACGTGGGTCGCGTCTGGATGGTGTGGTTCCTGGCGCCAGTGCCGAACGCCAACGCCGTGTGGCAGAACTTCAAGTCTCCGCTGCTTTGGGACGTGTTCGCGGTGTCGACTTACTTCACGGTATCTCTGCTCTTCTGGTACATCGGCCTCATCCCCGACTTGGCGACTCTGCGTGACCGCTGTGCCAATGGCATCCGCAAGACCATGTATGGCCTCTTCTCCCTCGGCTGGAGAGGTGGCAACCGTCAGTGGAACCACTACGAAATGGCTTACCTCCTTTTGGCGGCCCTTTCGACCCCGCTGGTGCTTTCCGTGCACTCCGTGGTGTCCTTCGACTTCGCGACTTCCGTCGTTCCCGGTTGGCATACGACCATCTTCCCGCCCTACTTTGTGGCGGGTGCTATCTTCGGCGGCTTTGCCATGGTGTTGACTCTCATGATTCCCTGCCGCGCCATTTATGGCCTGCAGGATCTCATTACCGAAAAGCACATCGACAACATGGCCAAGATCATCCTGCTGACCGGCACCATCGTCGGTTACGCCTACAGCATGGAGTTCTTCATGGCTTACTACAGCGGCAACCAGTATGAACTTCAGACGTTCAAGCTGCGCAGCCTTGATGGTCCTTCCGTCTGGTATTACTACTGCATGTTTGGCTTCAACGTCTTTGCGCCGCAGTTCTTCTGGTTCAAGTGGTGCCGCAAGAATCTCATCGTGGTGATGTGCGTCTGCATGATGGTGAACGCGGGCATGTGGTATGAGCGTTACGTGATCATCGTGACTACACTGGAGCGGCACTTCATGCCGGGCTCGTGGAGAACTTTCAGCGCAAGCTGGGTGGATCAGTGGACCTTCATTGGAACCTTTGGTTGGTTCATGACACTGTTCCTGTTGTTCCTCCGCTTCTTGCCGGTCATCGCCATCGGTGAAGTAAAAGGTGTGCTGCCGCAGAGTGATCCTCACTACGACAGCCACGACGAAAAAGGCATCCACGAACTTGAAATCGAAGCAGGCACCGTCAAGGCCCCCTGATCTCCAGCAGTCATTCTTTTCTAAATCATCTCATGGCACGCACTACTCTCAGACGAGTTTATGGCTATTTGGCCGCGTTCGACACGGCCCAGGACGTGTATCACGCTGCGGAGGAAGTCCGCGACGCGTCTTACACCCGCTGGGACGTGCATTCGCCCTATGCCATGCACGGGATGAATGACGCGATGGGGGTGAAGCGCTCCATCCTTCCGTGGTTCGTTTTCTTCGGTGGCATCACCGGCACGGCCACGGCGTTCCTGCTGGCCTTCGTGACGCAGGTCATCATTTACCCCACGATCGTGCAAGCCAAGCCTGCCAACATCTTCACGACACCGGCTTACTTCCCGATCATGTTTGAGCTGACCATCCTGTTCTCCGCCTTTACGACGGTGTTTGGATGTTTCGCGATGATGGGGCTGCCCCGCTGGAATCACCCGCTCTTCGTCTCCAAGCAGTTCAAGAAGTTCTCAGATGATACCTTCTTCATCAGCATCGAGGCGCGTGATCCCAAATTCCACCAGGTGGAAACAAAGGCGCTGCTCGAGAAAGTTGGCGGCAAAAACATCGAGCTCGTGGAGGACGAACTGTAATCGCAGCGAGTTATGAAGTATTTCTTTCTCAGCTATATCCTCGCCATCGTGGTGGTCGTCAGTTTCGCGGGATTTCGCGGGCATAAGTTCGAGCAGCCTCCCATCCAGATCTTCCCAGACATGGATGATCAGGCCAAGGTGAAGCAACAGCGCCCCAGCAACTTCTTTGAAGACGGTCACGCCATGCGCAAACCGGTCAAGGGCACCATGCCGATGGGTTTCGACATTCCGCAGCAGCCAGCCGCGGACGGTTTCTCGCCCCAGTATTATGAGTTCGGCCACGGCACAGGTTATTATTTCACCGGCAAGGACAAGGCGGGTAACTTTTATGGCGATGGCTTCCCTGCCGAAATCGAAGTAACCCCTGATCTGATCAAACGCGGTCAGGAGCGCTACAACATCCAGTGCGCGATCTGCCACGGCACGAGCGGCAACGGCAAGGGCGTCTTCACCAAATACAGCATGGTGCAGCCCGCTGACCTAACCGGCCCTGGCTTCGATGATCCTGCCAACCCTGCTTATCGCCCCGACGGCAAAATGTTCGATACCATCACGAACGGCTGGAACCAGATGGGCGGCTATGGCGCCAACATCAGCGTCTCCGACCGTTGGGCCATCATCGCTTACGTCCGCACTTTGCAAATGTCGGCCAAGGCCCCTGTTGCTCCCTGACATCACTTTACCATTTCATCTTCTCCGACCAATCATCATGCCCCACCCTATGACCAACGCGGTTAACGCCGAGGCGCAGACTGCAGAGTCTCGCCCTCTTCCGGGTTTTTGCCCGGAAGACGTGGGGTCGGTGGGGGCTGTTTCCCGTCCATGATCTCAGCATGAGCTCGCACTCAATATCACTCAACGACCTGCCGCGCGACGGCGAACGCTTTGACCTGACCAAGGTCACGAAGCTGAATGGCATTTTTCTGATCGTGGGCATTGTGGGACTGGCGATCTCCGCACTCTACTTATTTGGGGTCTTCGGAAAAGATCTCCAGGCGCAATTCTCCTACTCCTGGCTGTTCGCTTTCTTCTTCTTCTTTACCATCAGCGTGGGGGGCATCTTCTGGACCATGTTGCAGCACGCCATCAATGCGGGCTGGAGTGTGGCCGTGCGGCGCCTCTTCGAGAATCTAGCAGGCAGCATCAAGTGGATGGCCTTCTTTGCGCTTCCTTTCGTGGTCAGCCCCGCCGTCCAAAATTCTCTCTGGGAATGGATGCATGAACACCGTGCCGCGGTGGAACATGCCGTGGAACATGGTGGCAGCCACGGCACCTATGAAGACTTGCACCACGCTGCAGCGACCGATCATCAGTTGCACATCCTGGTGGTGAAGTATGGCTACATGAACATCCCGTTCTGGTATGTCCGTGTGGCGTTCTACTTCCTGGTGCTCAGCGCTTTGGCCATCTTTCTACGAAAGTGGTCTATCCAGCAGGATAAAGATGGCAGCTTTAGCCACACCTTCCGTTCGCGAACTTTCTGTGTGTTGCTGCTGTTCCCGTTTGCGTTGACCGCGACCTTTGCGGCGATCGACTGGGTGATGGCGCTGGATTACACGTGGTTCTCCACAATGTGGGGCGTCTATATCTTCGCGGGATGTGCCTGGTCGAGCATGGCGGTTTCCATTCTGGCGCTGAGCTATATCCGTGGGAATGGCTACCTGTCCAAAGTGGTGACCATGGAGCATTACCATTTGATGGGTAAGCTGCTCTTCGCCTTCACGGTGTTCTGGGCATACATCGGTTACAGCCAGTTCTTCCTCATCTGGTATGCAAACGTCACGGAAGAGACCCGCTTCTACCTGCTGCGTAACACAGAAGGCTGGTGGTATGTTTCCAACATCCTGGTCTGGGGGCACTTCGTGGTCAGCTTTGGCGCACTGCTTTCCTCCGGCCGCAAAAAGAAACCAGGGGCCATTGGTTGGATTTGTGTCTGGATTCTCCTGATGCATGTCGTGGATATTTACTGGCTCATCATTCCTGAGCGTGGTCCTTCGCTTTCTCACGGAGAAGTGCTTTGGATTCCCGGCGCCATCTGGGGTGATATCATCGCCTTCATAGGAATCGGCAGCATGCTGTGCTGGGCCTTCCTTCGCCGACTCGCCAAAGCCAGTCTCTATCCCTGCCGTGACCCTCGTCTGCTGGAGTCCATCAAGGCTGTGAGCTAGTTCAACGTCCCTTTCTTTACTCGCCCAAGTTTCATCTCCATGTCACTTCCTACTCAACCCACACCTGCTCGCGCGCTTTCGGTGTTCCTTGGCATCGCTGCAGCCGTCTTCAGTTTCGCCATCGTGGCGGCGCTGATGCAATGGGCTTTCGGCGGTTCGCCTTCCGATCCGCGTGATGGGAAGCGCCTTGAGAACAAGGACGTCATCGTGAAAGAGCAGGCCGCTCTGGTCAAAAAGTATGGTCTCGATGGTGATACGACCGCCGTGTTTGCCAAGGCTGCTGAACAGATCAAAGGCCGTAAAGCGTCTACGACTACTCAACCTGTACCGGGCTCGCCCGCCGCTCTGCAAGCTGCTGCCGCAGCACCGGCTCCCGCCGCTGCACCTGCACCTACACCTGCCGCACCGGCTCCTGTGGCCCGCTAACTTCCTAACCTTCCGTTCTACTAATTCCGTCCTTTCACTCTTGTATGGAGACAGCCGACCCGCTCGCCACGAACGCCGAAAGCCTGCGCCGCGCGGACATTGACCGCTCGGTGAAGCGGCCAGTGCTCTTCCTTTTTGCCAATGCGGCCCTCTGGCTGCTCGCGTCCACTGTGATGGGACTGCTCGCCTCCATCAAGTTGGTGAGCCCTTCCTTCCTGGACTACGACTGCCTTTGGTTTCTGAATTACGGCCGCCTCCAGCCGGCGCATCTCAATGCACTTGTCTATGGTTGGGCCATGCAGGCCTGCCTCGGCACCACCATCTGGCTGGTTGCCCGTCGTGCAGAAGTTCCCCTGCGCGGCAGTGGCGGATCCATCATCGTGGCCACCACAACCTGGAATATTGGCATCACTCTGGGCTTGATCGGCATCTTCGCAGGCGAGGGCACTCCTTATCAATGGCTTGAGTTTCCCTCCTTTGTTTGGCCCCTGTTGCTGATCAGCTTCCTGATCATCGCCTGGCGTCTCTTCACGCTGTTTACTCTGGCCTCAGGTGATGACCCGACTGGCTTGGCGCCCCGTTATCTCGTGGCTCTGCTCTTCTTCCCGTGGATCTACCTTACGGCCAACTTGTTCCTGAATCACTACTCCAACTATGCGCCTTTGGGTGCGATGGGAGCGGGGATCAATTCCTGGTATGTCTACACCCTGATTTTCCTCGTTTTCGCCCCCGCAGGACTGGCAGCAGCGCATTACTTTATCCCGAAGATCACCGGCAAACCTCCCGTCTTCAGCGTGCAGTTGGATAAAATGGGATTCTGGGGGCTGATGATTCTCGGTGGCTGGATGGGTATGCAAAAGTACATGGGCGGCCCTTTCCCTGCATGGATGCCAGCCGTCGGCGGTGTCGCCGCTTTACTGTCCCTCATTCCCGCTGGCGTGGTTTCTCTGAACAACCACCTCACGACGGAAGGCAGCCACAACATGATTTCCAGCAGCCCGGCGCTGCGCTTCATCTTTGTCGGCACCCTCTGCTTTGTGCTGACCTGCATCATTGCCGCTTTGATCGGCACTTTCTGGACCGGCTCGAGCATGCAGTTCACCCATGCGGAATATGGCTTTCACCTCGTGGCCATCTACGGATTTGTTAGCATGACGATGTTTGGCTCGATCTACTACATCGTGCCGCGTCTGGCAGGTTGTGAGTGGCTCAGTGCACGGCTCATCCGGAACCACTTCTGGTTCTCCGTTTATGGCCTCGGAGCTTTGACGGTTTGCATGCTGGTGGGTGGTCTCGCTCAAGGGCAGAGCATCAACAGCCCTAACAACTGGGATCAGTCTTTCATCGGAAGCGTCGTCAATGCGCGCGGTTATGTGATCGGCCGCGTCATGGCCTGGGTGCTCATCCTCTGGTCGAACACCTGGTTCTTCATCCATTTGGTCTTCATGGTTCTCGGTCTGGGACGCCGTAGCGCGGCGCCGACCCTGCTCGTGCATGACAGCCACCACGACTACGTCCCCGGCACCCTCACTTCCGTCACCACCACTCACCAAGAAGCATGACCAGCTTGCGTAAATTTGTATTGGGCCTCACCATCTGCTTCGGCCTCCCCTGGCTGTTCCTGATCGTGGTACCCACGCTGCGCTATCAAAGGCTAAGCTACCAGACCTATGACAAGGAGAAGGACGGCATCGACGGCTTTTTCCCCGGTGCTCCGATCTACCGTCAGGGTCAGATCGTGTATGCCAAAGAGGGCTGCGTGCAATGCCATACCCAAATGATCCGTCCTTCGTTTGACGGCATCGCCGACGGCTGGAAGAAGGGCTGGGGCGCTGACCAAAGTCCTGTGCCGAAGGAAGTCATCCGTCCGAGCGTGCCGCGCGATTATCTGGGCGAGCCAGTGGCGCTTCTGGGCCTGCAACGCAATGGCCCTGACCTGACAAACTTTGGTTTCCGTGCTCCGGATGACACAACGCTGCACATGCAACTTTATGCCCCACAAGCGGAAGACCCCTGGACCATCATGCCGGCCTATCGCCATCTCTACAAAGTGCAGAAAAAGGAAGGCAATGGCTCTCCTCATGCGCTGCCGTTGAAAGGTGAATTCGCTCCGGAGAAGGGTTACGAAGTTGTCCCCACCTCTGCAGCGGTGGAGTTGGTCAAATATCTGAAGTCTTTGAAGAAGGATGCGCCCGTTCCCGGCCAAGTGGTGGCGGACGGAGGTTCCAAGTAAATTGCCTTATGAACGAAAACGAGTCACAGGACGCGGAGAACACGGAACTGAGCCGCCAATACGCGGCCGTCAGGCGTGAAAAACCGGATATGGAGCCTGGCAAGGAGCCGGCCCCACTCTGGGTTTCCATGGCCGCCATGGTCGCCATGCTTTTCGGCGGTGGCTACGCGGGTGCCTACGTGGGTGGTTTCGAGTTTGATAAGACCAATCCCTATGATGGTCGTGCTGTAGATGTGCGGCCAATCGCCGATGGTGCTACTGAAGTGAAGGATCCCTTCCAGGATGCCATGAAGAAGGGTGCGTCCGTCTACAACAACTGCCAGGGCTGCCACCAGGCAACCGGAACAGGACAGCCAGGTGTGATCCCGCCTTTGGCTGGCTCTGAGTGGGTGACGGGCGGTACGGAACGTATCGTGCGTGTGTTGATCCATGGCTTGAGTGGTCCTGTCACCGTCAAAGGTGTGAACTACACCAATGTGATGCCGCCCCAGGGCCATCTCAGTGACAAAGAACTGTCCTACGTGATGACTTACATTCGTAACTCCTTCGGGAACAAGGCCTCCATGGTGACGCCGGAGATGGTGAAAACCGCTCGGGAATCCGTGAAGGCTCACGTCGGTCCCTGGACCGCTCCTGCTCTTGAGGAATTCAAGGACAAGGACATCCCCGGTGAACTACCCGCTGCTCCGACACCTGCCGCGGCGGCTGCTCCGGCCAAGTAAGTAACTCGCCCCATATCAAACCCCTTTTAGACTTAGACTGCTCTACTCGACCCTATCATGAGTGCCACCACTGCCACACCTGATCTTGCTCATGCGGACCACGCGCATGAGGAGCATCATCACGAGTTGGGCTTTTTCCGGAAATATATCTTTTCCGACGACCATAAAGTGATCGGCATCCAATACGGCCTCACCTCGCTGGTTTTCCTGCTCATTGGTTTCTTCCTGATGATGGTGATGCGCTGGAGCATCGCTTTCCCCGGCAAAGAAATGCCGCTTTTTGGCGCGATGCTCGGCGAGCGGTGGGCTCCGGGTGGTGTGGTCAGTCCTGATTTGTATAACATGTTCGGTGCCATGCACGGCACCATCATGGTTTTCCTCGGTGTGGTGCCGCTGGCCTTCGGTGCTTTTGGTAACTATCTTGTTCCTCTGCAGATCGGAGCCATCGATATGGCATTTCCGAAACTGAACGGTTGGAGCTACTGGCTCAATTTCATCGGCGGCGTGATGATGCTCTGTAGCTTCTTCCTGCCGACCGGTGCGGCGATGTCCGGTTGGACGAACTATTCTCCCTTGTCGGTCACGACTCAGTTGGACGTGAAAGACGTGATCTGGACGGGTCAGTCGATGTGGCTGCTCGCCATGGTGTTCCTCATCTCATCGTCCTTGCTAGGTTCGGTGAATATCATCACCACAATTGTAAACCTGCGCTGCAAGGGCATGACGTGGATGCGGATGCCTTTCTTCTGCTGGGCCATGCTCGTTACGGCGTTTCTTTTGCTCCTGGCCTTCCCTCCTTTGGAAGTAGCTGCTGTCATGCAGCTTTTTGACCGCCTGTTTGGTTCCAGCTTCTTCCTGCCGACCGGCCTTCTCGAAGCCGGGAAGCACCTCGACATTGCCGGTGGTGGCAGCCCCTTGCTTTACCAGCATTTGTTCTGGTTCCTGGCGCACCCCGAGGTGTACGTGCTCATCCTCCCTGCTTTCGCCATCATCAGCGATGTCATTCCTTGCAACATCCGTCGTCCACTCTGGGGTTACAAGACCATGGTGTATGCCGCGATGGTGCTGGGCTTCTTCAGTTTCATTGTGTGGGCTCACCACATGTACCTCACCGGCATGGGCCCGGTCATTAGTACCTTCTTCCAGATCACCACAGTATCGATCTCCGTGCCTTCCGTCATCCTGCTGACCTGCATGATGATCTCACTCTGGGGCGGGGCTATTCGGTTCAATACGCCGATGCTCTTTGCCTGTGCGTTCATCCCCATGTTCGGCATTGGCGGTCTGACGGGGCTTCCGCTGGCATTCAGCATGACGGATCTGTTCCTGCATGACACGTATTACGTGATCGGTCACTTCCACTACGTGGTGGCTCCCGGAACCATCTTTGCGCTGTTCGCCGGTATCTATCACTGGTTCCCGAAACTGACGGGACGCTTCATGAGCGAAAAACTGGGCCGCCTGCACTTCTGGCCATCCTTGATCTTCATGAACATCCTCTTCGCACCGATGTTCATTCAGGGTATGGCAGGCTTCCATCGCCGCTGGTATGACGGCGGTATGGCCTTCGAGGACACGACCGAAGGGGTGATGTGGATCACGCAGGGCGTGGGCGCCATCTTCAAGTTCTTCGGCTTCACCCTCTTTAACAACAAGGGCGAAGATATCACGAACACCTACATGATTCTGAACCCGCTGATGTCCATCGGCGCCTGGGGTCTCGCACTGTCGCAGGTACCGTTCATCTTCAATCTCTTCCTCAGCATCAAGGGTGGTAAGAAGATTACCTCTGATAATCCATGGCACGCCACGACGCTGGAGTGGGCGACCCCTACACCTCCCGGGCATGGCAACTTCCTCTTCGAGCCAGTGGTGCATCGCGGTCCTTATGAGTATTCGCCGCCCAACGGCACGAAGGACTACATGCCACAGTGGTTGGCGGACAATGAAACTCCTGAAGAAAAGCTCACTCACGCCCACTGACGTTATTTCGCCGCGCACATCTGCCTTCATTTCGCTCCCTACAGATGGACATTCCTTATACCGTAAAACCGAGGCCTGACACGGGCCTCTATAACGCGAAGATCGCTCTCTGGCTCTTCCTCGCTTCCGAAGTGATGCTCTTCGGTGGCCTTTTCTCTGGTTACATCTTCCTGAGAATCGCTTCGGAAACGCCATGGCCCACGCACGTGCTGAACGTGAAGGCTGGTTTCGTGAACACCCTCATCCTGATCTTCTCGTCCATCACGGTCTTGCAGGCCTGGTTGTCCCTGAAGATGCGTAACTTCGGACGTTTCCGTCTCTACATGGTGCTGACGCTCATCTGCTCCGTCGTGTTCATGACGATCAAGATGTTCGAGTACAATGACAAATTCCACCACTACGGTGTGGTGCTGCAGGACGGCAGCGTCATTGAAGGTCACCTCAAGGATGGCGCGTATGACGTGAAATTTGGTGAAGTTACGGGGATTACGCTGGCGTCGCATGCGGATTCCATGGGCCTTTTCGACATCACCCTTGGTAGCATGGGCTCCGATGGAAAGTTTCTCAACTATCTGGCCGATGGCGCTGGCAAAGTTCAGGTGAAAGACAACACTGGCGCCACTCAGACCCTTGATGCTGACAAGGTCGCTGAAGTGATGAGCGGCAAACGCAAGGAGGCGAAACGTGTTCGCTCTGAGAACAAGGTGAAGAAGAAGCTCGGAGAGACCTTGCTTCCCACGCCTGCTCCCAACCTCAGTTACACGACGGTTGCCCCGGTTGAGTTCAAAATTCCGGCTGGTAAAATTAAGAGCTACACCAACACGCAGGTAATCTTGCGTGATGGGACGATCCTCGATGGCAAGGTGCTGGACGACACGCTGCGTCTGGAGGCCGACAAGGTGGATCTTCGCCGTCTTATTACCGATACGACACGTGATCCTGAAGTCGCTTATGAACTGGCTGCCAACTCGACAGCGCTGAAGCTTCTCGGTGAACACACCAAGTCTGATTTCCTCAAGCACAAGGAAGAAGTCCTAAAGGAACACCCAAAACCAAAACTCCGGGATAAAGACTTCAGCCGTGAAGCTTTCACGATGTCCCTCGGCGCTCATGGCGAACATGGTGG
This sequence comes from Phragmitibacter sp., assembly GCA_965284365.1. Lineage (GTDB taxonomy): Bacteria > Verrucomicrobiota > Verrucomicrobiia > Verrucomicrobiales > Verrucomicrobiaceae > Phragmitibacter. The sequence continues at coordinate 2,763,642 of OZ260079.1, forward strand.
AGAGGGCGCACCCGAGCATCCTGTTGTCGAGATTCCCCGCAAGGAAATCTCCCTCTATTCCAACTTCACGCCGAAGTATCACAACTACTTCGCCATCTACTTCGCCCTCACCAGCCTGCATGGTCTGCACATCATCGGTGGCGCGCTCGTTCTGGGACATTTTCTCTTCTTCGGGAAGCGTATCTACGACAAGGATCCCGAGCATTTGGCCAACCGCGTGGAAGTAGGCGGCCTGTTCTGGCACTTCGTGGACGTCGTCTGGATGATTTTGTTCCCCGTCCTGTATTTGATGTAACCTTCAAAGCCGTTTTCAATCATGTCTGAAGAGTCAAAAGCACCAACCATGACCGAGAAGGAGTTCGCGAAGCAGAGCAAGCGAATCTGGCAGATCGGCGTCGTCCTAATGATAGCTGCGGCGGTCAGTACCTCCCTGGCCACCCTGACAAACCTCAGCACGAAGGCGATCATCATCGGCACGCTGATCGTGTCCGCCATACAGGTCACGCTTCAGTTGTTCGTGTTCATGCACCTTAAGGATGAGCGCGGGTTCATCTACAAGTTCCTTTTGTTCACGGTTTATTTTGTGGCAGCCATGTTCATCCTTACTTGGCTCCACCACGCCGACCCTCTTGTGTCTAAGGCCATCAGCAGCAAATAAACTTTTCTATGTCACTGCGCGGGTTTCACGTCCTCTTCATTTTCCTGGCCATTCTCTGTTCAGGCGGATTTTGGCTGTGGAGCTACCTTGAGCCGAAGATGGCTCAGGAATTGCAGGTCGTGGCGGTTGCCAACTTCAGCGGATCGTTGGCCATCGGCCTGGTGGTATACTTCTTCTGGTTTGTGCTTGTGAAACGGAAAACCATCATCATCTCCTGATCCATGAATGTTCTCCCCGCCATGCTGGCCTGCGCGACATGCATGCCTGACCCGAACTCCGCCGCCTCCCAGGCAGCGAGCATGACGATCTTTTTCATGATCGGCATCCTAGCCGTGGTGCTCAGCATTTTCCTCAAAACCATTTTCAATTTCGCCCGCAGACAGCGGGATTGCGCACGTCTCGATCAATAGGGGCCGCTTCACTTCTTCGTCATGACTCTCTTTGCCTCCATCAATTTAATTAACGAACTTTTTGGTGCACCCGAACTGGCTTCCGAGCACGGTGAAATGGTGGATCACATGCTGGCGTTGTTGCAATGGTTCATGGCTCTGCTCTTTGTGGGCTGGTCCTGCTTCCTTGTCATCGTTTTCACCAAGTTCCGTGCAGGGAAGAACCCCAGCGCAGACTACGTGGGCGTGCGAGGCCATGCTTCTACGCACATTGAAATCGGCGTGATCATTGTGGAAGGTATTCTCCTCTTTGGGTTTGCGTTTCCCCTCTGGTCCCAGCGCTCCGTGGGATTCCCTTCCGGCGGCGACGTGGTGAAGGTGCGAGCCGTGGGAGAGAAGTTTAACTGGAACTTCCAGTACGCGGGTACGGACAAGACCCTGGGTCGTATGGACCTGCGTCTGGTTAGCGCCAACAACGTCATCGGTAAAGATCCCAAGGACGCGAACGGCAAGGACGACTTCGTTAAAGGCAGTGTCATGACGGTGCCGGTCAATCGTCCCGTCATCGTGGACGTCACCAGCAAGGACGTGATCCACAATCTTGCGCTCGTCACCATGCGTGCTGCTCAGGACGCCACACCCGGGGTTCATGGACACCTTTGGTTCAAGCCGACCAAAATTGGCGAGTGGGATATCATCTGCGGCCAGCTCTGCGGCGGTGGCCACAGCCAGATGAAAGCCCGTCTCGCGGTCGTGAGTGAAAAAGACTACGAAGATTTCTTGAAGGAAGGCAGCGAAGGCGCCATCAAGGCGGCTATGCCTGCTCCGGCCGTGGCCAAGCAATGATTGCCCGGAAGAACCGGTGCAGCCAGCCATGCGCTGGTCAGGATGAGCGGGCTGCGGTCCGCACTCACAGTAATTGTCCGCTTTTCTTGCGGAATCCAAGGTTGGTCCTGAAAGGGCAGGCTGACCCGTTGCGCCTACCTATCTCATGAACCACAAGGAGAAAGTGCCTCGGGGCTTTTATGTTCTGTCCTTGATCACTCTGGTCGTGGGCGTTCTTCTGATCTGGGTTGGCGCAGCCGTCACGACGACCGGCTCTGGAATGGCCTTCAGTGACTGGCCCCTCAGCAACGGCTCGGTCAATCCCAGTGGCTGGTTATTCTTCACACCGCAGTTACTGGAGCACGGTCACCGACTCATGGCGACCCTTGTCGGCCTTTTAGTATTGGCCATGTTCATCTGGCAGTGGCGCGTTAATCGCCAGCCTTGGGCAGAGATGCCCATTCTGGTGGGTGCTTTCGCCATGTTGGTCAGCGCCGGCTCAAAGAGCCAATGGTGGGTGGTAGGCGTCCTCGGCGCAGCGTGTGTGGCATGGCTGGTTTTCGGTCTCGTGCTGCGGAGATGGTCCTTCATGCTGAAGCTCACGGCCACGGCTTTGATAGTGGTGGTGGCTCAAGCTCTTCTCGGAGGCATTCGCGTTCTGCAGGTGTCAGATCCTTACGGAGTTGCGCATGGCTGCCTGGGCCAATTGTTCTATTGCCTGCTCATCTCGATCTCCTTGGTAGCAGCACCTTCATGGAAAGCAGGGGAGGTGATCATGCCGCAGGCCGCTCAACGCCGCGCCGTCTGGCTCACCACCATCCTGTTCGCGGCTACGTCTCTGCAGTTACTTTTTGGCGCCATCGTCCGGCACACTCAGCGTCAGACACTGGCGGCATCCGACATCATCACAACCGGCGGCAAACTGGTGCCGCCCACGGACCCCGTGGATGTGTTCAGCATCTTTCTGCACAAGTCCTGGGGTATGGTGGTGTTCACTTTGGCGCTGCTGGCCGGATTCGCCACGCTGCGCCACCTCAGTCGTGCCGGCTGGCTCTGCTGGCTGCCACGTTTCCTGATTGTGCTTCCCATTCTACAGGTCACGTTGGGAGTGTTTGTCCTGCATACCATGAAGAAGTTCTGGGTGACCAATTTCCACGTGCTGAATGGCTTGGCGATCCTCGCGACGGCATTCCTGCTCATGGTGACCATGTGGCGCGCACGTGGCCATCGGGGTATGGTGGCTGACTCGAACCCCATGCGGAAAGATGCCCTCGCGTGAATGAATCAATCATGAGTGAAGCGGAAGAGCCAAGTAAGCCGACCGGCGTGAGTCGGAGCGATTTGCTGGCCTTGACCAAGTTCCGCCTCAGCCTGCTGGTGGTTGTCACCGCACTCGCTGGTTTCTGGCTGAATAGCGGACATCACGTGAACTGGTGGCTCATGTTTCATACGCTACTGGGCAGCACATTGGCCGCGTTCGGTGCGGGGGCGTTCAATCAACTCATGGAGATCGAGCCGGACCGGCTCATGCAGCGCACCGCAGACCGCCCTCTCCCGGCTCGCCGTATGGACCCGGGCGTGGCCTTTGGTATCGGCTGGTTGCTCAGCTCGTTTGCGTTGATCCATTTGGCGAAGATGGTGAACCTCGAATCCGCCATCGTGACCGCGATGACTCTCGGCGTTTACCTTTTCGTCTACACGCCGATGAAGCAACGCACTTCCTGGAACACCATCGTCGGCGCGGTCTCCGGAGCGTTGCCGCCCTTGATTGGCTGGACCGGTGCGGTGGGCCAGCCGGAGGCGGCCAACACCTATTTCCGCTTTAATCTGATTCTGGAACCCGGCGCTATTTATCTCTTCCTGCTCTTGTTCCTCTGGCAGATGCCACACTTCCTGGCGATCAACTGGATGTATCGCGATCAGTACCTGAAGGGCGGTTTTGTCATGTGGGCCAACGAGGACGATACCGGCAAGCAAACCGCAAGCCTAAGCTTGGGTTTTGCGCTCGCTGCAGTGTTGCTCGTCGCATTGCCGCCGCTGGCTCACGATACCCATTGGCCATTCATCCCATTGGCCTTGCTGGTCAATGCAGGCCTGCTGCTCTTTGCGTGGCGCTTTTATCAAACCCCGGATCGAGCCCATGCGCGTAAGCTCTTCTTTTACACGCTCATCTACCTGCCGCTCATGCTGGCGGTGAGCATGATCTTCTGGCGCTACCATTAAACTATCATGACCCCAGATAAAACTCGCAAGCCAATCAATCCCCTGACCATCTGGGTGCCCATCATCATCGCGGCTTTGGGCCTGGTAGTGTGGTGGAACTATCTCGTGAAACTTGGCGCCGAAAAACAGAACCCGCGGCCGCCGGTGATCTCGCGACTCGAGAAGAACATCACCTTCACCGAAAGAAGCGGTCAACCGGTGCAACTCAAGGAACTCAACGGCAAGATCATCATTGCCTGCTGGGTCTTCACCCGTTGTCCGCGTGGTTGCCCCGGAGTTGTGGCGGAGCTGCAAAAGCTCTACAAGGATGTGGGAGATAACCCGAACGTGCATTTCCTCTCCGTGAGTGTCGATCCTGATGACACTCCGGAACACATGCGGAAATTCACCGAGAACTTCAAGATTGAAGGCAAGAACTGGTGGTTTGTGAATGGCCCTAAAGATGATGTCCGCCATTACATGACGAAGTATTTCTCCTTTGCGCCGGTTCAGGATTTACCCGAGAAAGATCGCCTCTCGCCCGATGACAAATTCATCCACGACATGAAGGTGGTGCTGGTCGATCAGATGGGCCAGGTGCGTGGCCGCTATGATATTGGGAGCGCCGATCCGGAGTTTCGGGACGCCGACGGCAAGAGAATCCGGGATGACATCGCATTCTTCCTGAAGGATCCTCCCACTGCCGGGAAACCGTAGCCAAGTCTTCACCCAAGCTGAGAGATGCATATCACCGATCTACCCACTTTAAACGCGACGCTCAACGGCGCCTGCACGGTGCTGCTGATATCCGGCTGGTGTTGCATCAAGGCGCGCAAAGTCGGCGCCCATATCGCCTTGATGATCGCGGCCCTGCTGACCTCGACGGCCTTCCTGACAAGCTATCTCATCTATCACTACTATCAGGGCAGCTTCCCTTTCCGTGGCGAGGGAAATGTTCGCTATGTTTATTACACCATCCTGATCACTCACGTGATACTGGCGGTGGTGAATCTGCCCATGATCATCCTGACCGTGGTGCCCGCGCTGCGCCGGAAGTTCGACAAGCATAAGCGTATTGCACGATGGACCCTGCCCGTGTGGCTCTATGTGTCAGTAACCGGCGTGATCGTCTATCTGATGTGCTACATCTTCTATTATTGATGGGCAGATCGCTCACCAATTCAATAGCGCCCCAATGTCGGCGCAGCTCGATTCATTGCTTCATAAAGGATGGAGCGCAACGATGCCAGCGTACGACGTGTCGCCAGTGCATCGGCACACAGAACCTTGATCACAAAACAGTTGGGCTGACACAAAGGTCCGCTGCCAATAGTAACGGCTTCGCCACCCAATGCGGCAACCTGCGCATTTGGAAACTCAAACGAGCCAATCACAAAACAGCCCAGGTAGTGCGCCTGGTCATGCTGAATGCGAAGACCGGCTAGACTTTGGTTTTCCGGATTCAAAAGATAGCGTTCTCGAGCCACCAAGGTATCGCCAAGCCACACGTCAGTTTCCCACTTTAGCTCCCGGTAGCGAAAGACTTCGCCACTGGCGACACGGCCAGGCGCAAGCCATTCAAAGAAGAGAAGACCTCCGCCCGGCGCCACGTGCAGGACATTCTGCTGATGGTAGCGCGCGCCCAGATGCGGGATGAAAGGCTCCGGGTAGAACTCCAGTGATGCATTGTCCGCCACGTGGAAATGCTGTTTGAATACCGCGGCATCGCCATTGCGGGAACGATACACCCGGCTCGCAGCAGGAGTCGTGAGAACGAGATGTGATCCTGGTTCTACTCGCGCATTCAATTCCACCTCGTCGTCGTCAAAGATGCCGGCCGTCTGCGTGACCACATTCACCACCAATGCATCCGCATCTTCGTGGGGCTTGCTCAGATGCAGAGGCGCGCGAAAGGACTGCTCGCGCAGATGATTCTGCCCAAGCGCATTCCGGCTGCAGATCATGCGCAAATGGCCCTTCACACGAACAGATACTCTCGTTTCAGCCAGCCGATGAGATCATCTTTGCCTTTCTCCGACTTGAGGTCGGCGAACAGAAACGGTGCAGCGCCGCGCATGATCTTTGCATCGCGATCCATAACGGCGAGATCCGCTCCCACATAGGGAGCCAGATCGGTCTTATTGATCAAAAGCAGATCACTCGTGCGGATGGCCGGGCCACCCTTACGCGGAATTTTATCTCCTTCCGCGACGTCGATCACGTAGATGTAGGCATCCACCAGTTCCGGAGAGAACGTCGCAGAGAGATTGTCGCCTCCGCTCTCAATAAAGATCAGCTGCAAATCGGGATGTCGTTTCTCCAACTCGATCACGGCCGCCATATTCATGCTGGTATCATCACGAATCGCTGTGTGAGGGCAGCCACCTGTCTCCACACCGATCACGCGGTCAGCTGGCAGCACACCCTGACGAAGGAGAAACTCGGCATCCTCGCGCGTGTAGATGTCATTGGTAATGACCGCCAGCGAGTATTCATCCTTCAGCCATTGTGAAAGCCGGAGGACACACATGGTCTTGCCAGAGCCGACAGGGCCACCAACACCGATGCGAATGGGACGTGAGTTGCTCATTGAAAGGGAGAAAAGGAAAGGGGAGGGGATGGAAATTGGGTTAGGAAATGAAAAGCCGTTCACTGGCTCGGGCATGTTGCATGGAAGCGATCTCAAGCGCGGGGTTAAACCACCCAACGAACGCAGGCGGCGTTTCAGCTACCCGTTTGATCGCGGGAGTAATGGCCAGCATGGCTCGTCGCAAGATGCCCTGGCTTCGCTCCTGGCCCAGCCGCATCAACTTCATAGAAGCGCTCGTATAGCCACTAATAGTTTGATAGGCAAAGGCCGCACAGGCAGCCCGCGCTGGCAGATGGCGCAGCTCCAGTGCACAGATGATGAGATGATGGCAAGGAGCGTCCAAATTGGCGTATTCCAGAAGCAGCGCATCAGCATCCAACTTCGTCAGCATGGCCAGACGGCGTGACCCGAGTTGGCGACTCGCGGCACGTTGTTCCGCAGCCAGTCGCCAGCCTTCCAGTTCATCATCCAGTGCCCGCAACGCGGAGAGACCATCATTGGCATTGGCCGCTACATGCGCCTTGATCAGATAGGGCAACTCAAACGCCTCCAGGCTCGGCACGATCTGCTGATGAAGAAATGTCTCCAGGTCATCCGGGCTCTTCACCATCCCAGCCTGCACCATGCCCTCGAGGCCGGTGGAGTGCGCGTAGGCACCCGTGGGGAATTGCGCATCCGTCACCTGAAGAAGCCAGGCAAGCGCTGCTTCAGGCTCGGCCCCGAGACTGGGTAAGGACTCAGACTGCATGGGCGATGACACGAAGTGGGCGGAATACCTCAGAGGTCTCCGCATAGATCCAACCTTCCCGATCCAGCAGTTGTTGAATGGCGGGGTCATGCGCCACGCGGATGCGATCCGCCAGGATCTGCACGGGGAAATGCAGATTGCCGATACGCCATCCCACCAGCGCCGCCGCTCCCGGGTCATTCACAGGGATTTCATAGACCATCTCCGTCTGCTGCCAGATGACGTAATCCTTCTCTTCCGTTTGATGGAAAACAGCGCCCGGCACCAGTCGCGTTTCCAGATCAAAGCCGAACTCAGTCCCATCCTCCGCCTCTCCGCGCCAGCGGCGCTTCAGAAAAAGGCGGCGCTCAGCGACGAGTTTGATTTGGTCTTGTTCGGGGCGGGAAGAAGCTTCTGCCACCATGGACTTGATCACATTCATGAACACGAATGGACAGGCAAAGTCTGTTGGCGTTCAAGTCGAACTCGGCACTGACATGAAGTCGCGGTGATCAAAACAGGAAATAGCGTTGCGCCATGGGGAGCACACTGGCTGGTTCGCAGGTCAGCACGCGGCCATCGGCTTTCACCGTGTAAGTCTCCGGATCGACCTCGATCTTCGGCAGCGCGTCGTTCCAGAGCATGTCTTTCTTGCCGATGCCCCGGCATTTCTTGACCACGGCAAGCATTTTGCCGAGTCCCAAGTCCCTGACGCCCTTGTCCAGGGAGACTTCGCTGACGAAAGTGAGTGACGTACTGAATTTGGCGCGGCCATGCGCCGCAAACTGCGGCCGGTAAAACATCGGCTGCGGCGTGGGAATGCTGGCATTGGGGTCACCCATATTCGCCATGGCGATGAGTCCGCCCTTGAGAATGACCTCAGGCTTTACACCGAAGAACGCCGGCTTCCACACCACAAGATCAGCGAGCTTCCCTGGCTCAATAGAACCCACCTCATGGGAGATGCCTTGGGCAATCGCGGGGTTGATCGTGTACTTTGCCACGTAGCGGAGGGCGCGATAATTGTCAGCAGCCTGATGACTGTCGCCTTCCAGCTTGCCGAACTGCACCTTCATCTTGTGCGCCGTTTGCCACGTCCGGGTGATGACTTCGCCGAGACGCCCCATCGCCTGGCTGTCGCTCGACATGATCGACATCGCTCCGAGGTCATGCAGCAAATCTTCCGCAGCAATCGTCTCTGGACGGATGCGGCTCTCAGCAAAGGCGACGTCTTCCGGGATCCGTGAGTCAAGGTGATGACAAACCATGAGCATGTCCAGATGCTCATCGATCGTATTCACCGTGTATGGCCGTGTGGGGTTTGTGGAGGCAGGCAGTACGTTGCTCTCGCCACACACACGGATGATATCCGGTGCGTGACCGCCGCCTGCGCCTTCCGAGTGGAAAGTGTGAATCGTGCGGCCTTTGATCGCGGCTAGCGTGCTCTCCAGATACCCAGCTTCGTTCAGCGTGTCCGTATGGATGGCCACCTGAATGTCCAACTCATCGGCCACACTGAGACAGGTATCAATCGCCGCCGGAGTCGTGCCCCAGTCTTCATGCAGTTTCAGGCCAATCGCGCCTGCGTATACTTGTTCGCGCAAAGGTTCCGGCGTGGAGCAATTGCCTTTGCCCATGAAGCCGAGGTTCATGGGATAATGATCCGCCGCCTCCAGCATGCGCTCGAGATTCCACTTTCCGGGCGTGCAGGTCGTCGCATAGGTGCCATGCGCAGGCCCGGTGCCACCTCCAAACATCGTGGTCACCCCACTGGCGAGCGCATGATCAATCTGCTGCGGGCAGATGAAGTGAATATGGGTATCAATGCCGCCCGCGGTGACGATGCAGCCTTCGCCCGCGATGACTTCCGTGGCCGCGCCGATTACCATGTCCACGCCATCCTGGAGCAGGGGATTGCCTGCATGGCCGATGCCCACAATGCGTCCACCCTTCACACCAATGTCCGCTTTGATGATGCCCTGCACGGCATCAATGATCAGCGCATTAGTAAGCACAAGATCCAGACACTCGGCATCCAAAGCCAGCGGCGACTGCGCCATGCCATCACGGATGACTTTGCCACCACCAAACTTCACTTCATTGCCATACCCGCCCTTCTCCGCAATGAGGTCACGCTCAACCTCGATAAACAATTCTGTGTCAGCCAATCGAACTTGATCACCAACGGTGGGACCAAACATGCTGGCATGTTGCTTGCGGGTAATGGTTAGTGGCATGGCAACAAATAAGTTAGGCAGGCAGTGGCCCATCCACGCGGTTGTTAAGTCCGAATACTTTGCGCTCGCCAGCCAAGGCAACGATTTCCACTTCGCGTGTATCTCCTGGCTCGAACCGAACAGCCGTGCCGGCGGGAATATTGAGGCGGAAGCCAAGGGCAGCTTTGCGATCAAACTCCAGTGATGTGTTCACTTCAAAAAAATGAAAGTGGCTGCCCACCTGAATCGGCCGGTCACCGGAATTTGCCACGACGATGGTCTTCGTCTCCAACCCGATGTTGGCTTGGAGATCGTCTGAGGCCAGAATGTATTCACCGGGGATCATGGTGGTAAGAGAAAAGGAAAGAACAGGGCCGTGAATTACCGCACCGGGTTATGCACGGTGACCAGTTTGGTGCCATCCGGAAAAGTCGCTTCCACTTGCACCTCATGAATCATTTCCGGCACACCCTCCATGACCTCGTCACGCTTGATGATGGTCGTGCCAAAGCTCATGAGCTCCGCCACCGTTCTGCCATCACGCGCGCCTTCCATGATTTCGGCCGTGATGAGCGCCACCGTTTCGGGATGATTCAACTTCAAACCGCGATCGCGGCGGCGGCGGGCCACATCGGCCGCCACTACGATGAGGAGTTTCTCGACCTCGCGCGGAGAGAGATGCATATGCGATAAAGTGCAGACCAGTGAGCTTACGCGAGACGCATGGCACACAATGCCAAGCCCGTAATCGCCATTGTGGCTCCGGCATAACGCGTAGCTTGTGGGGAAAGCATCGTAAGGGCCTTTGCAGCTCCAGCCCCAGCGATGACCAACAAGGCGCTGCCCACACAAAGTCCGAGGCCAAACATGGCGTGAGGTGCTTCCAGGCCGTGCGCATTGCCATTCCAGAATCCAATCACACCCAAGACACCGAGTTGCATCACGAGACTGGCCCGTTGGGTCATCATCAACAGGATCCCACCAGCTAATACAGACAAGGCAAGTCCCTGCTCCAGCATCGGCAAGGTAAAGCCGCTGCGTCCTACCAGGTAACCCACTGCCATGGCTCCGATAAAACCTCCCGCCAAACCAAACCCACGCTTGCGTCCTGCCGCGAAAGCAAGGCTACCCGCAGCAACGGCTGCCAGCAGGTGATCCAGACCAGTAAAGGGATGCTTCACCGCCGTGACAAAGCTCTCCTGCTCAAACTCGTCCACATCCTGTTCTGGATGGTAATGTCCCGGATGAGCCTGAGACGTGACAGAGGTGAAGCCCAGCAGAATGGCAACGAGGCAGGATAGGGATAGCCAGCGTGAAATCATAACGATGCGAATGCGACAGAGTGAAGCGGAGGCCACTACACGGTCAAGAATTCTTTGATCATCTCGTCAGAGAGCGCCGTCATGGGGCCTGCCGCGGCGACAGAACCACGCTCCAGGATGGCGAAGTTATCTCCGAGCTCTTTGCAGAAGTCGAGGTATTGCTCCACCAGCAGGATGCTCATTTCACCTTCGGCACGCAGCATTTTGATGGCGTCACCGATCTGATCAATGATGTTCGGCTGAATGCCTTCCGTGGGCTCGTCGAGCATGAGCAGTTTTGGCTTCGTCAGCAGAGCACGGGCAATCGCCAACTGCTGTTGCTGCCCACCGGAGAGCATGCCGCCTTTACGGGGCAGGAACTCTTTCAAAATGGGGAACAGCGTAAAGATCCGATCGAGACCACTCTTGTCCATCTTCTTGCCACGAGACACGGCAGCGATTTCCAGATTCTCTTCCACCGTCAAGTGGGGGAAAATCTCACGGCCTTGTGGCACATAGCCAATGCCCTGTCGGGCGCGGTTCTCCGTACGAAGGCCAGACAATTCTGAACCGTCCAGTTTCATGGAGCCTCCATCGGCTCCCAGCAATCCCATGATGGACTTGAGGGTGGAAGTCTTGCCGACGCCATTGCGGCCCATCAGGCAGAAGACAGATTTGGGTGGAACATCAAATTCCACGCCACGGAGGATGCGGCTGCCGCCAATCGAGGCTTCCAGCGAGCGGATTTCGAGAACGTTGCTCATGTGTTAATGCTTTTTCTTGCGGCCGAGATACACTTCGATGACGCGTTCATCGTTTTGCACGAAGTCCACCGCGCCCTCGCAGAGGACGGTGCCCTGATGGAGAACAGTGACGCGGCGATCTTTGGCAATCTGCCGCACGAAAGCCATGTCATGCTCGATGACGACAATGGTATGCTTGCCTGCGAGAGATAGGAGCAGTTCACCAGTGCGGTGGGTCTCTTCGTCAGTCATACCTGCGGCAGGTTCATCCACGAGGAGAAGCTTGGCATTCTGAGACAGCAGCATGCCAATCTCCAGCCACTGCTTTTGACCGTGTGCTAGTGCGCCACCTTTCCATTGCGCCTTGTCTTTGAGTTTGATGATGTCGAGGATCTCAAAGATCCGATCCTTCTCCGAAGGCTTCACCTTGCTGAAGAGACTGCGGAACACACCACGAGAGCCTTCCAGACTCAGCACGAGATTCTCATACACGGTATGGTCCGTGTACACTGTTGGAGTTTGAAACTTCCGTCCAATGCCGAGACGATAGATCTCATACTCATTCATGGGAATGAGATCGTGCTTGTCTTCGAAGGTCATGCTGCCGGTGTCCGGCTTGGTGCGGCCCGTGATGAGGTCGAGGAAGGTGGTCTTGCCAGCCCCGTTGGGCCCGATCACTGTGCGAAGCTCACCCGGATCGAGATAGAAAGAAAGATCCTTGATGGCTTTAAAGCCCTGGAAGGATTTGTTGAGGCCCTCAGCGGCCAATAGGAAAGGCTTTTGACTCATCGATGTAGGAATTACTTGGCGGCGGAAGTGGTCGTGGTGGTATCCGTGGTCGGATCGGCAATGGCTGGCGCAGATGGGGTGGCAGCCGGTTCATCCGAATGCTTGCGTTTCCAATTTGCGTAAATCCCCTTCAACTGAGCAGGCAGCCCCACGATGCCCTTGGGCATGAAGAGCACGATCAGCATGAAAGAAGCCCCCAGGATGATCAGCCAGAGATCAGGGTAGGCACGCGTGGCCCAGCTCTTCAGCGCGTTCACACTCACCGCGCCGATGATTGGACCCAACAAAGTTCCGCGCCCGCCAACTGCGACCCAGACCACAGCTTCGAGCGACTTATCCGTCTGCATTTCTGCGGGGTTGATGATACCGACCTGCGGGGTGTAGAGGGCGCCGCCAATGCTGGCCACGAGGGCTGCGAGGACGAAGATGAAAAGCTTGTAGTGCGCGGCGGCATAGCCGGAGAAAAGCACACGGTTTTCACTATCCCGGATGGCTCGCTGCACCAGACCGAACTTGGTGGAGTTCAGCCACCGCAGGAAAATGTAAACGAGTAGCAGGGTGATGCCGGTGATGATGTAGAGGGCGCGCATCGTGCCCGCTTGCCGCACATCATGACCCAGGATGAATTTAAAATCAGTGAAGCCGTTGTTACCGCCCATGAGCATGTCATTGCGGAAGAACATCAGCGCTGCACCGTAGGTCAGCGCCTGTGTGAGGATGGAAAAGTAAACTCCCTTGATACGGGATCGGAAGGCCAGGAAGCCGAAGACCAGCGCCAACAGACCGGGAATAAGGAGCATCATCAGCATCGCGAAGGGGAAGCTCGAAAAAGGCTTCCAGAACGTGGGCAAATCCGTCCACCCGAGGAAGACCAGGAAGTCCGGGATGGGTTTCTTATACTGGCCGAGGTCCCCAATCATCCGCATGAGGTACATCCCCATCATATATCCGCCGAGACTGAAGAAGATCGCTTGTCCGAGGCTCAAGAGACCCATGAAGCCCCAAAGCATGTCTACTGAGATAGCCAAAAGGGCGTAGCTGAAATATTTACCCCACAGGTTGATCGTGAAATTGTCCACGTAACCAGCGGCATTCATCAGCGGGAATACCACGAGCATCAGGATCGAGATGATGCCGACGACGATGATTTCTACTTTGAGGCGAGATTGGGTCGATGATCTGCCGACTAAGGAAAGACTCATGCGTTAAAGAGAGGGCGGTTGATGATGACGGAGTTGAAGAAACTAGGGCTGCCTATGCAGCTTTGGTGCCAGAGCGATGTCGGCGTTAGTCCAGGCTGCGGCTTCGGGTCACGAAGATGCCGGCGGGGCGCCACTGCAGGAAGAGGATGATGGCCACGAGAACGAGGATCTTCCCCATCACTGGATTGAGCAGAATCTGCTGTAGCGATTGATCCGCCATTCCAATGCCTACGGCGCTTACGACGGTGCCGACCAGGTTGCCCACGCCACCTACGACCACCGTCATGAAGCAATCCACGATGTAGCTCTGACCGAGGGACGGACCCACATTGGTGATTTGGCTGAGGAACGCGCCGGCCAGTCCGGCCAGACCGCTCCCAAATCCGAAAGTCATCATGTTGACGCGATCGGTCCGCACGCCCATGCAGGCTGCCATGTTGCGGTTCTGCATGACGGAGCGAATGAGCAAACCGAGCGAGGTTTTTGTCAGCACCAGCCAGGTGCCAAAGACGATCAGAATAGCGAACCCGATAACAAAGACACGGTTCCAACCAAAGAGGATGTCATTGACGGTCCAGTTCCCACTCAGATACACCGGGCTGCTCACCTGCACATTGTTCGAGCCAAAGATCATGCGGAAGAGCTGTTGCAGCACCAGCGATACGCCCCATGTCGCGAGCAGACTCTCAAGTGGCCTGCTGTAAAGGAATCGAATAACACTCCGTTCCAGGAGAATCCCCACCCCCGCCGCGGCCAGGAACGCGAGCGGTAAAGAGAAGAGGAAATAAGTCTGGTAAAATCCCCCCGTGGCATTGATTCCGGGTAGGCTTAACGACCACCCAAAGAAGGGGATTGTGATGCCGGCACCAAAGATGTTCTGCACCAGATAGGTTGTGTAGGCGCCAACGGCGATCATCTCGCCGTGGGCCATGTTGATCACGCCCATGAGACCAAACGTGATGGCCAATCCAAGGGCGGCAATGAGAAGAACACTTCCCGAACTCGCCCCGCGGAAGAGCGTGCCAAAGAAATCAACGAAGGAACGGTGGGATTCGATTGCTGTCAGAACAGCGTTCCCCGCCTCAACAATTTTGGGCTTCTTGGCTTCTTCAGCCTCTTTGATGGCCGCTTTCACCAAGCCTTCACTTGCAAAAGTGTGCAGGGCTTTGAGCTCAGCCATGGCGGCCAGCTTGACCTCATCGCTAGGGTCCTTCAGCTTGGTCACTGCTATCGCTTCGCGGAGTTTCAGAAGCACGCCGGAATCCTTCTCCACCGCCAGCCGGCTCTCCAAAGCAGGAAGCTTGTCCACGGGTTGGCTGAATCCAAGTGTCTCAACAACCTTCAAGCGTGTGGCGACATCTGGAGCGGCGAGTTGTTGCAAGTCGAGTATCCCATTGAGGGCACTGCGGATCATGACCTTGCGCTCCACTGGCTTCAGATCTTTTGTCAGTACACGCACAGGTTGTCCGGTGGCATCCACGAGCGGTGTCCCATCCAAAACTTTGGTCGCACTCAAAGTTCCTGCCGCATCCTTGTCATCCTTTACCATGATGGGGATCGCTACGCCTTCCGGAGAGGTATAGACGAAGAGCTTGTCGTCTTTCCAAGCCGTGAAAAGGGTGGCGATGGACTCATCTACCTGCCCGGCCAGGGTTCCGATGATCGTTTTCCTTTCGGCGTCATTCGGCGCCAGGATGGCTTTATCAATGATCTGCCGTGCCGTGTCTGCGAGAGCCGTGGAACACAGAGTCAGGCACGAGGCGAACGCAAAGAAGAAAGGACGTAGGGATAACTTCACAGAAGGCACTAAGCGTGAAGTGTTCCAAGCAGATAAAAAAATGGGGTGAATCCAAAATGGATTCACCCCAAGTGCAATTACCTAATCAAGGTGGAAAAACGCGGCAAGCGCGTGTCACTTCACTTGAACTTACCCTTGAGCCAGGGTTCGCCATAGACGTCCTTGAACTCTTTCAGGATCTTGAACTGACCGTCAGTCTTGGTCTCGCCGATGAACACGTTCTTGGTGACGTGCATGTTAGGCTGGGACTTCACGGTGCCGCCAGGACCGTCGAAGGTCAGGCCGCTCTTGAAGGCTTCACGAACTTTATCCACATCGAAGCTGCCGGCTTTTTCCACTGCGGCTTTCCAGAGGTACACGCCGTTATAGCTGAGCACCATCGGGGAGCAGGTCACGCGGCCTTCCTTGACAATGCCAGGGACGGTCGCTGCCTTGAGCCAGGTTTGGAAGTCATCCACAAACTTCTTGTTGGCAGGGGATTCAATGGACTGGAAGTAGGTCCAGCAGCCCAACTGACCGGCAAGCTTGTCGGCAGGCAGACCGCGGAACTCATCTTCCGAGATGGAGAAGGAAACCACAGGGCAGGTTTCGGCGGTGAGGCCGGCTGCCGCGTATTCCTTGAAGAAGGGAACGTTCGTATCACCGTTCAGCGTGCTGACGACAGCTGCGCCACCGCCGGCGGAGAACTGCTTGATTTCAGCGATGATTTGCTGGTAGTCGGTGTGACCAAACGGAGTGTATTTTCCGGCGGAGATGATCTTGCCGGACTCATCCTTCTTGAAACCACCACCGATGTTTTCGATCGGCACCTTCTTGCTCAGGAGATACTCCAGAAGCACAAGGTTTGTGGTTTGAGGATAAACGTAGTCGGAACCCAGAAGGTAGAACTTCGTGTAACCCTGATCAAGGAGGTAATCAATGGCCGGTGTCGCCTGTTGGTTAACGGCTTCCGCGGTGTAGGCAACATTCGGGCTTTCTTCTTCACCTTCGTATTGCACGGGGTAGAAGAGGAGGCCGTTGTTCTTTTCAAACACGGGGAGCACCGACTTGCGGCTTACGGAGGTCCAGCAGCCGAAGGTAACGGCGACTTTGTCCACTTCGAGGAGCTGCTTGGCTTTCTCAGCAAAGAGAGGCCAGTTGGAAGCACCGTCAACGACGACGGGCTCGATCTTCTTGCCCATGACGCCGCCCTTGGCGTTGATTTCATCAAAGGTGAAAAGTAGGACGTCACGGAGGGAGGTTTCACTGATAGCCATCGTGCCACTCAGAGAGTGGAGCACGCCGACTTTGACTGTATCTGCGGCCTGGGCCGAGATCGGAGCGATGCTCGTGAGGGCCGCGGCCATCAGAACTTGGAATTGCCGTCTGTTCATAGATAAGAATGATGTATTTTGAGTTATCTAGTTGCGTGAGGAAGACGGGCTTGAAGCGCTGAATACTGAAATTTGGCCATAAAAAGGGAGGGCAAGGAACCACCTCGCCCTCCCTAAGAAGGCAGATTCGGTTATGACCGAATAGAATTAGAACGTCACGACGATACCGGCGGAACCGACCACGAAGTCGGATTCTGGGTTCGGAATCACGTCGTCTTCGGTGTGGTAATAGGTCGCGCCAAGGCTAAGGGAGATAGTCTTGTAGAGCGGGATGCTAGCACCAATACCAGCGGAGACGTAGGCAAAGCCGGCGTCGCCACCATGGAAGTTATCGGTCGTGTTGAAAGACACGGCGATAGGGAAGCTCAGAGCCACTGGGCCGAGGGTATATGCAGGAGCAATACCGACTTGAGCGACAACACCGGTATCAAGTGGGATGTCATCAGCCACGCGGCCGTGCACCAGCACGAACGGATTGATGAGACCGTCATTGTAAGCGATCTTGCCGTCCACGATGTGTTCGACTTGTTCGCCATACATCCACGCGCCGTAAGCGACGGTGAACTTCCACTTGTCCAGAGTGTAGTAGAAACCGGCGTTGACGTCGATTTCCTGGATGTTGTCACCAATGGTCGTGTAACCCTGGTCATTCACATCCCACCACGTGTTGACGAAGAACTGCCAGCCACCGCCGAGATTGAAATCAAGCTCGAAGGAAGGATGGATGAACCACTCGTCCCATGAATTTCCGATGCCCCAGACGTCCTGGCCATAGGAGATGAAATGGGTTTCATACAGCACGGTAAGGTTACCGGTGATGAAGGGCTCTTCTTCAGCAGGAGGGGTCACCATGGTCGATCCCTTTTCGGAGACCGTGCCGGCGGAAGCGATCATAGGCAGCATGGCTGCAGCGGCGATCGCGCTAGCGAGTTTGTTGTTCCAATTTTTGAACATTGATTTCATGTAGTGTTCCTTTCAGGTTGTTGTTGATGTGCCGTAGTAATGCCGACCACGGCGCGGGGACTAGTAAGCAGCCGCGATGCCACCGCAACGTGAATTTTTGGAGATATTTAAATCTCCAGCCCGCTGGCCCCGTCATTAGGCAGGTCTATTGGCAGCAGACGTATTCTTCGATCTCGCCGATCGAGGTATTTGCCAGCACATCCTGGGATTTACCCGTGCAGAGCACCTGCCCGCAGCCGTCTCTCACGCCAATGAAGGCCAGATAATCGGTCACATTTCTGGCCTGCCGTAGGTTATGCGTTACCAGTACGATCGTATGCGTGCTTTTTAGGCGCAAAATGAGCGCCTCAATGGCCTCCGTGCTCCGGGGATCCAGAGCGCTTGTGGGCTCATCCATCAGGATGATCTCAGGCTTCGTGGCGAGCGCGCGCGCCAGGCACAGACGCTGCTGCTGCCCTACGGAAAGCTTCAGCGCAGGCTCTTTCAGCCGATCCTTCACCTCGACCCAGAGCGCCGCTTCACGCAGAGCGGATTCCGTGACGCTCAATTTCTCCGCCCGCGAGAGCGATTTCAGCCGCTTCGCCCCGAAGAGCACATTCTCCGTAATACTGGTCGGGAACACCACCGGCTGCTGAAACAGCATGCCAATGCGCGCCCGGATCTGATTCACATCCACCCCTAGGGCGTAGATCGACTGCCCGTGCAGCGTGACGTCACCGCTGACCGTCAGCCCGGGGAATAGGTCCGTGAGCCGGTTCAGGGCCCGCAGTAGGGTGCTTTTCCCAGCCCCCGAAGGCCCCACAAACCCATAAATTTGCCCCTTGGCCACGTCCAGATTCGCCCCGCACACCAGCGTCTTTCCCGATGCCCGGACTTCGATGTTCCGGGCCGAAAGAATCGGCGGCGCTCCCTCTGTAGTCGTGGGAGACACAGGCTCGCGGGTGGTGGGGACACAGCAATCAGACATTGGCTTCTTCGTGAATCTTCAAGCGGCTCGGCAGCGCGATCAGGCTGAGCACAAACACCAGCCCCAGGAGAACGAGGGCGGAACCCCAGAGTTTGTCCCCTACTTCAGGATCGAATGAATCCTGAGCCAGGATGAAAATGTGATAGGGGAGGGCCAGTACCGGGCTTTCCGAAACACCCTTGGGCCAGGTGGCCCCGGCGAAGATCGTCGCGGTGAACATGATCGGGGCCACTTCCCCGGCTGCCCGGGCCAGTGCCAGTAAAGAACCCGTGATAAGCCCACCCCACGCCTGCGGCAGCAGCACTGCCCGAATGATTTGCGAAGGCTTAAGCCCCAACCCAGCAGCAGCTTCCACATATTGATTGGGAACGGCTTTCAGACGTTCCACCAGGGACACGGTCACCGTCGGCAGCATCATGAGCGCCAATACCAGACCCCCAGCGAGCCATGATTTCCCCATGCCGCACCACTGCACAAACACAATGAAGCCAAATAAGCCGAAGACGATACTGGGAAAAGCATTGAGCATGTAAATCACGGTCCGCAGCAGACGCCTTGAGCGCTCGCTTCGCAGGTAAACGCGTTCCACCAGGGATAACCCCACGGCTAAAGGCGCGAAAACCACGAACGCCGTCGTGATCAGAATCAGCGTTCCCATCAGATTCCAAAAAATCCCCCCGGCGGCGCCCACCAGCCGGATTTGCTCAGTGAGGAAACCCCAACTGACCGCTGGGCCTCCCTTCTGTGCAATGACGTAGACCAAGCCGATCAGCAAAGCCACCGCCGTCAGCGCGCAAAGGCCCGTGATCACTGCCAGAAAAATGTCGAGGCCCTTACGCATGGGTCTTATTCCGGAAGCTCATGCCGATCAGGGTTACACTTGTGGTCATCACCAGCAGGACCAGGCCCAGGCCGACCATGGCCCCCCAGTGCAGGGGATCCCCGTAGGCGATATTCGTTTCGGAACCGCCCAGCTTGCTGGCGATCGTTTGACCCGAGTCCAGCCCGGCTCGCAAAGAATACCATTGGTCAGGCAAATTGTTGTCCTGCCGGCCAACGACTAGAAATACCGCGATCGTCTCTCCCAAAGCCCGGCCCAGAGACAGCAGGAGCGCCGCTCCCAAGCCCTTCTTTGCCTGTGGCAAGGCTATAGTCAAAACCGTCTCCGCATGAGTCATGCCCAGTCCCCGCGCCGCTCGGCGTTGTGCGGAGGGCACGCCTCGTAGCGCATCATCGCTCAGCGTCACAATTGTTGGCAGAATCATCACGGCGAGAAGAATGCCCGCTGTCAGCAAAGTGTCCCCACTGAGCAGTTCAAATGATTCGAACCCATCATAGATCCAGGTCCGCAGAAACAGGATACCCAGCAGGCCGTAAACAACCGATGGAACACCCGCCAGAAGTTCCACCAAAATCTTCACGGACAAGCGCAAACGGCGCGGCAGATATTCGGAAATGAAGATGGCTGCCCCAAACCCAATCGGAGCGGACAAGGCCAACGCAATAATGGCCACCACAACGGTGCCATAGATCATCGAGAGCGCTCCGAATTCCTTCTGCCGGAAATACCACTTTTCCCCGACGATGTAATTCCACCCTTCCTTCTGCCAGACCGGCAGGCTCTGCCAAAGGAAGATCCCGATGAGCAGGGCGACGGCGCTTAGCGCGATAATGCTAAAAATCCAACTAAGCGCTTTCGTCATGGAAGAAGTATCGCGGCGACTGGGAGACAGATACGGCACTACTTGATCAGTTCGCTCAATGGCAGGTAGCCGTGCTTTTTCACCAGTTCCTGACCGCGTGGTCCCAGAACGAATTCGACAAACGTTTTCGCCGCACCAGTCGGTTCGCCGTTGGAGAGCAGGCTCAGGTCACGGCTCATGGGGTAGGTCTTGTTGGCCACATTGGCGTTGCTAGGTTCAAGAATCGTACCGTCGTCCATTTTCAGCGCGAGCGCGAAGATGTTCTTTTTGTCTACCCATGATGCGGAAAGTTGGGAGATCGCCCCACGGGTGGAGGCCACCTTGTTGCGTGTTTCTTCATTACCACCCACTTCAGGGAAGCTCACCTGCGGAGCCGTCTTGGGATTGCCGTACACCCAATGGGCAAAGTTCTCCCAGGTGCCACGGCCCGGCTCCTTGTTGAAGAAGGCAATCCGTTGAGACTTCGCGCCGCCCAATTCCTTCCAATTGGTGATCTTACCTTCATAGATGTCCTTCATCTGTTGCTTGGTGATGGATTGCACACCGTTTTCCCAAACGTCTTTGGACACGATGAGAGCCACGGCATCCGCTCCGATTCGGATCTCCTTAAAATTGACCTTGGAATACTTGGCTTTGTCGTCATCACTCACGTGCTTGGAGGTCATGCCCAGTTGCACAAGGCCATCTCCCAGCATGGAAATGCCGCCTGCGCTGCCTCCTTGGGTATCTACCTGAATGTCCATGCCCTGTTCCGCGCGGAGGATTTCGGCCGCCTCGGCTACAGGAAGATTGGGCGTGGTGGCGCCATTAATCTTGAGTGTTTCCGCAGAAACCGTCGCGGTGGCGGCGAAAGCGAGGAGAGCGGCAAAACAAAGCTTCGTCATATATGCGCATGGACGCATTTAGCAGAATTTTGGCAACAGAAGTTTTGTGACGCTTGCTAGCGATTGTCCGCCGAGTCCTAATCAAACCGGAACGTGCAGCACCCCAGATCCAGCACGTAATTGTTCTCCGTGATTTGCCGGTGGAAGTCTGGAGTCAGCGAATATACTCGCTGCTGACCTTGCTTCTCTGTCACCAGCAGCCCCGCCTCCCGCAGCACGCGCAGGTGCTTGGACACATTGTATTGCGTGATCTTCAGCGACTCCGCGATTTCATTCACGTTGCTCGCCCTCTTCAGGAGTAGTCGCACGATGCTCAGGCGATTTTCTTCGCCAAGGGCTTTTAGCGCATCAATGCACTCAGTGATTTTCACGGAGCAGTTCTAGTTCAGTTATGTTCCCTCATCAAGCACGCAATTGGAATGCTTCAACCCTCGTGACGTCTCTGAGCTATGTTGAGATTGAGTCCTAAGTCGAGACGCCAAAGTTATCCAGTCTCTGCACTTCTCCATCGCGAATCGTCAGCACCTCATCGCACAACGACGCCAGCTCCTCTTTCGCATGGGAGACAAAAACAATCGGCACACCCAACTCCTCACGGATCTGTTGCAGACAAGGCATGATCTTCTGTTTCAAACGATCATCCAGACTGGAGAGCGGTTCATCCAACAACAGGATGCGCGGATGCGAAAGCAGCGCTCTTCCCAGAGCCACCCGCTGTTTCTCACCGCCTGACAAAGACAGCGTCGACCTCTGCAACAGTGCCTCCAACTCCAGGATCTCAAATACCCGCGAGTGCCAGGCATGATCCCCATCGCGTTTCGCGGCCCCATACAGCAGATTCTGCTTCGCACTCATGTGCGGAAAAAGCGCCAGATCCTGAGGCACATAGCCGACTCGCCGCTTCTCCGGTGCACAGAACATCTTCGTTTCACAGTCCACCAGCGTCACCCCATCCAGGATCACCCGCCCCCTTCGTGCCTCACGCAGACCAGCAATGAGTTCCATCAGCGTGGTCTTGCCCGCTCCGGAAGGCGCGGTCAAACCCGTGAACGGTGACTGCAAAGCCACATTCGCCCGCAGGACAAAGTCCGGCAGCGCCACTTCGATGTTCTCCAAAATCAGGCTCATCGGGCGTGAATCGGTTTGGACAGGCGTTCACTCACCACCAAAGCCGCCAACGCCAGCAGCAGGCTCACCACCAGCATCTTCATGGCATGCGCATCATCACCGGTTTGCACGTCCTGATAGATCGTCAGCGCCAGCGTGCTCGTTTCACCCTGCAAAAACCCGGCGATCATGATCGTCGCGCCGAACTCTCCCAAGGCCCGCGCGAACGCCAGCACTACCCCCGCTGCAAGGCCCCGCCGCGCCAGCGGCAAACTGATGGTCCAAAACGTGCGCCACGGCCCCGCCCCCAGCGTGCGTGCGATTCCCTCCAGCCGCACAGGCACTTCCTCAAAGGCCGTCCGTGCAGATCGCACCAGTAGAGGAAACGACATCACCCCGAGCGCAATCAATACCGCCTTCCAGGTGAACACAATCTCGATGCCCCAGTGCTGATAAATCCATCCCCCCACCACACCCCGGCGTCCCAGCAATTGCAAAAGGATCAAACCCGTGGCCACCGGAGGCAGCACCAGCGGCAGAGCCACCAGCGTCTCCACTACAGCCTTTCCAGGCCAGTTCCTCTTCGCGAGCAGCCATGCCAGCGCGACTCCCGGAGGCAGGATCACGAGCACACTCAATCCGGAGATCCAGATCGTGAGCCAGATCGTCTGCCAGTCATCAGAGGTCATGCGTGCCGGGCGCAAGTTCGCCCGGTTCTTGATACGCTAACCGTCCACCTCGGCAAGCAATGACTTAATGGGTTTCCGCAGTGCCGATAGAACTGGAACGCACTTCGATGATAAGTTAAAAGCGAAGCCCGAGCGAAACACCCAGCAAGTCTGTGTCTGCGAGCGTTTCTGGCGCGTCACCTTTGCGGTAAAATGCTTTCACGCTCATGCGATCCACGGCTTCCTTTTTTGCGTCTTCCTCGTCGGAGGAATCATCACCAATTTTGCTGGAGAGGATGGGAAGTTCCAACTCCGCGTTAAAGTAGTCGTAGGTATTGCTGTCTGATCCGAGGTCTGCCCACCAGCGATAGCTGGCGCCGATCTGCGTTCTGCTGAAGGCGGTGCCAAACCAGGAGCCCAAGAATTGCAGGCGGAATTTGAGTCCGACTTCACCGCCGGCCTGACAAAATGAGTCGCCCAACTTGCGCA
This sequence comes from Phragmitibacter sp., assembly GCA_965284365.1. Taxonomy (GTDB): domain Bacteria; phylum Verrucomicrobiota; class Verrucomicrobiia; order Verrucomicrobiales; family Verrucomicrobiaceae; genus Phragmitibacter. The sequence continues at coordinate 2,787,236 of OZ260079.1, forward strand.
GGCCTGCCTGATCACCATCGTCCAGAATTTCACCCACAGTGAAGATGGGCTTGAGGGTGATGTTATGGGTGATCCACCGTGATTCATTCTCATCCTGGCTCAGCGTAACCTCTTTATCCCCGTACCCAGATTGATGCGCGGCTCTATAAAATGCACCTAGGCCCAGGCTTTCGGCAAGGGGTTGAAGCTCGAACTCTGTAAAGACTTTGCCAGATTCGAAATCGAAGTCGGATTGATAACCGACAGCTGCACGAAAGACGACGCAAGCTTCGTCCTCCCTGATTCCAAAAGGATGCAGATCAATATCGAATCCAAGCCTCCCGACTAGGGCATCGACGACATCATCCGTGCCGTCCTTCGACGTGTCACGATGAAACTCCACACTGGGCGACATCACAAACAGAGGGTGGTCGCCTGCCGAAGGGGTGCCTTTGAAAAAGGGCATGGGGTAGAACACGACGCCATTGGCCAACCAGGTGTCTTTGTCTTCAAGACCATCCCGGCTCCAGGAGAACTCGGCGGCGCCTGGATCGAGGAACGCATCATCTTCTGACCACTTCGCGTCCTTGGGGTCGTATTTAAAGCGCTTGTTCTCATTCCAGCCCTTGCGCAAACGGAAGGTGCCGCGCAGCCAGTTTCCTGGTTCTTCTTTGGCAACATTTTCCTTGATGGCTTGATCGGTTATGACCGGGGACACGTAATCAATGATGATTTTCTTGTCACCAGTCCCTATGGTGAGCGGTGTGTAGAGCGAACGGTAGCCCGCGTAGAAACCTCCCAGGAACGGCTTGAGATTACCAGTGGATAGTGGTTCTGTGGCGACCCCAGTGGAAGCAGTTTCGGATTTCTTTTCTGCCAATTTTTCTTGGTAGAGCGCCTTCGCTTTTTTGTAGGCCCGTTCTGCCTTTTCCATGGCTGCTTTCAATTCAGCCTCCTCTGATTGCGCGCGAAGCACCGGGACTGAAATGCATCCAAACGTCAGACAGACGACAGTGATTTTTAACAAGGCAGGTAACTTCATGGAGCGATGTTGATGGTTAAACATCAATCTTTGTTGCTCCATTACATGTCAATTTAGAAAAACGCAAAACACGACTATTTTTGCACGATTGTTATACAAAATTGCACCCTTTAGTTTTTCCATAGTGGTCACAGCAATGGCCTGTCTTATTCTAGCTTTAGAGGCGAAAGTTAAGAAGCGGAAAGATTAAGGGCTTAATCCCTGCCTCCTGCCAAGGTGGATGTCTCATTCCACAGATAGTGGAGGCGCAAGTATGGGGCGCAGATGCCACCGCTCACTTTGGCTTGCCTCTCGCGGCGCAGGGTGTATCTGACCCGTCCCATGAATTCCTCAAATGACGCGATCCCCAACGTACTAGCCGAACGCTACGCCTCCGCGCCTATGCGCGCGATCTGGAGCGGTGAGGGCAAGGTGAAGCTCGAACGGGAACTATGGATCGCCGTCCTGAAAGCGCAGAAGGATCTCGGCCTGACTGTGCCAGACGGCGTTATCGAGGCTTATGAAAAGGTAAAAGACACCGTAGATCTCGCCAGCATCATGCAGCGGGAGCGCATCACCCGGCATGATGTGAAGGCGCGCATCGAAGAGTTTTGCGACCTTGCCGGTCATGAGCACATTCACAAAGGCATGACCAGCCGTGACCTCACGGAGAATGTGGAGCAGTTGCAGGTCTTCCGTTCGCTTGAAGTCGTTCGCACCAAAGCCGTGGCCGTCCTCGTCCGTTTCGCCGAGCGCGCCAAACAATTGCGCGATATCCCACTGACGGCCCGCACCCATAATGTCGCCGCGCAGGTCACCACGGTGGGCAAGCGCATCGCCATGTTCGGTGAGGAAATGCTGGGCGCTTTTGCCCAGTTGGAATCCGTCATCGGGACCTATCCCGCTCGCGGACTCAAGGGAGCCGTGGGCACGCGCCTCGACCAGATCAGCCTCTTCGATGGCGACTCTGCGAAAGCCGGCGCTTTGGATGAAAAAGTCGTCGCCTACCTCGGACTACCGGTCGCGCTTGGCGCCGTGGGTCAGGTCTATCCCCGCAGCTTGGATCTGCGCGTCGTCGCGGCCCTCTGCGACCTCACGAGTGGTCCCGGCTCTTTTGCCAAGACTCTCCGTCTCATGGCCGGACAGGAACTGGCCAGTGAAGGTTTCGCCAAAGGTCAGGTCGGTTCCTCCGCCATGCCGCACAAGATGAATAGCCGCTCCTGCGAGCGCATCAATGGCCTGCACGTCGTGTTGAAAGGCTACCTCGCCATGGCGGCGGGTCTGGCCGGAGACCAGTGGAATGAGGGCGACGTCTCCTGCTCCGTGGTCCGCCGCGTCATGCTTCCGGATGCTTTCCTTGCCGTGGACGGCCTTTTGGAGACCCTCCTCACCGTGCTGGATCAGATGGAAGTCTTCGAAGCGGTCGTCGCCACTGAGCTGCAACGCTACCTGCCTTTCCTTCTGACGACCACCGCGCTGATGGAAGCCGTCAAAGCCGGCGCTGGCCGCGAGGCCGCGCATGAGGCCATCAAGGAACACGCCGTCGCTACCGCCAAAGATCTTCGCACTGGTCAGGTCAGCCAGAATGATCTCTTCCAGCGGTTGGCCGCAGACGCGCGCCTTGGTCTCTCGGAAGCACAGCTAAAGACAATCTTCGAAAACGGCCGCGCCAATGCTGGCGACGCTGGAGCCCAGGTTGGCATGTTCGCAGGAAAAGTAGAGGCTCTTGCCGCCCGCTATCCCGGCGCCGCCCAGTATCAGCCGGGCCAGATCCTTTAGTCTCGACCAGGCATAGCCCTTCGTATCCTCCCTTGACCCCGCCCGCTTAACCATAGAGCGTACCCCCACATGAAATTTCTCGCCATTTTCCTTACCATAGCCCTCCTCGGCGTCATGGCTTGGGTCACCATGGACTCCCGCAGCAAAGCCAAGGAATGGCGCAACCGTGCCGAACTGGCGAACCGCCAGGCCGGTCTGGCTCCCGAAGACGTGCCGCCCCCGACACCCGATGAATTGGCCATGGCCGCACGGGAAGCCCGCCTGGTTGATCAGCAGGTTGGCAGCCGTGTGAACGCCGCGCCGCCAACTCCTCCCGGACGCTTGCCAGGAAACATCCCGCCCTCCATTAACCCGCCTGATCCGGTGCCAGGCTCTGTGCCATCTCCTGCCACAGCGCCACCTATGCCACTCACCGCCCAGCAACGGCAGGTCCAGGCGGCTCCCCCGCTTGGGAAGGTCAGTGACTACGATCACTCCTGGGGCATCGTGGTTCTGAATGTGAATCCAAACTGGAAGCTCGAAACCGGCATGACCTTCGCCCTTCGTCGCGGCCACGCCGTGGTCGGCAAAGTAAAGATTACTGAAGTGCAGACCGACGGCATCACCGCCGAACTCCAGCCCAACAGCGTGCCCCCCGGCATCACCGTCCAGGTCGGTGACGACGTCATCCAGGACATGCCTGCCGGTGGTTAGCAAAAGGAGCGCGGCTGTCCCAGCCGTGCCTCAAGCTCTCCGCAACCCCACCAGTCGAGCGCAATCCTGCCCATATCACTTCACCCGCAACCGTGAACCCAGAATTACGGTTTTTGAGAGAATGCGGACGTAGCCAAAACACAGGACAGTCTGGAGTGCGGTAGCTTGCTACCGCTTTGTGGTTGGAGGAGCTTGCTCCGACGGGATGGAATCGGCCAACTCCCAGATTCCAGCCTGCCTTGAGCCTCTGAGGAGCCCCCGCGCTACTCTTGGCTACACTTCATCCACTCACCGATCTTTCGCCTTATCCCTTGAGTCACTCCCCATGAAACTACGCCTCGACCAATGCCTCGTCGCTCGCGGCCTCTGTGAATCCCGGGAGCAGGGGAAACGGCTCATCATGACCGGCGACGTTCTTGTAAACGACCAGCCCGTCACCAAACCCGGACAGGTCATTCGCGATGACGCCCAGATCCGCATCAAAGAACCGCCCAAATACGTCAGCCGCGGCGGCTTTAAACTCGAAGGCGCCCTCGACCACTTCGGCATCTCCCCCGAAGGCAAAACCTGCATGGACGTCGGCGCATCCACCGGTGGCTTCACCGACTGCCTGCTCCAGCGCGGCGCCACCAAAGTTTACGCCTTCGACGTCGGCACCAATCAACTTGTCTGGAAACTCCGCCAGGACGCTCGCGTCATCGCACGCGAAAAAGTCAACGCCCGCCACCTCACTCCCGCCGACCTTCCGGAAGGTGAGCGAATCAACTTGTTGGTCGCTGATCTCTCTTTCATCTCCCTCACCCTGGTCCTGCCCGCCGTCCTCCCCCTCATCGCCCCTGGCGGCGACGCCGTCGTGCTCGTAAAACCCCAATTCGAACTTAGCCGCGAAGAAGTCGGCAAAGGCGGCATCGTCCGCGAACCCGCCAGTTGGGAAAAGGCATGCCGGAAGATCGAAGACTTCATTAAGGCCAACCCCGCCTGGCAATGGAAAGGCCTCAAGGAATCCCCCATCACCGGCACCGATGGAAACCACGAATACCTGGCTTGGATTGGCGTATAAGATCCGCCATTTATTCAGCCAGGACTCACCTCATCCTGCTTGCCTCAACAAGGGAACAAATCGTCCCTACTCCAAGGCAAACAACAAGTCTGACATACAACGTCACCCAACGCCGCCGTTACCAGAATGTTCGGAGTGCTGAGATGGCCGAAGGCCTTCTCGGCCTCGTCGCCTGCCTCCTGACATGATCCTAACCCTCGCAAAAGTCAGCCGGTCCGGTCTGGAGTGCGGTAGCTCGCTACCGCTCGGTTGGAGGAGCTTGCTCCGACGTGGCCGGAGCGGCATGACCCCGGATTCCGATCCACGCCAGTAAGATTGACTTGCCGCCACATTACAGATCAAATCATTCTATCAAGATGATCAGCTTGCGTACTCTAACATTGATGGCGTTTATCCATGCTGCCGCGTTGGTGCAAGGAGCAGCCAAGGAGCCTTACGAAAAATCTTATTTGGAAACCAAGAATCCCGTCAGAATTTTTGATTGGGATACCATGGCACTGCTTCAATCCAAAAATGCCGCCATAGCGAAGTTAGACGCTGACTCACCAGAGAAGCTAATCGCACAGTTGGAGGAGATTGTCCGGTCGATAAAAGGAGCAGAAAATATACGAGATAATCTTTAGGCCTCTGGTTGGCTAGCTCAATACTGCGTTTTCATAGCCTGCCACCATGCTACTCGCCAACCTCGCGCTCCCAGCCTTTGTGCCGCATAGTCTCTTAACTCTGATGGGCATCTCCATAATTGCCGCTATCGAAGGATGGTTCCTCAGGCGCGCCCTCAAATTGACCTATGCTGAATCTTATGGGCACGCCGTGGCGGCAAATTGGAAATCGACGATTGTAGGCATTCCTTTCGCTTGGCTCCTTTACATGGCGGGCCTCGTTCCCATTGGCTTTGGATTGGAACTTCTCGGTGTAAAAATTCATCCGGCAGTCGGCGCGACCATCATGCAATCTGGCGTATTTATGTACATTTCCTCTGAATGGACAGGCGTAGCTACGGCAACAGCATGGTTGATGTTGCTCATTCCCTTCTGGTTCGGATCAGTTTGGATCGAACGCCGCACCATCATGAAACGTCTTCCGGAAAGCGATCCAGCTAAAGTCTCCAAAGCCGTTATCCTCGGCAACCTCGCGAGCTACAGCATTTTCATTGTCCTCGGTGTCATAGGACTTGTCTCCGCCTTGGAGGACCTTCCAAACCAGAAGGCCAAGTTTGAAAAGGCTCGCGAGCATCAGAAGCAACAACGCCTCGAACAAAATGCCGAGACACCGATTCAAAACGGTAAGTAGTTATTTCCCTCTCCCACCCGCTCTACTTCACCGGCCACGACAAAGGCGCGCTAAACACCGCTCGGGCCGACTGCCAGGCATCTTGAAACTTCGCATATTCCGATGCTGGAAACTTACCCGTGCGCGCCTGAAAGTCGAAGTGCATGTCCAGTATAGCGGGATCAGATTCCGTGCTGGGTGCGCGCTTGATGCCCCACGCGCAATAAGGATTCTCGGCGCTCGCATTCTTGCTGGCGGAAGCCGCGGGCATCGGAAGGTTTACCTTCATGTGGCTTTTGATTCGTAGAGGGTATCGTAGGAAAAAGCCCGTTGTCCTATCCTTGAAGAATTGGGCGTTCAGATAGTCGCGCTCCCAGAATGCCGGAATACCCGCAGCCGAGACATATTGCTTCTCTTCCGCGTTGATGGCGTTTCTGATCTTGTAAACCAGCTCCAGTTTGAACGGCTGGGTCGTATCATCCAGTGCATGCAAGTGGACGTCTTCCAGTTCCGCGGAGCCTAAGGAATTGATGAGTGACTGCGCACGCGCATGGATGTCATCGGGATTGATTCCTGCAAAAACGATACGCAGCGCTGCGGCGCAATAGCCTTCCAAGGAAACTTTTTCTTCCACGCGCCAGTCACTGCCCACCGGCGTGATAACGCGTTCGCTATGCAGGTTCGAGGTGTCAGGTACTGGAGCCAGAGGGAGCGTTACCAGTTTTGCGTTTTCATCATCCAGAATGAGCGCACGATTGCCCCAAAAGTAATCGGCACAGTATTTGCCTAAATGCAGAAACTTGTCAGTGGGATCGATCAGCCATTCAGGCCCCAGCATGGGTACGTGGACCACCATGTGATTGAACTGATCCAAAGTGGGCAGACTCGGCATGATGGTGCTTCCGGTATTGACCAAAGTCAGATGGCTCTTGATGCCAACGGCACTTAGCATTTGATGCAGGAGCAAGGATTGATCTTTGCAGTCCCCATAGCGCTGCTGCAGTGTGACAGTGGGGGCGTTGGGCCGCCTGGAGCGCACACCGAATTCAATAGCCTTGTAGGAGATCTGACGTTGCACGTGGCGCGTGATGGCGGTCAGCTTTTCGACATCTGTCTTGAGGTCAGTGGTCAATTTTTTCGCCAATAAAGACGCTTTCTCATCCGGCTTGAGCCGATCTCGGATGGTCTCCAAAAAGGCTTTGGCAACGGCAGCCCAGGATCCCTCATCCTTGCAGAGCCCCAGCATCGGGATTTGCTGATCCCAAGGCAGGGCCATCGGTTCCAGTTTAAAGTTCGGCAAGTCTTTGGCAGACCAGGCAAGATATTCGCTCGTCTTTGTAGATGAGATGACGTCTTTGCTCCCCATCAATTCATGTTTGATCTTGCTGGTGTCACCCGTTACAAAGACAATGAGAGCCTGCGTTTCTGTGAAGGCATAGGGGCGAAAATCTATCGCGCCGTCGGAAGTTTTGTCTTCAATTGTTACAACGGCTTCGACGATGCCCCCTGGTTCCAGACCCGGGACTTGCAGGTGCAGTTTTTTGTCATGAGAAGCGATTTCCCCTTCGCTGGCATCCATGACATAGGCATCATCGGTGGAGCCATGTTTCGTTTTGCCGTCCGCATCTATGATCGTCAGTTTGTTAACGAAAATGTTTTCGCTCAGTGGGTCAAAGTTGAATTCCAGAGAACTGAATTGATCCACCCCTTCTGGAGTCATGACCTTGACGCGCTGGTAAGTGGTGCGTCGGTTTGACTTATTAGCTTCCAGATGATGGCCGACCGCTCTTGATAAGATTTGGAATGGCTTGCCTTCTTTAAGCGGAGTCATCGGCGCGTTGAGCAGCTTCTGCAAATCCGCCGGAATGGCGACTGGAGCTATGGGAGTTTTTATCAGCGAATTATCTCCCTGCCCCAGGTTGGCAGAAGCATACTTAACCGACTTTTGGATGTCATCGTTGTCGGGTTCGAGAGTGGCGGCTTTCTCAAAGCTGGCTTTGGCTTCCCGATACCATTTTCTTCCTATCTCACTCCACCCTTGAATCATGAGCGCGCGGGTATTCGTGGCATCTTCCTTCAAGGCAGCTTCAGCGATCTCTGCCGCACGGCTATATTGCTCGACCGAGTTGCAAATTTCGCCCAAGGTCATCTTTGCTGAAAGGTCCTTAGGGTAAGTGGCCACCACCTCTTCCAATATGGCAATGGCTTTCTCTCCTTTGCCGCTGCTTGAGAGTGCGTTTGCATACAGGCGCTTCGCATTGAGGCCTGGATGTTTGTCCAGCCACAATTTTGCGCATTGTTCGACTAGCTCAGAATGACCAGCGCTATTGAGCTTGCCGATCCAAATGAAGGCGCCTTCTTCATTTTCCAAACCGTGTTCCACTGCCTTCCCGAAATACTTCACGCTGTCTTCGATGGCGCCGGTATTCAATTCTAGGGATGCTCGCACCAGTTGCAGATCGGCGTTTGCGGGAAACGTGAGGTCAACCTGATCCAAAACCTTCCGGCACTCATCATACTTCTGGGCGGTCAAAAGACACTCCGCCGCATTCCGCGCCAGCACAGGATCCTTCTCTGCCAAGCTGAATGCCCGAAGGAAGAGGTGGGAGGCCGGCTCGAATTGTTGCTTCCGTTCGTGGTAAAGCCCGGCTTCGTTGAAGATGATACTCAACGTGTGTTTCTGCGCCGGATTCAGATCCTGTTTGGAAGCCAGGGGAAATGTGAATTTGATTCGGTCTAGACCGTCCCGCACCAGTTGATGGTTTCCTTTGTCGCGCTCAGCCCAGCCAGCCGCTAGCCACGCCATGCGTTGGCCCCTGACCACTCTTAGAATGTAGCGCATGTGGTTCCCGTCGACCACCCTCTCGGCTTTGAACTCCAGACCTTCTCCGCCGGGGCAAGTAAAGGCCGTTGCGTCAGCGGCGTGGTCTTCATAAGAGATGGCGAGCTGTGACAGCAGGCCGCGGCTGAGTGCAGGCAGTTCGGGTATGTCGGCGCCAAAGTAGATTGGCGTAACGACGATGGCTTCATTGAGTCGCAAGGCAGCAAAGTCAGCCATTGGGAGGGGACAGTTCGGCCACTTATTCCACCCCATGGAGGCGAGGAGAGTAGAGTAACCGAGATCGACTTTGTCCACATCGGTCAGGGAACCGGGCCCGCCCGTGTTCGCTCGGGTTGCGTCAAGGATTCGGAAGGATTCTGCAATCCACCGGGCGTCTTTCTCCACGGCTAGCTTGTCCTTCACCGGGCCGCAGGTTTCGATCTGCCATGCGGAGCTACCCGAACTGAGCACCCAGCTTTCAAAGTACAGAGGTTGCTGGAGGGCGGTCGGCAGCGTCGCATGGCTGGTGATCCTGGCAAAGCGAAATCCGTTCAGCGTGACATACTCTTCATGCTGATTTTCTACGGACATTCGGCTGGCCAGATTTATCTTCACCCCGTCCATCATTGCTTCCAGACTGATCTCGCCCCCGGTCTCCTCGGCGATGATTACCGATGAGCCACCGAAAGACGGCTTGCGGAAAGCGAGACAAGCCAGCGGATTGAATGCTTCCGCCCGGAGTGTAAACCATCCGGATGGCAGCAATACCGAGCAGTTCCCCTTTTCACTCTCGACCCTTTGAAAAGGATTCAGAGGAGCTACGGAAGTTTTACTCGAATTTTCCCTGAACTCGGTGAGATCATTGGTTGCCGGTGGACCAAAGCGCTCCATGGCAATTACGACAGCGGAGGATAGAGCTATCAGCGTAAACACAGATCCCAGCACCAGAGCCCAGATGGCCTGTTTCCGTCCCTGCACCATCGTTTCTCGATTGTAAGTGGCCAACCCGACGATGCTGAGCACGATGGCCGTTATCATCAGGATCAGGCATACAAAGGCCACCACGAGAGACCAGACCATGGAATTGGTGCCAAAGAAGAGCTTGCTGGCCGCATTTGAAGCAGAGGTAAACCAGGCCAGAAGCACCATGGCTAGGGCCAGGACGCAAAGTGTGCTCGTCGTCGGCCGGCGCATGATACGCAAGCATTTGATGAACCCTATCAGCGCGGGGACGATGCAAACCAGGACGCCGATGATATATCCCAATTTTTCAGGAGACAGCAGGGGGAAATCTTCCAGAAGTTCAGTCATAGTGAGGGGAGACAAACTATATCCGACTATGCCTTATTAGAAAGGGATGAAAATCTTGAATGTAATAGGCTCAGGTAATGAAGCTATGCATTATTCTTACGATAATCGAACCGAATCCAAAGATGGTGTCCCACACCGAATATCGTGGTTTGCGTCAACTGCCTTTGTCATCCGTTGCTACTGCTCTGGCTAGACGCACCTTAAGGGCATGAGGTCACGCCCGGATTCCAATCTTCCCTCAATCTCATCCCAGCCTCGACGCTTCCTCACCCAAACTTTTCCCGCAATACCTGACTATATAGTCAGGAATATCGCCGATTCCATTACGCTCGACTGCTACTTCACGCCTTTCTGCCCCAGTTCAATCGCCCAACCGCACTTGACTCCCGAATTAGATGTTCTCAAGCTTTGTAGGAGTGCAGCATCAACATCAACAATCCATCAGTAAGCTCATGAGGCGCTTGTTAAAGATTATCTTTTGTGTCCTAGGAACGCTGATTTTCGTTGCCATCGGCGCAATCGCCTTTGGTCGCACCTACAACGCAGGCCGCGTTGCGGGCCAGCAAATCAAGAATGAGGAGATTTTCTGGACCGCAGAGATGTCCCTCCAGAATCAATCCTTGGAGCCGCAAGCGAGGGAGTACGTCAAAGCGCAGTTCTATCATTATGGCTGTCTCGTCGATCCCCAGATCATTCGGCGCGTGCGCAAGGTGGACTATGGCCCTGTGGACGATACGATACTAAAGGGACTTGAGCCTTTCCCTTTTCGCTCGGATCATCCGAACGATTACTACGCAGACCTTCTTCGTATCCGTGCCCTGCCGCATGCACCAAACTAATCAGTCCCCTTTAGCGGCCTGCCAAATAATTTTTTTTCCCGCCATCGTTAACTACCTAGTTAGCAATATCGCAGATAGAATCAACGATCACAGCCAGTTGACGCCTTTCTAACGGAGTCCAAACGCCCAACCGCACTTGACCCCTTAAAACACACGCTCAGATTCCCACACTACTCCCGCATCTCCCCACGCTCCTGCTTCCGGTAATCACTCGGCGGCGCTCCGGCCAATCGCTTAAAATCCTTGCTAAAGAAATACGGATCTCGATAACCACACTGGCGGGCGATCTCCTTGATGGGCTCATCCGTATCCAGCAGCCGGCGTTTCGCCTGGTTGATCCGTTCCCTCCGCAGCCAGTCAATGGGACTCGTGCCCATGCTATGGCGGAACGTGCGAATGAAATGACTGACACTCATCCCCGCAAGGGTGGCCAGATCCGCGAGCCGCAGAGGATCGGAGTAATGCAATCGCATGCGCATGAGGGGCTTTTCCAAAGCACTCGGTACTGTCTCGGAATCCTGGGCGCCGTCCTTGAACCGGTTCTCATAAACGTAGCTTACCAGCCGCGCCATGGCCGCATGCATCTGGGCCGGTCCACTTGGGCTCGGTGACTCAAGGACATCGAAGGCCTCCATGAAGCAGGGGGATACCGCGGCATCATCCAGAGAGGGAAACACCGGTGACTCGGCGATGCGCATCAACTCCGCCAAATGGTCCAATCCGGGTCCTTCCATGCGAACCCAGTAAAGCTCCCACGGGTCTTTGGGATCGGCTTGATACTGATGAGGATGCCAGCAGGAGACCCAATAGAGGGAGCGCGCCGTGACCCGGTGCTGACGTCCGGAGATCAGCACTGTGCCTTCCCCTCGCAGGCAGTAAATAAGCTCATGACCTGCCAGCGTCTCGCGGGAGATGTGATGCGTTTCATCTGCCACCAGATGACCCGCACGCACCACCGTATAAAGCGCGTCCCTGATGGCATCGCGCTCGGTGTGGAAATAACTGCGCAGAAATTGGGTCACGGGCAAAGCAAAGGGGCGGGAGGGCGGGGTCGCCGTTTGGTCAGTATAAGTTTGTATCGAGTTAATCGAAACGACTGCCGCTCCCACATTTTTTCGGCGGAAAGACGATCATGCCACATTCGCTGCCGCGCTGTCGCGACCGAAGACGACAAAATCACTCGCGCTGCTGCTTCAGGAAAATGAATGAGGCCAGAAAGCCGCCCATTCCCCAGATCATCAGCATGATGACAGCTTTCCATGCCGGGGCACTCCAGGCATAGACCGCACCCAGCCGGAAACTGGGAGGATTTTCGGGATCCCAATCCACCTCCTTCACACGAGGAGGCTGCCCGCGTGTCTCGCTATACATGGCGGGCTCATTCAGGATCACGCGAGTCTGTGTGGCGGGATTGAGCCACACACTCATCGACCGCAGAGCAGCGCTTAAATTCTCGAAGGATGTGACGAGACCTGCCTTGTCCATGTCATCAAAGTTCGAAATCGGCTTTCCCCAAAGCAGGCTCGTATCCACGATGCGCTGGGAGGCGAAGCCTGGGAAGAAGCGGCTGATGATGCGTGGCGTGGCGTGCTGCTCCCAGTCCTTGAGTGAGAAGACATAGCCGGAAAACAGAATCTGCGGGATCGTCAGGATGGGAACCAGCAACACGGCCTGAAGAACGTTCCTCGCCCAAGCCGAGATCAACAGACCGAGCCCGGTGGCTGCGAAGGAAGTGCAGCCGAGCGCAACGAGTTGCCAAAGGAATGCCCCCTGCAGATCACCCCCCAGCTTCAAGGTGAGGAACAACACCAGCGCCTGCACCAGCGAAAGCGCCCACAGCCACGCTGACTTCGCCAGCAGGTAAGACCTCACGCGCAATCCTGAGAAGCGTTCCCGCTCAAAGATGGCACGCTCTCTTACTACTTCCGGAGCCGCCTGACCGCAGGCCATCCAAAAGGTGGCAATACAGGCGAGGAAGAGCTTTGTAGCAGTCTGACTTTCACTGCCCGCTGCCGCGATATTCAGTAGCAGCCCGATCACCACCGGCTGGGCGAAAAGCAGCCACAAATTTTTCCGGTCCGCCCGCAAGATATCCCACTGCCGCTTCAGGAGTACGGGAATGGCTGGCCGCCGTGTCTCCCGGGGACGGGGTGGGGGATTGACCGGCTCCGGCGGTGGCTTGGGAGCAGCGGCGGGCAGATGGAACTTCTCCTCGTAAGTCTTCCGCCACTCACTGGGAACCTGTTGCCGCAGGCGAGGATAGATTTCCGCAAGCTCCCGCGTGCCAAAGAACTCACTGGCCGCACTCGGACGGCCACGGAAGACAGTTGTGCCTGGCTCGCCTTTTTGCGCGGCGGCGGAGACGATCTCCACACTGTCCATCAGGTAGGTGTTCTCCATCAGGTGCGTCGCGCAGACAACGGTACAGCCTGTGGTAGTCAGATCTCGAAGCTGGCGCATGAGCAGCGTCTCGGCCTCAGGGTCCAGGCCGGAAGTCGGTTCGTCCAGCAATAGCATGGGCGGCTGGCTCAGCATCTCCACGGCAACACTCAGACGCTTGAGCTGCCCGCCAGAGAGGTTCCGGGCAGGCACATCGAGGTGCGCGGAAAGCCCCAGCCGTTCCGCCAACTGGCTGATCAGTTTCAGGATCTCCAACCACGGCGCGCGGGCAGGCAGTCGCAGAGCAGCGGCATATTGCAGAGCCTGCCGCCCGGTCAGATCCAGATGCACAATCTCCTTCTGCGGCACGTAGCCGAAGTAGCTGGTGACATCACCCAGCCGGGACGAAGGAGTCTTGTTGAGGAAAATCTCCCCACCACTCAGCGGATTAAGGCCGCACAATGCGCGTAGGAGGGTCGTTTTGCCCGCGCCGCTGGGGCCGATGATGCCTACAAACTCACGAGCGCCTGCCTCAAAACCGGCATCGCGCAGCAGGCATTTCCCCTGGCGGGAGACGACCTCCAAGCGCTGCGCCGTCAACGCGCATGCGGCATCTCCAGGAATGCGCCGCAGCGCCCAGCCGGAAAAGACGAACGTATGCTCTTCACCAAAGTCCAGCCGGTCCCCCATGTAGAGACGATGCCGTTCAAAGAACCGGCCATTGGCCAGGAGGCCGGAACCACCCTTGTCCACAATGGTAAAGCCCTGGTCATCCTGCTGCATGATGGCATGCACTGGCAGCAAGGTGTCGTCGTCCAGCAGCACATCCGCGTCTTCGCTACTGCCGAAGGTAATACCATCCTGCAGCGTGATCTCCTCGACCGTCTGCCCTCGAAAGACCACGGTGGGCGCTCCCGTGAATCCCACGGTGCTTTTGGGCGAGGCGAAGTTAAACAGGAAATCTCCAATGCGCAGGGTATCCCCATCGCGCAGCGTGGCCTGGCGGATGACCGCATCGCGCACCTTGAGCTCCAGCGTCCCGCTGACGTTTTCCACCGAGGTGCGCCGTCCGTCCCAAATGACCTGGGCGTGACGCGGCGCCACGGAAGGGTGGGGGATGCGAAACTGGGCATCCCGTGCAGAGCCGATGACGAAAGGCTGGCCCAGCACGAGCGCCTTGGTCAGCCGCGTACCGCCAGAAAGCGTGAGCGTGGGTGCCGTCGTGGTGGTGGCCATGCGTGCAAGCTCGCCCAGAGCTCTGGTTCAATCACCCTATTTTCCAGCCAGATAATGGTGCTCCAACGCCGCGGAAACCAAGCCAGCGAAGAGAGGATGCGGGTGATTGGGTTTCGAAAGGAATTCCGGGTGGTACTGACACGCCATGAAGAAGGGGTGATCATTCAGTTCGATCACCTCTGCCAGCAGCCCATCGGGTGAGTTTCCACTGATGACCAAGCCAGCCTTCTCCAAGTCCTCCTTGAACGCGGAGTTGAACTCATACCGGTGCCGATGCCGCTCCGTGATGGTCGCGCTGTGATAGAGGTTATAAGCCTTCGATCCAGGGACCAAATCCGTGACCCAGGTGCCCAGGCGCATGGAGCCGCCCTTCTGCGTGACATGCGCCTGCTCAGCCAGAAGGCTGATCACCGGGTGGGCCGTCTCTTTGTTGAATTCAGTGCTATTCGCATCCTGCCAGCCACAGAGATTGCGCGCCATCTCAATGATCGCGATCTGCATGCCCAGGCAGATGCCGAGATAGGGAATCTTCTTTTCACGCGCATACTGACAAGCTTTGATTTTGCCTTCCGTGCCACGATCGCCGAAGCCACCGGGGACCAGGATGCCCTGTAGGCCGTTCAGATAGCGTTCCGCGCCGAATTTCTCGATCTGCTCCGCGTCCACCCGCACGACATTCACCCGGGTGTCATTAGCGGCTCCGGCGTGGACGAGGGATTCATAGATGCTCTTGTACGCATCCTGCAGCTCAATGTACTTGCCAACAACTGCGATGCGGACCTGCTGGGTGGGATTGATAATGTGCTGGACGAACTTCCGCCAAAGCGTCAGGTCCGGCTGCTTCGTCTGTAAATGGAGGTGATCGCAAACCAGATCATCCAGTTTCTCTTCATGCAGCTTTAGAGGCACCTCATAAATGGTGTGCTCCACGTCTGCCGCCTCGATGACACACTCTGGCGCCACATTGCAAAAGAGCGCGATCTTGTCCCGTGAATCCTGATCCACCGGATGCTCGGCACGACAGAGGATGATGCCCGGAAAGATACCGATCTCCCGCAGCTTCGCGATGCTCTGCTGGGTTGGCTTCGTCTTCAGTTCGCCCGCCGCTTTGATAAACGGCACCAGCGTCACGTGAATGAAAAGCACATTGTCCCGCCCTACCTCCTGGCCGAACTGACGAATGGCCTCCATGAAAGGCAGGCCTTCGATGTCCCCCACGGTGCCGCCGATTTCCGTGATGATCACGTCAGGCTTCATCTCTTTCGCCACCTTGCGGATGCGATCTTTGATCTCATTGGTCACGTGCGGAATCACCTGCACGGTGCTGCCCAGGTACGCGCCACTGCGTTCCTTCGCCAGCACGGTCTCATAGACGCGGCCGCTGGTGAGGTTGTTCAGGCGGGAGAGGTTCGTGCTCGTAAACCGCTCGTAGTGTCCAAGATCGAGGTCGGTCTCCGCGCCGTCATCGAGCACATAAACCTCCCCATGCTCAAAGGGGTTCATGGTACCCGGATCGATGTTCAGGTACGGATCGAACTTCTGGAGAATGACTTTCAGTCCCCGGTGCTCCAGCAGGGTGCCGAGCGAGGCTGCGGCCAGCCCCTTGCCTAGGGAACTGACAACGCCGCCGGTGACGAATATGTATTTCATGGTGTCGTGGGAAGGAATAGGAAGGGAAAGGGAATGGAAATGGTATTCTGAGAAAGCCGGAAAAGAAGGATTACGGACGAGCTGAGATGAGGGACTCAACGGCCTGAGCCTGCTCCAGGGTGTCGACGCCGGGGGAGATATCCTGTGTCAGCGCCACGCGGATGCGTGCGCCGTTCTCCAGCGCCCGGAGCTGCTCAAGCGACTCCGCCCGCTCCAGAAGGGAAGGCGGCCAGGCTACGAACTGAAACAGGAAATGCCGTTGAAAACCGTAAATGCCCAGATGCCGGTAAGGCACGATGCCGGAGTCTGGGTTGCGCAGATGGGGAATCGCTGAGCGGGAAAAGTATAAGGCGTTGCCCTGCCAATCCAAGACCGTCTTTACTACGTTCGGGTCATGCAAAAGTTCCGCCTCCAAGATCGGCGCTGCTGCCGTGATCATGGGGAGGGCAGGCTCCTCCACCAGCGTCTCTGCCAGTTCATCAATGAGCGTAGGCGAAATGAGCGGCTCATCGCCCTGCACATTGATCACCACAGAGTGGTTCGGGAAAGATTTGGCTGTCTCCGCGGCGCGATCGGTGCCGCTCGGGTGGGCGGGATCCGTCATCACAGAAACGGCGTTGAAACGTCGCGCGGTGTTGGCGATGCGCAGGTCATCTGTAGCGATGACGACTTTGTCCACCTTGGTGCATTCCTGGCAGCGCTCCCACACATGCTGCACCAGCGGTTTGCCCGCGATGAGGTGTAGCGGCTTGCCTGGGAACCGGGTGGATCCCCAGCGCGCAGGAATGACAACGAGAACTTTAGGACGTGATGAGGACAAAGTGGCGCGGCGCGGTTCTATTTTCATGCCGCGAAAGGGCAGGACAGGCAAATCCTTTTCCACGGGAAAAAGCTGACACACGGACTGACCAGAATTTCCATCCCTGTCAACTATGGTGGAGAGCGCCAATCGGAGCAAATCCTTTGGGGAATCGGTAGCGTTCGAGAGAAAAATCCAATGGGTTGGCGGTTCCGAGGGGCAATGAGGAGGGAGGCAAGCCGTTCCTCAAGAAGCGCTTGCCACACGCGCGCGGTTCCGCCACCGTGGGTGACTCAATCTGAATCTGTTTTATGTTTCGCACCTGGCCCTGGTGGATCACTCTCATCCTGCTGGCAGCTACCCTCGGCTGGTTCTGGCTGCTGGGCCGCGACCTTCATTTCAGCCGCGTGGACCCCGAAAAGCAGGATAAACCGGACAAGCCTGCTGTGGTGAAGCCAAAGTGATCGGGGTTATCGACCGCCATGACGCCGCCTTTACCGAAGCTCACTTTTTCGGCAGAAGGTTTCTGCCAAGTATTTGACAATCCCGGTATTCTCACTAGAATCTCCTTCCCCTTGCACGACGAGGGGTGAAAAAACCAGCACCCATAGCTCAACGGATTAGAGCATCTGACTACGGATCAGAAGGTTTGAGGTTCGAATCCTCATGGGTGCGCTTTTGATACTGAGGGAGTTACGCTATTTGTTCATTTTCGCTAGCGCTGCGCTTGGACACTTTTTGGACATATTCCCGGCTCTATAGCGTAGTGCTGACAATTTCTTCATCTAAGGGTGTTGCTCGTGGCTTATTCCGAGGTGAACCGAATTCACCTTGGTCGATCTACCAAAACTGGTGTGTCTGCGGCATCTACTGAAATATTAGTCACCAAGTGACCTACGGGTTTGGCGGGGCATTAGCTTCCTGTTCAAGCACAACATCGGGCGAGGATGTGCCAATTGTTGCCGAGTGCCGTCGCGGAACCCGACTAGGCGCAACCACACTACTATGAAGACAGTGCAGCCCATGAACTGGCTTTAGTCCTCATTGGGTGTCGCTACAGCCTTGCTCCCGAGTCATAGATGAAGGCGATCGATACCACGCGACGCGGCCGGACAATCGTCATCTGCTCTACGGCAATTCTTGGGGCGTTTCTGCTGGCCGCGCTGTTAATCGTGAAGTTCCCGCTAAGCTGACTTCCAGATTCCCCGGTAAGAATTGGGAATGTTGCCTGGGTGAACTAAGTGGCAATGCACACAAGCGGCGATCGCGCTTACGAGCAGGCGTAGGCCGGTCACTGATCCAAGACGTATTCGACATTCGCCCTTTGGATGTGCAGATCTACCCACAGTTTGTGTAGCGGCCAAGCGGATTGCTCGACTGCCCCCCAAAGCGCGGCATCGTGGAAAGCTTTGGGGAGCACGGAATTCATGATAGCGGAGGGTCCAAGTCTCGGGTGAGAATTCCGAGTGAACGATCACGAAGCATGCGTGGGTCTGCTTGATGCACTGCGCATCCGTTGCGTAGGACTCGCAGGGTTTTGTGATTGGCGCTTGCCAACAGGAAGCCGCATCGAACCGAGATAGCTGACGCCAGTAGACGCTCTTTTTATGACAAGCGATGCAGGGAATCCGTAATCTGCCGTGCGATAATCTGAGCATCGGTCGATCAAGCGTTCATGCCTGCCGATCGGTCTTACTTCAACCGTTCATACTTATGAAAATACTTGGTGGCACTGATTTCTCCAAGTCGGCCGAGGATGCTGTGGAAGTCGCCGCATGCCTGGCTGCAAAATCCAAACAGCCGCTAACTCTGGTGCATTGGGTGGCAGATTGGCTGGCCGCTCCCGACTACTCGGCCCCTCATCTACTGGACCAAGCAGCAAACGAAATTTTGGGTGAGGAGGTGAACCGCGTCTGCGAGCAGGGACAAATGGTTGAAACCAGGGTTTTGCATGGCAGTGCAAGTGAAAATCTCATTTCTGTTGCAGGAGATGACACCTCATTGATCGTTCTCGGCGCCACAGGTAAAGGCGCATTTGCGCGGGCGATTCTTGGAAGTGTTGCAGAACATGTGGCTGAATCGGCGCGTGCACCCACCTTAATCGTGCATAACTCCATGCCCCTCCTGAGTTGGCTCCTGAATGACAGGCCCTTGAAGGTGCTTTGCGCAATAGATGTCTTCGAAGCAGAAAACGCGTTGCCAAAGAATGTTGTGGATTTGCTCCAGTGGGGAACCATCGAGCTCGTGTGCGCGCATTTCGTGCAAAAAGATCCATATCTCCTCTCAGCCGGGAATGTGCCGACGCCCGACGAAGACGAGATTCAGGCAATGCAATCAAAGGTCAGACAAACCTTCAAACAAGCAGGATTCTCCGGGCCTATAGCGGTTAAAGTGCGCCAATCTTATGAGAACCCGGCCTATGATCTGATGCCCATTGCAGACAATATGAAAGCTGATCTGATCGTCGTAGGCTCGCATCACAAGTCTCTTATACAGCGAGTGATGCATCCGTCGTTTTCAAGGCGGGTCATGTCACTTGCTACAACAAACGTACTCTGTGTAAGCGTTGTGGAGAACAAACTTAGCCTGACTGAGAAAAGTGCGGGAGATTTGCACGTTCAGGCTGCTTAAAATTTGGTTCGGATAGCCAATTGCAAGGTGGGCAACAAGAAGAGTCTGAAAGCTATCCAGCTTTTTTAGAACGCGCAAAAATTGCCCGTAATTGATCAAGCCCCGCGAGGCTATACGCTGCTGATGGGGTTAATATCCAGTAATAAACATCGCACTATTTTGCTCCATGAATACAACCGCACTTGATCTCGAAGACTGTCGTTACGAACTAGACGACGGCGAGGACGTTCTTGGGCTTGCGAAGAGCCTTATTAATGGGCATCACCCGGGAATTCTCGCTACAATGGACGAAGAGGGTAGACCGCAGATGCGGTGGATGTCCTCCCTTGAGGTGGACGAACTTCCTATGCTACGGACTTTGACAAATCCAAGTAGTCGAAAAGTGGCTCAGATCCAAGCGAACCCGAAAGTCAGCTGGATGTTTTTTAACAAGGATAAGAGCCTAATCCTCACCCTGCGCGGAGAGGCCCGCATCATTGATGAACCGGCTTCGCTTAAGGAAACCTGGCAAAAGGTCGTAGATCTGTCACTTACGTATTTCCTGGATCGGTATTCGCACAAGCTAGGGTTCGTCGTGATAGAGACTAAAATCGATACGGTGGAACTGAACTCTCCTACAAACGGAGTGCGCTTTGAGGTGCCGCCTATGGAGTTGGTGCATCTTCACTAGCCTTTTCAAACCGATATGATGCCTGCCGCAATTACCGTCTGTGACGATACAAAGGGTAGTGGAAAAATAGGGTCCTATCAAAGGATCTTAGTGGGAGTTGATTTTTCTATGCTAAATGAAGCCGCTCTACGGACGGCCCATCGGTTGGCCCGGGAAAGTGACGCGGATTTGACCGTAATCGCTGTTCACAGGCCTTCCTCTTCCCATGAAGAGAGCGAAAATGGAATTGCGAAAACTGCCCGCTCTCTAGAGAAATTTACCAAGACGATTCTAGGGCACGCGAAGGGTGTCAGACTAAGGACACTTATTGGTGATCCTTATGCTGAACTCCAGCGTGCTTGCGAGCAAGGGCGGGCGGATCTTCTAATCTTAGGCGCCAGCGGGGAGGAACATCCCCAGGCATCTTTCGGGCACACAGCGCATCAGTGCCTGAGATCGATGTCGATCGATGTGCTTTTTGTCCACGCCAAGAGCCGCCAGCCATTCCTAACCGTGCTGGCTGCTGTGGACTATGATCGCGAAGCACAAAACATCCTCGGTAGGGCCGCCAGTCTGGCTGCCTTGGAGTCGGCACATTTGGACTGCTTCCACGTGCGGCCGGCTGTCGGCTCTCTTTCCCTAAGACGCATTGCCTTTTCCAGTGGTGAAACCTATCGGGAAGAGGAGTCTTATGTGGATGTGGAACACCAACTGGACACCTTCCTACGCTCCATCTTGCCAACCGATGCGACGCTGAAATGGAGCAGCAGGAACACCGAGGCTTTTGATCTGGCAAAAGGGATTACCTCTCAGGTGGGCGAAAACGAGAATGCGCTGCTGGTGGTAGGGGTAAACAAGCGGACACCTATTGCCGGGCTATTTCGTAGGCAGATCGCCGAATATGTGCTAAAGCACTCACGCTGCGCTGTTTTGGCGGTCAGGAGCCGCGCTCAAGAAAACGCCGATTGGGGATGAAGCTGAGCCACATGCCCGATTTTCAATGAGGACTTCTTTGGTTGAAGACCGCTCAGATCTCTTCTAGCGTTCGGGAGGGTGCCTAGAACCTGGAAATGAAGCAAATACTGATTGTCGACGACCATCCCATCATGCGACAGGGGCTTTCGCAGTTGATTCGTGCCGAAAGCGATCTGGATGTTTGCGGAGAAGCATCCAGCGCTGCTGAAGGTTTAGCACTGCTGGAACGCACTAAGCCGGACCTGGCCATTGTGGATCTGACGCTGAAGGACAAGCATGGCTTAGAGTTGATCAAGGACATCAAAGCAATGTATCCAGACGTTCTCATCGTCGTGCTTTCCATGCATGAGGAGTCTTTGTATGCAGAGCGGGTGCTACGATCGGGTGCGCAAGGATACGTGATGAAAGAGGTCGCAGCGGACACACTTATCCACGCGGTGCGAGCCGTTCTACGAGGCGGTATTTACCTAAGTGATACCATGGCCGCAAACATGCTGGCGCAGATTTCCGGTCAAAAGCGCGCCACGTCCGCATCGATTTTGCAGAAGTTGACGGATCGCGAAATGGAGATTCTTCAACTGATTGGACAAGGAAAAACCACGCGGTTCATCGCCCATTTGCTGAATATCAGCGTGCGCACTGTGGATGCACACAGAGCCCACATTAAAGAGAAACTGCAAATCACAGACGGGGCCGCTCTAGTGAGGTATGCAGTACGGTGGGTAGAAGGCCAGGGCTAATAGCCATCGGTACGTTCTCGAGCGCAAGTTAGGCCGTGATTGCGGCAATCGTTGCAGGGCCATCATCAGAATTGGCAGCTAGGATACCTACACCTAATGCCATGAATACTTTTCGAAACATCCTTGTAGCCGTCGACTTCTCGCCATCTAGCCGCGCGGCCTTATTAACTGCGATGCGTCTGGCATCCAGGGGATATTGCACCGTCACCGTTGCGCATATCCTTGATCCATCTCTGGCGGCAGCAATGCGGAGGGTTCATGGGTTCGATCAACCGCATATTCTCCAGAACGTGGAGGATAGTCTGCGCCGCTTTCTCACCGATTCAAAAGTTCCCTTGGACAGGGTTCATCTCCTTGCAGACACGGGGCATGCATTTCAGGGACTTGTGGATGCTTGTGAGTCGCAACAAGCCGACTTGTTAGTGATGGGCACCAAAGGCTCAAGCCAGGGCATCAACCATGTAGGTGTCATTGCCTCCATGTGTGTGCGCAAAGCTCCTGCCGATGTACTTCTCGTGCACCAAGAGAGCAACGTCGGATTCAAAAAGATACTCGCGTGCGTAGACTTTTCGCCGACCTCAGAACGCGTCGTCAAGATGGCCAAACATCTTGCTGAGTATGATGCTGGGAGCGTGAACGTTATGCATGTATTGCAATCTGCTCTCGCAATGTCGATTGAATACGGTGGCTATTTGCCTGCGATGCCGGATTTCGAAACTGACAGTTTGCGGGAAACGCAGGAACAACTCGTGGAATTCGTTGAGCCCATCCTTTCTGAAGGACTCCCTGTCACCTGGAGCACAGAAGTGCGTGAGACCACCAACGTGCGTGACGCCTTGGCAAATTTTGCGTATTTGAATCATTGCGATCTGATTGTAGTGGGAACGAAAGGCAAAGGCTGGCTGGGCTCAGCTCTCATGGGGACCACCGCTGAGAAGATGATCCGGCACGCGCACTGCTCAGTGCTGGTCGCAAAATCACCTGCCAAGCCGGAGAGGAACCGCGATAACAACTCCATAAGTGAGGAGCCAGCGTGTGCTGTCTAGGTTCGCCTCGCGTGTGTGCTGATTGTGTGAGCATGTCACGGGAGATGCAGGTCCTAGAGGAAACCCCTATACTGTCATTGCGGGGTCTACGGACAGTAAGACGAGTATGGGCTACGAATTTTCAGGCTGATTGACCCAGCTATTTTTAAGGCGTCAACCATCACAACGCCATGATAGCACAAACTGACTTCAACGAGATTCAAACCCTAGCCAAGCAACTCCTCAAGTCGGATCTGATCAGACAGTACGAAGAGGCTTTTGGTGTCGCCACAGGGTGCCCAATTCGGGCCTATACAAAGCAGGAGCATGACGCAATGAAGGAGTCGCACTATCCCTTTCAATTGTGCCTGTGCTTGCCCGTGGAACTCAATGGGCGAACCTTGGCTTATTTGTGCGCTGATGCTCTGAGGCAGGAAGGGATGGCGTTCGACGACACAGCGAAACAGCTACTGGAAGATGGCTGCTCGGCCGCGGAACTACGCTCTGCGCGCCGCTGCTATGATGAAGCGATGGCGATTTCTCCTGAACGAGCGAAGGCACTGGAAACGATGTTGCGGATGTTTGCGGCGCAATTGGGAGAGGCAGCAGAAAAGATGTTTTTGCAGACGCATGACTGTGAGCCTGAAAGCATCCGCCGGGCTCGGAAATACATTCACTCAAACTTGGCGGAGCCGCTGATGCTAGAAGACGTAGCGGAAGAAGCCGGCGTGAGCGCATTTCACTTCTGCAAGGTCTTCAAAAGGGCCACCGGACTGACCTTCACTCACTACGTAAACCGGGCGCGGGTGGAACAGGCGAAGAAGATGCTCCTTAAACCGCAGGCCCGCGTGACCGAAGTGGCCTATGACTCAGGGTTTCAATCCCTGTCTCAATTCAATCGCAGTTTCCGCCGCATCGTCTCGCTCTCGCCAACAGAGTATCGCAGCAGACTGCACGAGCGCACTGCATCAGTAGGAATCGCTGTTTGAACAATACGCCGCAACCGAACCACCTCTAGTCCATCCTTGACGACGATGTGTCAACGCGCCGCCCTTCATGCCCAGATCCAGCCGGAGCAGGCAGTGCCTGGAGGGAAGAACTGCTTGTTTTGCCAGAGGGGGTGTGCCAATAAGACGAAGGTAGCTCTTTCCGGGATTGAAACGGTGGCGACCCCTCCCTCCATGAATCCGGACGTTCCACAGTCTTCTGTTTCTCCCGATGCAGGGGCTTTGCGCGATAGTGAGATGCGGCTGCGGGCCATCCTGGAGACCGCAGTCGAAGGCATTATCACGATTGATGAGTTTGGCCATATAGAGTCAATCAACAACGCGGCGGTAAAGCTTTTCGGCTATGAACCCGCTGAGGTGATTGGCCAGAACGTAAGCATGCTGATGCCTGCGCCTTACCGGCAGCAGCATGACCAGTATCTGACGAACTATCGGCAGACGGGGCAGGCGCGGATCATCGGCATTGGCCGAGAGGTCGTGGGTCAGCGGAAGGATGGCAGCGTCTTCCCCATGGATCTCGCTGTCAGTGAAGTGCTGCTGGGATCCGGGCGGATCTTCACCGGGTTCGTGAGAGACATCACGGCACGAAAGGAGTTTGAGGATCAACTCGCGCAGATGGCGCGACGCCTGGCTGAGAAGAATCGGGAACTGGAAGCGATTGTCTTTGTAGCATCACATGATCTGCGTTCGCCTTTGGTGAATATTCAAGGCTTCAGTAAAGAATTGGCGCTAGCTTGTGATGAGTTGCGCTCCAAGCTGGATCCAACCGAATTCCAGGCGCTGAGAGAAGCAGGATTGGGCCAAATCCTGAATGAGGATATTCCCGAAGCCTTAAGCTTCATTCTTTCCAGCGTGGCCAAGATGGACGCGCTGCTTGCTGGCTTTCTTCGCTTTTCGCGTCTGGGCCGGGTGACATTGAACATTGAGGCTTTAGATATGGACGCCCTGCTGGCGCGCGTGGCTAAGACATTTGAATTTCAGTTGAAGCAGACAGGTGCCAGCCTTCAGGTTGAGAGACTGCCGCGCTGCCAGGGAGATGCCGTCCAAATTGATCAGGTGTTTTCCAACCTGATTGATAACGCATTGAAGTATGCTGCCCCTGGGCGAACGCCAGTGATCAAGATAAGTGGACGGGAAGAGGGGAATCGATCCGTCTACACGGTGCGGGACAATTCCATGGGAATCGATGTGAGCCATCAAGCGAAGATTTTTGAGATTTTTCACCGTCTCAATCCAACCCTCGCCAGCGGAGAGGGCTTGGGCCTGACTATTGCGCTCCGAATCATAGAGAGGCATGACGGACGGATTTGGGTGGACTCAGAAGCTGGTGTAGGCAGCGCCTTCCACATTTCGCTACCAAGGATTTCGACGAACTCCTGATACCATGTCAAACCTGAAGCAAGAGATCGTCCTCTTGATTGCGGATGATGATGACGGCCATGCTTTGTTGGTCGAAAAAAATCTCCGACGGGCTGCTTTGGGCAATCCTATAGAGCGATTCCGAGACGGCCAGTCGCTATTAGATTTCCTTTTTCAGCGTGGCGAGCGCCGTCGAGCAAGCGAGAAGCCATATCTTCTTCTCTTGGACATTCGCATGCCTAAGGTGGACGGAGTTGACGTGCTGCGGGCGCTTAAGGGGGATGAGGTGCTAAGAAAGATTCCAGTCATCATGCTGACCACCACGGATGATCCTCGTGAAGTCGAGCGATGTCATGAACTGGGATGCAGCCACTACATTGTAAAGCCTGTAGATTATAACCAGTTTGCTGACTCCATCAGGAAGCTGGGGCAATTCATCACGCTCGTGCTGGTGCCGGAAATAACTAAGCTGCAGCAGAAGGAGACGCAATGAGAGCACTGAAAAAGGCGCCAACAGTCCTAATCGTTGATGACGACCAGGGCCTTGCGCGATTGATCGAGAAAACGATTTCTCGCGAAGGGTTTGCCACAGCTACAGCTTATTCTGGCAAGGAAGCACTCGCATGGCTAAGCGCCCACGACGCAGACCTGTTGCTGCTAGATCTAAAATTGCAGGATATCGACGGAGCGGAACTCGTCTTGAAGCTTAGAAAACAGCAGAACCATTTACCATTCATCATCATCACGGGACAGGGGGATGAGCGTGTGGCGGTGGAGATGATGAAACGTGGGGCAATCGACTACTTGGTGAAAGACGGGCAGTTCTTAGAGTTTGTGCCTTCCGTGGTGAGGCGAGCGATCGCGGAGATTAATAAAGACCGTCGCTTGTCTGAAGCAGAGGAGGCGTTGCGAAAAGAACATGCTTTCAGCACGGGGGTCTTGCAAGCCTCAGGCGCACTCATGATGGTGCTTGATACCCAAGGCCTGGTAGTTCACATCAATCAAAAGTGTGAATCCACCACAGGTCTCTGCGCCGAGGAAGTGGAAGGTAAGCCAGCTTGGGAGGTCTTCCTGCCAGAGGATGATCGGCAGGGGGGGCAGGAGCGTTTTTTGGCTGCGTTACAGCAGCCCGGGTTGAAAGAGTTCGAAAGTCAAATTTTGACAACAGGCGGCGACCTGCGGCAAATTGCCTGGAGCCTTACGCTGCTGCGCGATACACCCGGATCTTCGGAGTATGTCATCGCCTCCGGATTGGACGTGACGGATCGGCGGCACCTGGAACAGGAGGTGCTGGAGATTAGCGGACGGGAGCAACAGCGTATTGGACAGGACTTGCACGACGGGCTTTGCCAGGTATTGGCTGGTGTGGAAGTGCTGACCGAAGTGCTACGGAAGCGGCTCGCTCAAACGTCGGCAAGCGATGCCCAAGCGCTCTCCACTATATCTGGCTATGTGAAGGAAGCAATCAAGCAGGCACGCATGGTAGCTCGCGGGCTCTCACCGGTGGAACTAGACTCCCGTGGATTAATGTCAGCCCTGCATGAACTAGCCAATAGCACGAGAGAGCTCTTCAAAGTCGACTGCGTTTTTGAATGTATGGTGCCGGTGCTGGTGAACGACAATGCGAAGGCTACGCATCTCTATCGTATTTGCCAGGAGTCTATCAGCAATGCGATCCGACATGGGCACGCAAAGTGCATTTGGATCGATCTGGTAAATGAGGGAGACTTGACCAAGCTGAAGATTCGGGATGACGGAAAGGGCATCACTGATCAGGCTTTTGAAAGCAGCGGCATGGGACTGCGAACCATGAGGTATCGCGCGAGCACGATAGGGGCCACGCTGGACATCAGGCGTGCGGCGCCTAAAGGAACTCAGGTGGTTTGTTCGTTTATAACGGGACTGTAGGGCGGTTTCGTATCGGTTCGCGAGTCATGGCCGGAATTGCTAGCGCTTCGTCTCAGGCAAACCTGATTGGAACAGTTGTGGAGGGCGACTGGATCGCGGGCTTGGTGGAGTTCCTTGCGGAGCAACCAACCATTGAAGCGCTGCGGTTGAATCCGAAGGCGCAGACGTTGCAGCTTGCGGCGAAGGAAGACTTTCATGAGGAAGGGCTGCGGCCGTTCCTGGAAACGGTGCTGCTGGAACTTGAGGCGGAGTATGCCACGAATGGTGCGTCAAAGGATCCGCTCGCAAACCCATTTCGAGGGAACGTTCGCATCGCCCAGCTAGGGGGCGGGGAATTGCTGCTGGAGAAAGCGCCTGTCTGCAAAACCGCGGGATTGCGGCAATGGCGGAATTTCTCCTGGCCAGATCCCGATAAACTTGAACATCAAAGTCGGGACGAATGGGAGACTCTGGCTGTGCAAGCAGGCTTTTGTGGTGTCACCCTTATTGCGGGATGGCTGCTGGAAAGGAATCTGGATGCGACATGGCCTTCGCGAGTTTGTTATGTGGCGTCGCTTGTATCGGGTGGGTGGGATGCAGCCAAGGAGGCACTAGAGAAGATTCGCCAAAAGGTTTTGGATATTCATTTTCTCATGCTGTGTGTGGCCTCGGGGGCGGCGGCTATTGGCGCCTGGGAAGAGGGCGCGTTGCTGCTGTTTCTGTTTTCCACTTCGGGTGCACTAGAGCATTACGCGCTCCACCGGACGCATCGCGAAATCAATGCACTCACAAAGGCCGCGCCGAAGATGGCGCGAGTGCAGTTGCCGGATGGACAGACCGAGCAGCGGCCGGTCTCCATAGTGCACCCTGGCGATACGCTGGTCATGAGACCTGATGAGCTCTTTCCTGTCGATGGCACTGTTCTGGAAGGAGAAAGTGCGGCGGATGAAGCGAATCTCACGGGTGAGTCCGTACCGGTGACGAAGAACAAAGGCTCGTCAGTCTCCAGCGGAACGCTCAATCTCTGGGGTCTACTAACCGTTCGGGTGGACCGAATGGCCGCGGAGAGTTCACTGCAAAAGATCATCAACCTGATCCAGAATGCTCAACAAATGCGGGCTCCTAGTGAACGGTTTACCGACCGTTTTGGGACACATTATACTTATTTGGTGCTGGGACTGACGTTTGTGATGTTCTTTATATGGTGGCTAGTTTTTCACCGCCCACCGTTTGTAAGCACGGAGGCATATCCTAGCGCCTTCTACCGGGCTATGACGCTACTCGTAGTAATGTCTCCTTGCGCGCTGGCCTTGAGTGTGCCTTCCGCGATTCTGAGTGCGATCGCTTGGGGAGCGCGGCATGGCATTTTATTCCGGGGCGGTGCCGCCATCGAGAAATTCGCGGAGGTGGAGGTTCTGTGCATGGACAAGACCGGGACTCTCACGGAAGGCGCGCTGCATGTTGCATCAGTTGAGAGTTTTCCAGCTGGGCAGGAACGGGAAGTTGGACGCCTCGCCTATGCGCTCGATAGCCAGTCAAACCATCCTATCTCGCGCGCGGTGCACGCCTATGGCGTGGTGCAGGGGCTGCCAGATTCGAAGGTAGAGGGATTCCAACGGATCACGGGTGCGGGATTGCGCGGGCTGGTGGATGGGGAACTTTGTTACGTTGGCAGACGTGAATTGATCGAGCAGGGGGAGTTCAGCAAATGGCTGCAGAAGCTGCCGGACACGCCGCTGGGATATAGCGAAGTATGGGTGCTGAGCCCAAAAGTGGTTGGGCGGATTTTGCTGTTGGATACGATCCGGCAAAATGCGGCGTCGGTGCTGGCGAAACTGCGTGAGGAGGGTCTGCAGGTGGTCATGCTGACGGGAGATCGGACTGCGGCAGCAGAGGCCGTGGCAAAGCCCTTGGGGCTCACGGAGGTGCGTGCCGGATTGAAGCCCGAGGACAAGGTGAACGCGGTGGCTGCTTTTTCTCGAGCAGGCAAAAAGGTCGCGATGGTGGGAGATGGCGTGAATGACGCGCCGAGTCTGGCGGCGGCTTACGTGAGCATCGCGATGGGGGCGCGGGGCAGTGATGCGGCGCTGGAGCAGAGTGATGTGGTACTGATGAAGGATGATATCTCTCGGCTGGCGACGGCTAGGGATCTGAGTCTACGCGCCCGCATGGTGATCCGGCAAAATCTGGTAATTTCCCTGGGTGCGATTGTGCTCGCATCCCTGGCTTCTTTAGGCGGGTACCTGCAACTAACCACCGGTGTAATGGCGCACGAGGGGAGCACTGTGATCGTGTGCCTGAATAGTCTGCGGTTGTTATTGAGAAGAGATAAAGGGGCGTAAACAAAGCTTTCGGGTTGCCGCGAAAGATCACGAGTTGTAGAGCCAACGGGTCACATCGCTGCTGGTGCGCGCGCGGTAGGAAACGAGACGAGCGCGGCTGCTCTATGAGTTGTAGATACTGCTTGAGTGCAGGCATTGCCAAAAATGACGCGCACGGCCGCCAAAGTGAGGATAGAACTGGAGGGCATGAGGATTGCGGCGAGGAGTGGACTCATGTGACCCGCGAGCGAGATGGAGATGGCGGCGATATTGTAAAGGATCGCGAAGCTGAAGACGCTGTTTACGGCGCGTTGTCGGGTCTTCGCCATATAGAGAAGCGCAGGCAGGAAGCGGAGATGATTGCCGAGGAAATAGAAGTCGGCTTTGTGCTCCAGAAAGTTCCGGCCGGTAACGGGGCTGCCGCCGCAGAGCGCCGTATTCAACGCAAGGCTATCGTTAGCGCCGTCGCCCACGAAAAGCGTTTCCGCTGCGCCCAATAGTTGGACATACCTGGCCTTGGCATCGGGCGTGAAGCCGCTTTGACATTGGGCGGGCAGCAGGCCGACGGTACGCCCGACGAGCTCCACCTTTTCCCTGCTATCGCCGCTAAGAAGGTGGAGGTCGTATCCCGCAGCAGTAAGCTGGTGACAGGCGGAGACAGTATCCGGGCGGAGCGCATCGCGAAAGGCGAAGGTGCAAATAAGCTGGCCATCGCAGCGGAAAGCGACTTCTCCTCCGTCATGAGCCGGCGGTGAGTTAGTATGCGCCATCCAAGCCGGTCGTCCTAGGGACCAAAGACAACCATTGGCATCATCTATATAAGAAACGCCCTGGCCGATGATTTCGGTGACCTCCGTGTCGGCTGCATTGTAGGGTTCCGGCAGGGGACCGATGGCATCGAAGAGGCTGCGGCTGACGGGGTGGAGATTGCTCGCCGTAAGGTGGTGAAGAGCGATGAGTTCTGTAACGCTAAGGGAGGAAAGGGCATCAGGATTCATAAGAACCGGATTCTCCATGGTGAGTGTTCCAGTCTTATCGAAAGCAATCTTCCGGACGCGGGCCAGGCGGGGCCAGGCTTGCATGGCTTTGACAAACACGCCGAGACGTTGCATGCGCGTTGCCGCGAGGTCATCCGCGAAAGGAGCCGCCACCCCGAGGGCACAGGGGCAGGAAACGACAAAGACGGAGATCATAACCTGGAGCGCTTGAGCGACGCTGCCGGTATGCTGCCACCAAGCAAAAGCGCCAATAACACCTAACAAGATGACAGCACCTAAATAACCGCTGAGGAGACGTACCATAAACGGCGAAGCCCGATCCGTGTCTGCAGAGGCAGTTGAGAGACGTTGCAAGAGGCTATCGGGCCACGTTTCCGTAGCCTTTACTTCGATGCCGCGTGTGCCGATATTAAGCGCACCGGAAGGAATGCGCTGTCCCACTCCCCTGGTTGTAGCCTCGCTTTCGCCATTGATCCACTCAAGGCTAAGGGAAGCGCTGGTGCTTTCCAGCACTGCGCAAACGGGATTGATGCCGCCCGGCTTTAGTACCAGAACATCTCCAATGCGGATGTCCGCCACAGGGATGGCACTTCTTCGGCCTGAAGCATCACGGCGTTCCACACGATCAGACACGGCGGTGGACTTGAGCAGTCGGCGGCGGTTTTGCTCAAGTGCGGCAGATTGCCACCAACGTCCAGCCAGCATGAGGAAGATGAAGATTGCGACGAAATCGAAATACTTTAGTGAAGGGATATTGGCGAGCCAGCCAACCATGGAACCAATCCAGGCAGCGCCGATCCCGAGGGTGATGGGCGTGTCAATATTCAGCAGGCCGTGACGGAGGGATTGCAGGCTGCGCTCCGCAAAATAAGAGCCGCCTACCAACAGAGCTAGCGTAGCGGTGCAGGCGGAAATGACATCGAACCAGGAAGCGAAGGCAAACTCCGGACCCATGCCGAGATAGCCGGGCAGGCTGAAACCCATGGCGTTCATGGCAAAGGCTCCGCATAGTCCGAGGCGCCGGTTCACTGCGGGGGGCAGGAGAGAGGCTTGCGCCGCAGTGTCGTCTGGTGGGCCGACGAGATAGCCGAAGCGTTGGAGATCACGGGCGAAGTCCATGAGATCGAACTTCCGTGCGCTCCACACAAGATGGAGTTCACCTCGCATGACATTCACATCCAGTCGGCGCGCCCCGGGTCTGGTCTCGAAGAGGCGTTCCATCAGCCAGACGCACCCCATGCAGGAAATGCCCTGGATGGAAAGCGTGAGGCTAGCTGGGCCGCAGTCCGTGCAGCCTGCTTCGGCGTGAGTGCCGAGAGTGCTAAGCCAGCTGTAATCGCAATACCGCAAGGCCCGTGGCGGGACTGGTGGCAGAGTCTGGCTGCCGCGCAGGCCATAGAACTGCTCAAGACCTTCGGTGAGTAGGAGGTCGTGCACATAAGCGCAGCCCGCGCAGCAAAAGCGCGTATCTGCACTGAACGAAGGAATGGAATTGCCACAATGAATACAGACAGCGTTCATGCTTGGTAAATGAGTAGATTAATGACAACACGCGGGCGCGTCTCCAGCGCCAGATACGCCGAGAAGTCGCCAAGCCATGATAAGAGCTGCAAACAGCGCGAGGCCGCGTTGCCAGTAACGGATGCTACCAGGGCTGCTTCGGAAGGCACCGGCTCCCAGAGTGGTCTGCGCCAACCAGAGGAGGGGCAAGGTGCCAAAAGCGAAAGCGGCGGCAAATTGCGAGCCATAGAGCGGCGAGCCATGCGCCGCAGCGACGCCAAGCATGAGATAAAGCGGACCGCAGGGAATGAGAGGAGTGGCGAGGCCCAACACGCCAGCGCGAACAAAGGGACGATACGGCCATGCCCTGGCTTTTACCTTTTGCATCAGATTGCTGAGGAGTCTGGGCTTGGGCAGCCAGCGATCCAGGCCGAGTGCCAGGACCACGAAAAGCAAAACCATAAGCCAAGGCAAGAGGGTGCCGGCACCTTGCTGGAACCACTTCAACGGAATGACGCCAAGGGCTCCAGCGATGGCTCCTGCCAGCAGATAAGAGACCAGACGCGCGGCGTGATAGACGGTGGTATCACGAGTGAAGGTGCGCTTGACCCCAGGCTTTGGACAAGCCCAGGCGCAGGCAAGCGGGCCGCACATTCCGGTGCAATGCAGGCTGGTAACCAGACCTGCGAAGAAAGCGGCAGCCGTAGTATCCATAGGTGAAAGGGTCATGGGATCAGACGGCAACGCGTGCTGGCGCAGAACATGGTGTTGCCTCGATGGATTGAGGCTGATTCCTGACCGCCATAGTGATGAACCAGGCCCAGAGGGCGATGAGCATCACAAACAAGGCGACGATGAGGAGCCAGGGCTTATTTGAGATAGTTTTTTGGATTGAGGTAATCATCGTTCAGTAGTCGAGGGTCGGGGCCGATGAATTCAAGTTCCCGTGTTATGAGGCTGGAGTCTTGACCGATTTCAGTCACGAGGAGGGAAAGGGAAGTAGGCCCTGTGTAATCGGACTGTGGCAAGGTGAGCACAGTAAGTTGTTGGGACTCGCCCATGGGCTCCAGGGTGAACTCGTCATTGCCACCGGCGATTCGCATCGTTCGTGGTCCAGATCCTCCCAGCATAATGCGGTAAGTGGCGGGTTCGTTGCGCTTGTTGATAACGCGAATTAGGAACTGATTCCGGATAATACCCTCACTGACGAAGTAGGGTGAACCGGTCATGCGGAGGACAGACATGCGGAACGACTTTACCGTGCTGGCCGAAAACGCGAAGGCGAGCACGCCAATGATGATCAACAGTCCGTATAAGAGTGTCCGGGGGCGGAGGAAAAGAGTGGGATGACCATTCAGGCCATTTAAAGAGTCATAGCGAACAAGGCCGGTCTGGCGGCGTAGTCGGGTCATAACATCATCGCAGGCATCTATACAGGCGGCACAGCCAATGCACTCCAGTTGCAGACCGTTGCGGATGTCGATGCCGGTGGGGCAGACCTGCACACAACGGTTACAGTCAAGGCAGTCTCCTCCGGCTTGGTTAGTGATGGCTCCGCGGGGGTCGCCACGCTTCTTGTCGTAGCCTATCACAACGGTGTTGTCGTCCGTGAGGGCTGATTGCAGGCGGCCGTAGGGGCAAATGATGATGCAAAACTGTTCGCGAAACCAGCCGAATACGAAATGCAGCGTACCCGTGAGAAAGACAATGACGCCGAATGCGAAGAGATGCTGTGCAGGTGGTCCGTGCATCCACGCATAAAGCTGATGCAGCGATACAAAGTAGGAGAGGAAGACGTGTGCGATGATGAAGGAGAGCGCCAGATAGATGGCGTGCTTCAGCGTGCGCCTTGCAATCTTGCCAGTTGAGGAAGGCGCGGCATCCAACTTTCGGCGGGCGAGGGCGTCACCGTCAATCCAGCGTTCGACGCGGCGATAGACGTGCTCCAGGAAAACGGTATAGGGACAGGTCCAGCCACACCAGAGTCGCCCGAAAAGTGCCGTGATGGAGAAGAGCGAGAAAGCCAAACCCGTGACAAAAAAGAATCCTAGCCAGAGGTCCTGAGTAGCCAGCGTGAGGCCGAAGAGGTGAAAGCGACGGTTGACCACATCCAGAAAAACCGCGGGGTGCCCATTGATCTGTATCCAGGGTAGCAGGACGTAAACGGTGATGAGGAAGAGAGCCGTGATGCGCCGCCATGTGATGAACTTCCCCCGCACATCCGCTGGATGCACGGTTCGGCGGGAACCATCCCGCGCAATGGTGGAGACGCTGCTGAGATTCGGCCGGAGGCGGGGGGCGGGCACTGGCGTTGAAGGGGGCTCGGAGGCTGGGCGGCTTGGCAAAGATAGTCAGCTGCCGGTGGAAGTTGTATTTGAGGCCTGTGCGGGCGCGTCGGGGGCGCGTGTGATCGGTTCGCCTTCCTGATGGTGGCTTAGCACGAAGGCGACAACTTCGATGGCTCGCTTAACGCCGAGCTGCTGTTCCCAGGCGGGCATACCTTTGGTCACATCCGGCGATCCTTTGCGCACGGTCTTGAGAACATCCATGGGATTACCACCATACTTCCACTCGTGATCCCCGAGCGGCAGTCCGGGTAATTTGAGGCCATTAAGCATGCCATCGAGATTCGGGCCATGGCAGGCAATGCAGCTGGCGCCGAAGGTGGCTTTCCCCGCATCCACGACTTTGCTATCACGTGACATGGCCCAGAGTTTCGTGTCATCTACGGCGTTCAACTCCTGTAGCTGAGCAGCTTCGATCTTCATGCTGGCGGCCTGCATGAGTTGCTCGTCCGTTGACATGGCGCCGAACTGATAGAAGGCGAGCCAGTAGATGATGAAGTAGGCGATAGCGCCGTAGAGCGTGGAGAGCCACCAGTTCGGCAGCTTCTGGTCATACTCCTGGATGCCATCGAAGGAGTGCTCCCGAAGGATGGGTTCTTGGTTTTCCGAATTTGGCTGTGTGGCCATAGATGAGAATGGGGTTGGCAGATGAAGGAAGTTTAGCTCACTCAGTCTTTTCGCTGGCGGCGTCATCCAGCGGTAGGGCCGCCAGGCGTTGTACCGAGGCCTTGTTAGCAAGGAGCGCGCGGACACTGGCGATGAGGAACACGGCGAAGGTCAGGACGAAGGCCACGATGGGGACAATGCTGTGCCAATTTTCGTAAACGATGCGTTTGAACATAAGCGGTCGCGGAGGAATAATGCCAATCAGGGGGTGGTAGACGGGTCGCTGGTGCTGGTGCTCCGGTAGTTATCAGGCAGGGCGGGGGCGAGGGGGAAAGGCTTGCTGTCTGTAAGGGGAGTGGGTTCCCCAAGCGCGGGACTCTCGGCTTTGCCTACTTTTTGCAGGTAGGCGATGAGAGCGACCATTTGGCTATCCGGCATGGCCACAGCGCCGGCCCCTTTGAGATCCCTCGCGACGGCGATACCCTGCTCAATGGCATTTTGCTCGATCTCATCCCGACTCATGGCGGGATACGGAACACCGAGGTGGCGCTGCACAGCTATTTTTGAAGGGAGCGATTTGATGTCTGACTTGCTCTCCAGCATCCAGGCATAGGAAGGCATGTTGGACCCGGAGGTAATGGCTCGCGGATCGAGCATGTGGCTGTAATGCCAGATGTTGGGATACTTGCCGCCGATGCGAGCAAGGTCCGGGCCGGTGCGCTTGCTGCCCCACTGGAACGGGAAGTCATAGATGCTTTCGCCCAGCTTCGAATAATCACCGTAACGCAGGACATCCGGCACCATGGTGCGGATCATCTGCGAGTGGCAATTGTAGCAGCCCTCGCTCACATACAGATCTCGACCACATAGCTCCAGCGGGGTGTAGAGGCTTTGCAGTTTGCCCTCTACATTCTTCGCTCGGTTCACGGTGACCGTGGGGAGGATCTGGATCAGACCACCAGCGGCCACGGCAATGAGGGTTAGCACGGAGAATGGCATGTAGTTCTCCAGGAGCCGGTCATACCAGTAGGTCCAGGCCTTGCCGCTCTCGCGGAATTTGCCAATGGCCATCCAGACGAGCCACAGGCTGCTGATGAGCGCAGCCACGTTCGCACCGGGCGGCAGGAAGAACCAGAGGCACATGAAGACCACGCCCAGCACACTGTAAGTCAGAGGATCATTGCGGAAGACATCCTTCCACGGCATCTTGTCCTGTTCTTTGTCGGCGGCTACGAAGACGTTGCGAGTCTCATTGAAGGGCTCCCCACTGCGGATCGTGCGGAAGAGATTGTATCCCATCAGGAGAAATCCCAACAAGTAGAGGGAACCACCGATCGCACGCATGTGCATCATGGGGCGGATGGCATTGAGCGTCTCCACGAAATTTGTATAGACGAGGCTGGTCCCGCCCTGCGTCGTAGCATTCAGCATAAGCCCCTGCATGATGCCGCTTACCCACATTGAGGCGACGTAGAAGAGGATGCCTACGAGGCCGATCCAGAAGTGGAAGTTCGCCAAAGCGACGGAGTATAGCTTAGTCTTCCAGAGGCGTGGAGCAAGCCAGTAGAACATGCCGGCGGCCATGAAGCCATTCCAGCCGAGAGTGCCCGAGTGCACATGCCCGATGGTCCAGTCTGAGTAGTGCGAGAGCGAATTGACCGCGCGAATGGCGAGCAGTGGCCCCTCAAAGGTGGCCATGCCGTAAAAGGTGACGCCCGCCACAAAAAACTTGATAACGGGATCCGTGCGCAGCTTGTCCCAGGCTCCCCGCAGGGTGAGCAGGCCGTTAAGCATGCCGCCCCAACTCGGCGCCCAAAGCATGAGGCTAAAGAGCATGCCGAGATTTTGCAGCCAGCGAGGCAGAGCGGTGTTCAGCAAATGGTGCGGACCTGCCCAGATGTAAATGAAGACGAGCGACCAGAAATGAATGATGCTGAGCCGGTAGGAATAGACTGGACGATCTGCCGCCTTCGGCAGGAAATAGTACATGATGCCGAGGATTGGCGTGGTCAGGAAAAAGGCGACCGCGTTGTGCCCATACCACCACTGCACCAGGGCATCCTGCACCCCGCCAAATAGGGGATAGGCGTGCGTCCAGGACGTTGGAATCTGGAGGTGATTCACCACGTAGAGCAGCGTCACCGTCACGATAGTCGCGATATAAAACCACAGAGCGACATACAGGGAAGGTTCGTTTCGCTTCTTCAGCGTCCAAAAGAAGTTAAATGCGAAGATCAGCCAGATGGCGGCGACAGCTATATCGATCGGCCAAATGAGTTCCGCGTATTCCTTCCCCCGGGAAAAGCCCAGCGGCAAAGTAATGGCGGCGGCTACAATGATGAGCTGCCACCCCCAGAAGTGGATCTTGGATAGTAGGTCCGAAGCGGTTCGGACTTTGCACAGTCGCTGGGTGGAGTAGTAGATGCCGGCGAACATCATGTTCCCCACGAAGGCGAAGATGGCCGCATTGGTATGCAATGGACGCAGGCGGCCAAAGGTGAGCCAGGGAAGATTGAAATTGGCCTGCCAGAAACTCAGTTGTGTGGCGATAAGGACGCCCACGACCATGGCGATGCCCCCCCAGATCACGGAGGCAAGGAGGAACCAACGGACACTGCGGTCGTCGAATTCGATGAGGGTCTCAGATCCTTGTCTGTCAGGTGAATTCATCAGTGGGGGCTGGAGTCGATAGAAGCTTTCTTGCCGTCACGGCGAGTTTCGAGTGGAAGCAGAGCTTCCTGTTCGAGTCCCCGTTTTACTCCTCGCTGACAACCCAGAAACATGAACACGAAAAAGATCGCCAGCAGCAAGCTGATGAAGATGGTCACGGCGAGCACTTCCATGTGATTTGGCGGTGTCTTGAACACGAAAAGGACGGGTTGACGACTCCCCAACGTAAAGTCAGCAAGACACCGTCTCTCCGCGCATCTTGCCGTGGCCTAGGCAGATTCTGCCTTGAAAGGACAAATGCTGCTATTGCAGGTAATGCGTTCGAGAATTCTCGTCCTCACGCTGTGCCACTATTGCTTCCACCTGTGATGCGCTTTACGTGTAATGCATGCAGAATCCCGGGCATGCATATAGAGCGTTACTAGCCGGGTGCGTGCTTGCATCACTAAGCGCAGCGGTAAACGCCTGTTTCCTCATCAAATTCGGAACTTCAGTCAGCCATTTAACTGGGGACGTCTCGAGGGTGGCGATGAATGCGGCAAGTGGAGAAAGCCAGATTTACGCCGCGCTATGGAATCTGGTTGCGGCTACGACTGGATTCCTTGTAGGAGCCACTTGCGCGGGTTATTTCGTTCATCATCCCACCATGGAGCGTTCGCAGCCCTATCATTGGGCCACCGTTATGATCGGGATACTGCTTCTGGGTGCCTATTTCTCATTACCAGTTCCGGTAATTTCGATCGGCGTTGCTGGTATTGCTTGCGGCTTTCAAAATGCCTTGGCCACTCATTATCGCGGTATGGTTTTACGGACGACACACATCACGGGCCTTTTGACAGATTTGGGAGCCAGCTTCGGGATGTTGTTAAAAGGGCACCGCATCGCCTCCTGGAAACTCATGGTGCCCTCACTTCTTGTAACCTCCTTTTTTGTCGGCGCAGTAGTCGGCAGCATTGGCTATACGAATTTAAAGGACCAGGCAATTCTGTATTCCGCAGTTTGCTACGTGACGCTGGGCATTGCATTGGCAAAGCTAAGATCCTTTTGATCTGAAAAATAGGCGACCGCCGAGCAATGCCCAAGTGGTGGCGCAGCTTCTTATCTTTGTCCGGTCAATGTCCGGTGGGGGTCTGATTTCGGGGGATCGCGAGTTGTAAGTCTCGTATTTGCAGAGGGTTATGATGCCGATGCATGTCCGGACCTGTGTCCGGATTCTGTCCTGTCTCTTCAGCAGGGCCAGGAAGGTCTCCACGCGGTTCTTTTTCCACCTCCAACGCTTGGCGAGGAATCTAACCGAAGCCACCAAATCCCCACGCTGGAGGCTTAGGCTGCGTCCCTCGATCAATTTGTCTTCGTTGGCAAAACTCGCGGTCGCAATCAGGTCGAGCCAGGCTTCGAATCGCGATAACGCACGGTCTTCGGTCCACAGATCGGACTGAAAGACTTTGCGAGAAAGACGATTGAAGCCGGGCTCAGACGACATGAAAGGGAAGAGGCAACAGAATCCCTCAGTTCTGCCTACCCTGGAACTCCCGGACAGCGACGGGAGGCAGGCAGAACTGAAGGGAATCGTTTCTCTAACCAACTGTCATGAGCGAGCGAGCCGGGTTCCACCCTGGTGACCTTGCGATCACGAAGGAGATTCCTATTTTTCGTGCCGCACTCCAATCTGCGGGCGTGCAGTTGGCTCCTACTGGCGTGAATTCTATTCTGACTCCCCTTGGCTCCGCAAATCTCATGCATGGCTGCAAGGTTGGTCACCGTAGATGTCCATTGTGATGCCACGCCTCTTTTCTCTTCCCGTTTTCGGTTTGATCCTTCTGTTCTCGACTCCGGGCGCTCTCCTCGGTGCGGAATACAAAGGCGTCCGCGTGATCGCGCACCGGGGAGCCGGACACGAATTTGATGAGAACACCGTAGCGGCGTGCAGGCAAAGTTTCGAGCGCGGCCTCCGTGGATTCGAAGTCGACATCCGTCTGACCCGGGATGATCAACTCGTGCTCATGCACGATGCCGACACTTCGCGCACCACTGATGGGGTGGGGCGGATCGAAGATCTGACTCTCGCCGAGATTCAGAAATTGCGCACCAAAGAGCATCACGTGCCGGTGCCTTCGATGGCGGATCTGGTGGCTTATTTCAAAGACAAGCCGGATGTCATGCTGCTCCTGGAGATGAAGACTTCTGACGCAAAAGTCTACTCCGAGGAGCGGCTGAAAACTTACTGCCGGCTGCTAAACGAAATGGCACGCAAGCTCCCGCCTGGCACCTATTGGTTCACTTCTTTTGATCGTCGTGCTCTCACTGCGATGAAGCAATTGCACCCGGAAGCTCCCACCGGGCTGCTCACCAGCGAGCCAGCCACACTCGAATCGATCAAGCTGGCAAAGGAACTTGGCTGCGGTCGATTGTCAGTGTCGCTCGATGCCACACCACGCAAGCTTGCCCGTGAGGTCAAGAGTGCCGGCCTCGAACTCTCTCTCTGGCCGATCAAAACATTGGAAGACGCCGATCTGGCTGCCGCATTCGGGGCCAATATCATTTGCACGGACATCCCGAGTCAGCTCCTCGGGAAGTCCGCAACGCGCTGAACATTTGTTTGAGAAGGCCTCAGTGCATGACGCGATCATACCACGCGTCGGTGCGCTCCTGCCGGGCGTCCGCACGCATCTCGCGCCGTTCCTGGAAGTTGGAGTAGTTGTCGTTGCGGTCATCGAGTCTTTTCTGGAGATCGTCGTTGCTTTCGCAAGAGGCCAACAGAGAGAGTAAGCCTAGCAGAATACTGGTCTGAATGATTTTCATGGGAGGTGGTGTGAGTGGTTTGTTTGTGTCGTGGGCAATGGGTTAGGAACTACAGGGATTGCTTTTATACTTCAGGCTTCACCCTGTATACCATCGATAAAGCCTAAAGCGCCATTCTTAAGATTGGCGGCGTTCGCTTCATCCGTATCGATGTGCATGGCGAGAGCAAAGCTAGGATCGACGCGCACCCGCACGTCCCCGAAGATCAGTTCGCGATCTCCCGCCACAC
Organism: Phragmitibacter sp.; assembly: GCA_965284365.1. Lineage (GTDB taxonomy): Bacteria > Verrucomicrobiota > Verrucomicrobiia > Verrucomicrobiales > Verrucomicrobiaceae > Phragmitibacter. The sequence continues at coordinate 2,827,819 of OZ260079.1, forward strand.
GCACGCGGACCGTGGCCTTATCCCTCACGCCATAGCGGAGGGCGTCAGTAGGCGTCATGTGGATGTGCCGCAGAGCGCAGATCACCCCGCGGTCGATTGCCACACTGCCCGCGGGTCCTTCCAGGGAGCAGCCGGGGGAGCCCTCGATGTCGCCCGACTCACGGATGGGTGGTTGAATGCCGAGCTTGAATTGCTCTGTCATCGCGATCTCCACCTGCGTGGCTTTCCGTGCGGGACCAAGCACCCGCACCCGTTCGATGCGGCCCTTCGGTCCGACGATCACGAGTTGCTCCTTGCAGGCGTATTGTCCCGGCTGCGAAAGATCGGCATGCCTTGTCAGTTGATGGCCGCTGCCGAACAACGCTTCCACGTCAGATTGGGCGAGATGGATGTGATGGGCTGAAACTTCCACAGGGATAGGTTCATCCCGGCAGTTTTCGCTGGCACTGACCAACGCATCGCGGCTTTTCACACGCAAGGTCTCGCGGGCGATCATGCGTTCCTCATCCGTCGGCACTACGAGGACTTTCACAGGCGAGCCTTCCGAGGAGATGTCCGAGATTTCCTTGCCACCGGTCGCGAGGCGGTTCTTGCCTTCATGGATCTTGATGCCCATGCAATCCAGTCCCTGCAGCGCCATGGCACGCACACCAGCGCTGCCCTGTCCAATGCCAGCCGTGAAGATTAGAACATCCACCCCACCCATGGCTGCCACATACGAGCCAATGTATTTGCGGACTCGATAGCAGAAGGTCTGGAGGGCCACAAGCGCCCGGGCATCGCCGTCATCGGCGGCTCTCTCCACCTCCCGCATATCGCCCGAGATACCGGAGAGACCGAGCAGGCCGCTCTTCTTATTGAGCAGCTCGTCAATCTGCAGCGCGGCCATGCCTTCGGTGCGTTCCAGAAAGGAGGTCACGCCGGCATCCAGGTCTCCGCAACGCGTGCCCATCAAGAGTCCTTCCCCCGGGGTAAAGCCCATGGAGGTATCGATGGATCGTCCATGATCGATGGCACAAATGGAGGCGCCGTTGCCGAGATGGCAACTGACGATCTTCAACTGACGCGCCCGGCGGCGCAGATGTTGTGCGGCGGCAAGGGCAACATACTGGTGCGACGAACCGTGAAAGCCATAACGGCGGATGCCCTTCTTCTCGTAGTAGTCGTAGGGAAGGCCATAGAGATACGCATGGCCCGGCAGAGTCGCGTGGAAGGCTGTGTCGAAGACTGCGATATGCGGGACTTTCGGAAACACCTGTCTCGCCTCCCGGATGCCTAAAACATTCACTGGATTGTGCAACGGCGCCAGGGGAGCAAGGGCCTCGATCTCCGCAACGACCTTGTCGTCAATGATGACGGCATTGGTGAACTTCTCTCCTCCGTGCACCACGCGATGCCCCACGGCGCTTACCTCTGAAGGCGACCCGAGAACTCCGTACCTTTTGTCTGACAAGGCATCGATGATGGCTTTGAACGCGCCAGCATGGTCGTTGACCTGGATCTCCGAGGCCAACTGCCCCCTGGCGCTGTTTTGCATCAGATTCGTGCCATGAGTGCCGATGCGTTCCACGCAACCACGGGCGGTGTGCTCTGGATAGTCCGTATCAAAGAGCGCGTACTTCAGTGATGATGAACCGCAATTGATAATGAGGATACGCTCGCGCTTTTCGCCTTTGAGCTCCAGCTCCGAACCGTGATCCTGCTTCTTTGCGATGACGGCGGCCTTCTCCGGATCCCGCATGGCATCCTGGAGGCGTGAACTGACAGTCATCGCGATCAACTGTGCCGCCGCTGCATTCGCCATGATGCAGGTTTGGAACAGACTCAGCGGTATGAACATCACCCGGGTGGGAAACGACGCTGCTTTGAGATCAGCCAGAGCGGCATCGCCGCTCAGCAGCGCCAATTCGCCAAAAGTTTCACCAAGCGCGAGTTCCCCGAGGAGAACACTTGCTCCATCCTCCGAAGGAAGGTGAGCTTGAATGCTACCCTCCAGGATGACGCCGAGGAAGTGAACCTCATCCCCGGAGCGCAAGACGGTATCGCCGGCATTGAATTCACGGATCTCGGAGCCATTGGCCAGTTCTTTGCGTTGTGCCGGCGTGAAGTGGGATAGCAACGGCACAGCGGCCAGTTGGGATGCAGGATCGTTGGCGGCCATGATCAGGGGAGTTGACGTGAATGCGTCATGTTTTCCGGCTTGAGCAAGTCATCCAGCCTCTCTCTGGTAAGCCATCCTTTTTCCAGGACAAGGTCGTAGACGCTGCCCCCGGTCTTGAGAGCTTCCTTGGCGATGGCGGCGCTTCGTTCATAGCCCAACACGGGGTTAAGGGCGGTTACCAGGCCAATGGAATTGTGCACATACTGCAGGCAACGCTCACGATTGGCTTCAATGCCAGCGATACAGCGACTATGCAGCACGATCGCGGCATTCTTGAGCAGCGTGAGGCCGAAGTGCAGGTTGAACGCAATGACTGGTTCGGCCATGTTCAGCTCCAGTTCGCTGGCTTCCGCCGCCATGGTGACGGTGGTGTCCATGCCAATGATCTGGAAACACACCTGACTCACCACTTCCGGCACAACAGGATTCACCTTGCCCGGCATGATGGAGGAACCTGGCTGCATGGAAGGCAGGCGAATTTCGTAAAGGCCGCATCTGGGGCCGGAAGACAACCATCTCAAGTCGTTGCAGATTTTCGAGAGCTGCACCGCAGCCGTTTTCATGGTGCTGCTCATGAGCACGAACTCTCCGGAATCCTGCGTAGCTTCCACGAGGTCATCGGCGAGTTTCACGGGGATACCGCTGATCTCCGCGAGGTGCTTCGTGCAAAGCGATGCATATCCCGGAGGGCTGTTGATGCCAGTGCCAATGGCGGTAGCTCCCATGTTGATCGCCAGGAACTCCTCGCCCACGCGCGTGAGATGGCGAATGCCATCACCGATCATCACCGCATACGCGCCGAATTCCTGGCCGAGCGTCATGGGGACAGCATCCTGGTTCTCAGTCCGTCCCATCTTCAGCACGTCAGCGAATTCCTGAGCTTTGGTCCGGAGCGCGGTCTGAAGTTCGCGTAACGCAGAGAGCGTCTCCCGCAACGTGAGCAGCACCCCCAGCTTGATGGCGGTTGGATAGGCGTCGTTCGTGGACTGAGAGCAGTTCACATGGTCGTTGGGATGCAGGTGCTCGTACTGCCCTTTGCGGTGACCCAGGAGTTCCAGGGCGCGGTTCGCGATGACTTCGTTCGCGTTCATGTTCGTGGAGGTGCCGGCACCACCCTGAATCATGTCGATCACGAACTGATCATGGAGTTTTCCCGCCGCGATTTCATCGCAAGCCGCCATGATGGCAGCCGCTCGTTCCTTTGACAGAACTCCCAGTTCACCGTTGGCACGGGCCGCCGCCTTCTTCACAAAAGCGAAGGCGCGAATGAAGTGCTCGAAGTGATACATCCGGATGCCCGAGATGCGGAAGTTTTCCATGCCGCGCAAGGTCTGCACTCCGTAGTAGGCCTGATCCGGCACCTCGCGCTCACCCAGGGAATCATGCTCGGTGCGCACCGACGAAACGATGGTGGCAGAACTTTCCCCAGCGATGCGCTCAGCCGCGAATCGCAGACGTTCACTCAGCCGCGCGGCGACGCGGGCGACAATGCGGTAGAAAATCTGCGGCTTCTCGTCACGGACCTTTTCCAGATCAGCTCGGGCAATCTGCCACACCCGAGCCCCCCGATGGGTCAGGGCATTGGCGCCATGCGGAGCATCGTCGAGCATGACACCTTCGCTGAACACGGCTCCGGGCGCTAGGGTTGCCAGCGTGACGCTGCGAGTATGGGCGCCACGGGAGATTTCGACTTCGCCTTCCAGCACGATGCCCAGCCAAAGGCGTGGCGTACTTTCGTGAAACAGGTAGTCGCCCGCAGCATAGGAGACGGCTTTACCCTGCTGCACAACGGCAGCGAGGTCTTCGGTGGAAATGCCGATGCGTTTGGCGGCGGCGGCGACGGTATCGAGAGGAAGGCTCATGGAAATGCGAAGGGAGGGAAGTCGTTATTTGTTGAAGAAGGATCCAATGAGAAGGCCGAAGCCCACGGCGCCGATCGTGCAGATGATGCCGGGCAGCATGAAGGAGTGATTCACCAGGTATTTGCCGATGCGCGTCGTTTTCGACCGGTCGAACTGCATCGCTGCGATGAGCGTGCCGTAGTTAGGGATGAAGAAGTACCCGTTCACGGCAGGGAACATGCCGATCAAATAGGGGATCGGGATGCCCAGCGAGATACCCAAAGGCATGAGGGCGCGGGTGGTTGCGGCCTGGCTGTAGAGCAACATTGACGCTACAAAGAGCCCGATGGCAAAGCTCCACGGCGCGGCTTTTGCCATGTCACTGAGGCCGCCGATGATAACCTCCCGGTTGGCATTGATAAAGGTATCTCCCAGCCAGGCGAGACCAAGGATGCCAATGATGGCGGTGACCCCCGACTGGCAGGTCTTGCATTTGGGCACTTCGTCGATGGGCGCTTTCGTGACGGTGAGGATCAAGGCCGCGACCGCGAGCATCACGATGGCGATGGAGATCGGCATGGTCAAAACGGTGGGGGTCGGTCCTGTGCCCACGACGGTGCGGAGTTGCGGAAAGATGCCCGCGAGAACAATCAGCGAGACGCCCGTCAGGAAGATGAAGGCGCTCGCTTTAGCGCCCTTGCGAAGTGGCTTCTGCGTCGCACCACTGCTTTTGCCACCTGCTGTGAGTTCACCCGAGGTGAGGAGCTTTTGGTATTCAGGATCGTCCTTGAGTTCCTTGCCCACACGGAGTTGCACAAATGCGGCAATGAGGACCGCCATCAAGGTGGACGGGACACAGATGAGAAGGATCTGCACCAGCCCAAATCCATGCGTGGCCATTAGCCCGATCATGGCGGCCGTCGCTGCCGAGACGGGACTGGCGGTGATGGCTTGTTGGGAAGCAATGGTGGCAATCGCCATGGGGCGCTCAGGCCGGATGCCATTTTCGTGCGCGACCTCATAAATCACCGGAAGCAAAGGGTAGACGATGTGGCCAGTGCCCGCTGCAAAGGTAAATCCGTAAGTCACCAGCGGCGCCACGATGGTGACCTGCTTCGGATTTTTTCGGATGATCTTTTCTGCCACCCGCACCAGGAAATCGATGCCCCCGGCAACTTCCATGGCAGAGGCAGCCATGATGACGGTGAGCACGATGAGGAGCACTTCTCCAGGGATCGCGGCGGGAGCGATTCCAAACCCCAACACGAGTACGAGTAGTCCAACCGCGCCCCAGAGACCCAATCCCACGCCCCCTGCTCGTGCCCCCATGGCAAGTGCGCCCAAGATGACGAGGAATTCGAGGATGAGTTTGATATCCATGGAGAGGTGTGGTGAGAACTTAAGATCAGCCTATTCCAGCAAGGTTATGTCGGGTCGAGTGAGCGGAAGGGGAGTTTCCTGGGAGTACTTTTGCCGCGCGGCTCCCACCGGTACTGCGATGAGGCGCACGAACATCTCTGATAACTCTGCGTCGTAGTCGATCCTGGTCATGATCTTACGGTTGTGTGAGGTCAGAGGTGCAATAACAGGTCCGATCGCGGACCGACACGAGGCTTCCAAGAGTGGCCAGTGGAGAGACTTGGCGAAATAGGACTTTGGTCCGATATTCTCGCAGGAGGCGCATCATATTCACTTTGATGCTGGCTTTTCAGCATCATGCTGACACGGTTGGCGCGGACGATGGTCCCCCTATGAGCTTCATGACACGATTTCCATTTTTCGGCAGGCTGATGCGTTGGGTCAAAGCGCACCCCAAAATACGCCGCACCATTTTCATCGGCTTTTTTCATCTGGTGGGATTGTTGACCTCGATTGACGCAATCTTGAGCGTGCGCACCGCACAGGGGGCCATTGGCTGGGCGGTCTCGCTGAATACTTTCCCGTATGTGGCGGTGCCTGCTTATTGGGTTTTTGGCCGCAGCAGTTTCGGAGGGGACATACTGCTGAGGAAAAAAGTAGAAGCGCAGTTGTCGGATGCGGAAAAGAAACTCGCAGCTGATCTAATGGCGATGCGTCCCCTTGTCGATGATGTGCCGCCACCGGCGACATTGCTGGAACGGCTTGCGAAGATGCCGGCCGTGCGCGGCAATCATGTGGAGCTCCTCATTGATGGAGAAGCCACCTTCAAATCCATCTTCGAGAGTATTGCCCAGGCGCGCGAATACGTGCTCGTGCAATTCTATATCATCCGTGATGATGAACTGGGCCGGCGTTTGAAGGATGCCCTGATTGAGCGGGCCAAAGCGGGTGTGCGTTGCTACCTGATCTACGATGAAGTCGGGAGCCATGGCCTCACGGATAGCTTCCTGGCAGATCTAAAAGCCGCTGGAGTGGAGGCGCATCACTTCAATACTCAAAAGGGCGACGCCAATCGTTTCCAACTCAACTTCCGCAATCATCGCAAGGTCGTGGTGGTCGATGGTCAAACGGCCTTTGTGGGAGGGCACAACGTGGGAGACGAATATCTTGGCAAGAATCCGAAGATGGGGGCCTGGCGGGACACGCATGTGAAGGTGCAGGGGCCTGTGGTGCAGTGCGTGCAGATTGCCTGGGTTGAAGATTGGAAGTGGGCCACCGGCAACATGCCTCCACTGAACTGGACGCCAACAGTCGCGCCGGGTGGTCAGGATGGTTTGGCGTTTTGTCTGCCCACCGGCCCGGCAGACGAGTTTGAAACTTGCACGCTGTTCTTCCTGCACGCGATTCAATCCGCCAAGAAGCGGGTATGGATCGCGAGTCCTTACTTTGTGCCCGATGAGCAGTTCACTTCGGCGCTTCAACTCGCTGCTTTGCGTGGGGTGGATGTCCGCATTCTTTTACCGAAAAAAGCAGACAGCACGATGGTCCAACTCTCGAGTTACACCTACCTTCCCGCATTGGAGAAAGCCGGAGTGCAGGTCTGGCGATACACGGAGGGTTTCCTGCACGAGAAGGCCATCATCGTGGATGGCTACTGCGGGGTGGGAACGGCGAACTTCGATAATCGCAGCTTCCGGCTGAACTTCGAGATCACCCTCTTGTTCGCCGAGGAGTCCACCGTGCGCGAGGCAGAGGCAATGTTCCTCAAAGATTTCTCGAAGAGCACCCGCGCCACGGCGGCGGACTATACAGAGCGTCCCTGGTACTTCCGTCTCGCCGCGCGGACATCCTGGCTGATGGCGCCAATCCAATAGGGGAGAGGCGGTAAAATCTACGATGACCGCATGGCTACTCGTCGCGCTTCGCATTCTGCATACGAGCCCAGAGACCGGAGATCGTCGATTGTGCAGCGGCTTTCAACTGTTCCGCCGAGGTGCCAGACGGAAGCGCCGATTCCACGATGGGCGAGCCACGGAGTTCATCCAGAAGCTGAATGGCATCCGCGGCACTCTCGAAGAGAAACTGTTCCTTCTCCTTCTCGGACAGGGGAAATACCGCCAGGTTGATCACCCAGGTGCCATCTTTGCGCAGCAGAAACCGCTCTTGTTGGAAGGTCGTGCTGCCGGGTGCAGTTGCCTCCTGCCGCACAATGAAGGGACCTCTGCCTCCGGAACCGGACTTTAGATTGAGCAGTTCGCAGTTTTGGTAGTTGTTTGTTAGGGCAGCCATCGTGCTGGAGGTTGGGCGGTTGGTGACTTCTTATGGGTGTGAAATCGTTGGGTCGGGCCGTTGTCAAAATCCCTGCCGGCCTCTGAGCTTGTCATTCACCCCTTCACGCCGGTCGAGGCGATCTTCGTAGCGGTCACCGGGTCCACTATACGTTCGGCGATCATACCGGTTCTCCTGCCTGTCGACGCGATCTTCCACTCGGTCTACTCTGCCTGCGCAGGAGGGTAGCACAGCAGCGAGGGTCATCAGAGCGATGCCTTTCATCCATACTTTCGTTATTGCATTCATGGTTCTCGTTTTGGTTTAAGATCGTTTTCAGTTCAGACTCAGCCTACACCCCTTCTGCTACTTGGCGGTGTTGCTGAACCCGCCACCCAGAGCCAGGTGCAGGTTCACGCGCTCACGCAGGCGGGCCGCGCGAATCTTGGTAAGCTCCACTTTTGCGCCGAGGTTCTCTCCAACAAGACGCAGGATGGTAAACATATCGGTCTGCCCCTGATCGAGCTGCTCTCTCCCGAAACCGATCGACTCACCACTGCTGGAAACCATTTCCTGCAAGGCGCCCTCGCGCCGGCGGAGATGATATTCGCTGTCCAGCGCGTCCTCGACATCTTCAAAGGCTCTCAACGCCGTCGCGGTGTAATCCGCAGCCGCCGCACGCTGCTCTGCGGTGCGCAAATCCTGAGCCGCTTTCAACTCACCGCCGAAGAAGATGGGCTGCACCACACCGGCGGCGAAACTCCAGTTCACCGCGTTCAGCACGCCTACGCCGTCGAGATCAGCGCTGGCTGCGCCACCCACAGCACTGACGGCCAGGCGTGGCAACCGGGCTGCGCGTGCCTCATGCACCCGATGGAAAGCAGCGGCAAAATGAAACTCGGCGGCGATGAGGTCAGGCCGCCGCTCCAGCAATTCCATGGGCATGCCGGAAGGCACGTTGCGCAGAGACTTTGGAAAAGTGCTGCGGATCTTCGCTTTGCCTGCGGGGTAGTAGCTGGTGACCACCTCAATCGCCCGGATGGCCTTCGCGTGGGCCGCCTCTGCCGTATACATCATATCCCGGGCCCCTGCGGTGCGCGATCGCACCTGAGCAAGCTCGAAGTCGCTGGAGAAGCCCTGTTCCTTACGCGTATCTGTGAGTTTCAAATAGTCCTCATAGAGTTTTAGCGTCTCCCGGGCATTGGCAGCCTGTTGGGAGGCTTCAATGGCGGAGAAATAGGCGCGTGCCACCTGAGCTGCCAGGGACTGCCGTGCAAATTCATAGGTGGCTTCCATGGCGAGGCTGTCCGCTTTGGAGGCGGCTTTCTTGGCCCGGACGCGTCCCCACACGTCTGCTTCCCATGTGGCTCCGATACCGAGGCCGTAAGTCCACCGTTGCGATGAACTGTCCACGCTACGGGTGTCGGCACTGCCCCCGGTGAGATCGAGACCAAAAGCCCCCAGGCTGGCCGGATCAATCCCTTGGCCCAGGTCACCATCGAGTTCCATGCCCTGACGTTCTCCCAGGCCTTTCAGCCCGACGCGAGGATAAAGCGCTGCCGCGGCGATGCGCACGGCGGCGCGCGAAGCCTCCACGCGTGCTGCCGCAGCCTTCAGATCCGGATTGCGCATGAGAGCATCTTCCACAATGCGCGTAAGCTCAGGGTCATTGAACGAGCGAATCCAATCCGGCGCCACGCGGCCCTTCGTGTGACTAGCGCTGTAGGAGCCGGGCACTTGCGAGCGCGCATACTCCGTCATGATATCGCCGCCCTTTGGTGGCTGCTTGAGCCCGCACCCTGGGAGTACGAGGCACAGGATAGCAGATGAAAGGACGACTTTTCGGTATATGGGAAGAGGGGTGTACATCAGTGCAGTTTGAAGACGAACCAGTCCATTTTCGTGGAGACGCGGACGAATACCTTGCGGATGATGTGAAGGATCTTGCCCTTGTCCGTATAGATGGCGCCAGCGCCCCGCGCGCCAGCGGCAAGGAACAGGTCTTTGTCCTTGTGTTCCACGAGGAGGCGCACCGCAATGCGCTGTTCCGCAGTCTCCTTCGGCAGGGTATTGGGGAGATTCCCGCTGATGGGCATTTGGCCCTGCGCGGTGGCCCACAGAATGGAGTCCACCTTGCACTTGATGATATGGTCAGGGTAGGTCTTCAGGAAGATTTCCGCTTCGTTGCCAGGCTCCACATAGCGCAATTCATTCTGGTGGAAGAAGGCGAGGATCCACGGATCATTTTCCTCGATGAAGCTCATGACGGGCATCGTTGCAAACTGCGTGGCGCGGACCCCGGGCCGGAGTGCCAGATTGGCCACGCGACCGTCGGCAGGCGCAAGATGGGTCGTGCCTTCCAGATCGTATTTAGCGGCAAACAAATCTGCTTGGGCCTTGGCGATCTGCGCTTTGGCTTGTGCCACTTCGTCAATCTCGCCCACTTCCGTGCGCGCTTCGATCTTTTGGCGGACTTTCGATTCGTTGGCTTTCGCTGCCGCTACCTGACCCTCGAAATTCAACACATCGGACTCGGCCTGCTCCTGTTCTGCGCGGCGTCCCGCGCCTGAGGCAGCGAGAGTTGTGTATTGTTCCACGCGCTTCTTCGACAAGTCCAATCTTGCAATCAGCGATTGGGTCGTGCTTTGAGCGTTCTTGAGTTCATCGTCGAGTCCCCGTTGATACGCCTGCGCGGACACCAATCCCACCTTCAGTTCCGCCAGACTGGCTTCCGCCGCGTTGACTGCCTGCTGAAAAGGGACGGGATCCAATTTGAAAAGCACATCGCCCTTCTTGATGGGGCGGTTCGGCTCGATCGGCACTTCCGTCACTTGCCCAGTCACGCGTGGCACAATGGGAATGACGTAATTCATGGATCGCACATCATGTGAAGACGGCGCGACGATGTTCATGAAGAGGATCAGAACCGTCAGAGCGACGAGGGGAATCGTGACGACGATTACCTGGCTGGTGATGTTCCAGGGCAGCAGCTTGAACTTAAAAAAGATCAGCCAAACGATGGTCGAATAAATGATGAGAAGGATGAGTTCCATTAGGCTTCATCCCCCTTCTTTTCTTCTTTGCTGTGGCCGTGGCCGACGGTTTCATCAACATCAGTGCCGTAGGCCAGCTTGTAACCCACGGGCTTGGTGTAGGCCCAGAGCCACGCAAGTGGCCAGAGCATGCCGCCGAAGACCAAAGACAGAAGACAGACACACTGAATCGCCCTCGTCTGGGGATGCTTCTTCTTCTCAGCGATTTTCTCGGGAAGGATATGCACCAGCCAGAAAACAACAATGCCGATAATGGGTGCAATAATGATCGCCACCCATGAAATCGCATTCGCAATAGCATCCAGGGTCTCCCCGTGGAATAGCGACGCATGCGCTTGCGCAGGCAGCGCCAGCCACACCAACAGCATGACCAGCCATGGCACAGCGCGTGAACTGGACGCCTCTCCGCCAAGGTGAAATTTTTCTCGAATGGTACTCATCACGGTTACTACAAACTTTGGGGTCAATCACAAGCGGAAATCCGCCGCTCATATTCTTTCGAGGACGGGCCCGTTCGCTATGGGCCTTTGGTCTTATGAACTTCCGCTTTAGCGTCGTTTGAGAGCACAAGAAAGGTGAACTATTCGTGATCTTCCGGGGCGGGAACGAGGGCCAATTCCAGCACGACCAGTGAGCGCGCCATCATTTGGAACTCATCCATATGCATGTAGGTGCGGGGTTTCGCTTCGGGCCGCCCCGTATCCAACATGGTTGTCCAACTGACGCTGCGCTTGCGTGAGCCCAGGCGGAAAATGACGTCTTCGTGATACGCATTGAAGAGGATTCCGAATGACCCTCCTGTAATGCGTTCGCCGTGCTGCCCGGTCTCGTTGATTTGATCTCCCGGTAGCACCATGCCAAGACACTGGGCATGCCCGTTGTTCCAGTCCGCATCCGCCATCTCGGTGCCGTCCGACTTGAGCCAGTACAGGTCCTTGATGTCCTCGCCGTGAATTGGCCTGCCCTGGAAGAATCTTCTTCGCCGGAACGCTGGCTCGGTTTTGCGAAGATGCAGCAACTGACGGACGAATGCGATTAACTCGTACTGCTGTTCCGTGTGACTCCAGTCCAGCCACCCAAGTGGCCCATCCTGACAGTAGGCGTTGTTGTTTCCCTGCTGCGTTTGGCCAAACTCATCTCCCGCCAGCAACATCGGCACTCCCTGAGAGAGGAAGAGAGTGGCGAGGAGATTTCGCTGCTGCCGAGACCGTAGAGCCAAAACTTCTGCAACCTCCGTCGGACCTTCCCTGCCACAGTTCCAACTATCGTTGTCATTGGTCCCATCCCGGTTTTCCTCACCATTCGCTTCGTTGTGTTTCTCGTTGTACGAAACGAGATCTTGCAGGGTGAAGCCATCATGGGCGGTGATGAAGTTGAGACTGGCCACGGGACGGCGTCCATTGCTTGCATAGAGGTCACTGCTTCCTGAAAGCCGCGAGGCCAACTCTCCCACCGCGCCACCATGGCCCTTCCAGAAGCGGCGCACACAGTCGCGGTATTTGCCATTCCATTCGGTCCACAGCACCGGAAAGTTCCCCACCTGGTAACCACCGGGCCCTAGGTCCCACGGCTCGGCGATCAGCTTCACTTGGGACAAGACCGGATCCTGGTGGATGATGTCGAAGAAAGCTCCCAAGCGGTCGACCTCCCAATGATCTCTGCCCAGGGTGCTGGCGAGATCGAATCGGAAACCATCCACATGCATTTCCTCCACCCAGTGGCGCAGAGAGTCCATGACAAGCTTCAGGGCGGACGGATGGGAAACGTTCAGAGAATTGCCGCACCCGGTGAAATCCACGTATTTAGCGCGGTTGGCGGCGAGCCGGTAGTAGGCTGCGTTATCGATGCCACGAAACGATAGGGTGGGGCCGTGTTCATTTCCCTCGGCGGTGTGATTGTAGACCACATCAAGGATCACCTCGATGCCTGCCGCGTGCAGCGCCTGCACCATGGCTTGAAATTCGTGGACGGCTCCTTCCAGGCCGCTCGCGGCATAACGCGGATCCGGAGCCAGGAATCCCAGAGTGTTGTAGCCCCAGTAATTCCGCAGCCCGCGCTTTACGAGAAAGTGCTCGTCGATGTGGTAGTGAACAGGCAGCAATTCCACCGCCGTGATTCCCAGCTTCTTGAGATGATCGATGGCTGCGGGTGAGGCGAGCCCGGCATAGGTTCCCCGGAGTTTCGGCTCAACTCCGGGATGCTGCATGGTGAAGCCCTTCACATGCAGTTCATAGACAACGGTCTCGTGCCAGGGGATACGAAGCGGTTTGTCTTCGCCCCACGGATACGCAGTGTCGATGACTCTGGCCAGAGGCGCAGAGGCAGCCGAGTCCTGGAAAGGATCAAGTACCGCTGTGTCCCATTGCAAATCACGTCCGATCAATTTCGCATAGGGATCCAGGAGGACCTTGCGTGGATTAAAACGATGACCATCCTGTACGGACTTCGGGCCATGCACACGATAACCATAAAGCTGCCCCCGGCGGACGTCAGGGAACTGGCCGTGCCAGACATGCCCCGTGACTTCCGGCAGGGCAATACGGCACGCCTCGACAGCGGCCTCAGGTGATTCGAACAGGCACAACTCCACTTTCGTCGCGTGCTCGGAAAAGAGGGCAAAGTTCACTCCCTCGTCGAGCAGCGTAGCGCCCAGAGGATAGGGCTCGCCGAGCCAGACACGCGGTTCGTTCGTCATAATGGGCCGTGCTTTCACCGCATACTACCACCATTGCTGCCCGGCCGTCATCTGGCAAGAAGCAGCGTCTAACGTGGCTTTTGCTTCTGCACGACCTCGGACAAGATATTCAAACCATTGTCCTGCAGAATTCCCACGCCGGTACCAGGCATGAACCAGATCCCGCGGTTCTGATCGCTACAGTAGAGGATACCGATTCCGTCATCCGTTGAGGCCCTGAAATATTTGCCGTCCTTGTTTTCGTCCAGGAACTGAAAGAACTGCTGTCTCCACGGGTGATCGAGAAAGGGAAACAGTTGCTCTCCAAGGGCGCGTAGTTCTTCGATAGGTGCCGGTTGAATGGTCGCGGTTATGGCCTGGCGGCGGGACTCATTAACGACGCTGGGATCGGGGAAGGACATGGTAATCGTGAGAAACGAGGTTTCCTGGATTTTGCCGCCCAGGATTCTTTGCGGCTATCGGACCTTGGTCCTACACCGTTGGGCTGCTAGAAATTGAAAGCATAGTTTACGATCACGCGAAAGTCCGTGAGATTCTCGCCGGAACCGCCCCGCTCATCCACCAGCGCATAGCGCAGCCGGACGGAAAATCCTTTGAGCACACCCTCTGCCGCTGCCCACTGCAGATTGATATCGTATTCATCGCGAGCGTATTGGTTCGCAGGGTCGGGGTCCAGCCCATGCACCCACAGCGCATACGCGCTCAGCCCTTCCACCCAAGGAAGATCATACCCGGCTCGGAGCAAAAATGCGGCTTCGCCATCGCGATTGAAATCTTCCACCTGCACCGCCGTGTAGCCAGGGTAGCCACTCCATGGGGTCTGGGTCGCCGTGTCCCCGCTGACATTGGTGTAAGCTGCCGTGAAGAGCGCATCTCCCACCGGCAACTCGGCCTTTACTCCAAACTGCCGCGCCGTGATGCCGTCATCCAGCAGCAGATCGTCACCCACGCTCCGTTGGTCAACATACTGCGCAGCGAACCTCGGCTGCACGTTGTCACTGATGTTGACCTGTAGCCTCGCTTCCGCATACGCGATATTGATGATGTCAGGACTGTAGTAGTCAATGGCCCCAAAGGAGAAGTCTCCGTTCTTGTAGAGCGCGCCTGCAGTATACACGCCGCGTTCCACCTCTGAACCGGCATCGACTGACATGGAGACGAAATCATCGGAGTTTCGATCCTTGATCGCATCGAAATAGCCGACCCCGTAATTCAACGTCCCACCATTACCGACATCCGTTTTGCCCTGTATCACGATGGCCTCAAAGGTGTTGGGCGTCATGCGCGTGTCATTGCGGTTGATAAAAGGCGTGTCGTATTCCTTGCGGCCCGCATAGAGATTCAGGCCCTCCATCAGTAGGACATCGGCATAAAGCTCACCCAGAACGGTGTATCCTTCCTGCCCGGGAGCGAGGAGCAGGGTGCCATCTTCGTCTGCGTCTCCCAGCAGTTTTTGTGAAGTATAACCCGTCACTCCAATGGCAAAGTGCTCGAGAAAATACCCCGTCTTCATCCCAGCCCATCCCCCGAGCGCGAAAGCTTCGCTCTCAGAATCATCATATTTATCCCGGTTTAAATAGATGGACCGGATGTTGAACTTAAACTGCGTTTCCTCAAACGCACGCTTCCGCGCCCGGGTGCGCCACTCGCTACTCATCCACTCAAAAGAATCTTCCAGTTGCGTCTGGCCCTGCTCCTCGGAGCTCTGCGCGGCAGACTGCTGTATACCCTGGGGAAGGGGCGCCTCCGCGGCGGGTGTTGAAACCCCTGAAGGTGAAGCTGGCGAAGGCGATCCCGTTTGTTGGGCGCTCACCGGGCTCAGCGTCAAAATTACCGCCGTAGTCCAAAAGAAACATTTGGTGAGGGCAATGGGTGAAATTGACAACCGATGGCGAGGCATAGGGGGCAATGGTTAATGGTTCGAAGGCGAAGCGTGGACGCGACCGTGCCACGAGTGTGACGAATTCCTAACCTGCTAAAATCGGACAAAGGTCGTATGTCAAAACGCAAATTGGCTGTGATAGACACCCCCCCTTCCAGATGGTTCCGGGGCTTAGCCGTATATCGCTAGCGGCTCGTCTTCTCAGCCTTGACATCACTGCCCAAAAAGAGAAAACTCCAGATCGGATTGGTCCATTTCCCCATGTCCGCAGACGCCTCAGTGCAGCAACCTCTTACAGCCATGCTCGCCGGATTGGTATGCATTGTGGATGATGATGGCTCGATCCGGCGGAGCCTGGAACGCCTCCTCCGCTCCTGGGGTTTGAACGCGGAGGGATTCAATTGTGCCAAGTCCTACCTGACATGGGCTGACAGCACCACTCATCAGGGTCCCTGCTGCCTGCTTTTGGATGTGCGCATGCCAGGACTTGATGGACTGCATCTCCAGCAGGCACTCGCAGATCGCGCCGTGCCCATCATCTTCCTGACCGGTTTTGGAGATGTGCCGACATGCGCCGCCGCCATGAAGGCCGGCGCTGTGGATTTTCTCACGAAACCGATCAACGAGGAGCAACTAATGTCCGCGCTCCAAACGGCCCTGCGATCATCCGTTGCTCTACAGAAGACGGCGCAAGATCGCCAGGCAGCACGGTCCCGTTACCAGTTACTCACGCGCCGTGAGGCCGAAGTGATGAGTTGCGTCATCTCGGGCATGCTGAACAAGCAGATTGCAGATGTTCTCGGCGCAGCCGAGAAAACCGTCAAGGTCCATCGCGGCCGCGTCATGGAAAAAATGGGTGTCTGTTCCGTGGCCGAACTCGTGCGGCTGGCTCAGGCCGGAGGCATCAGTCCCATGGCCGTCCCGGTCTCGGCATGAACATGCTGGCGTGCTAATCAGCGGCCTCCTCGGCATTGCTTCATTTCGCCCGTCTTCTCTCTGGCGGCGTAAGACCTAGGTCCGATAGTTCCGCGATCCTCAATATTGAAGAGTGTGAGGCGTCTGACCGTTTTTGCCATGCTGGCTACGCCAATCCAGGTTTATATCATCGATGATGAGCCCTCTGTGCGAGCGGCATATGCTCGTCTCCTCCGTTCCGCCGAGATGGAGCCGCATACGTTCTGCACGGTGGAAGAGTTTCTGAGCGACCCTCTGCCCAGTGAAAACGCCTGCATCATATCCGACATCAAGATGCCCGGAGACAACGGTTTAACCTTACCGAGCCTGCTGCATCGGGCGGGCCGCGACGTGCCCGTGATTTACATCACGGCAGATGACACCGCCGAAACCCGTGAAGCCGCCCAGCAGGCAGGAGCCGCCGGATTCTTCCGCAAGCCCATGGACGGACAGGCCTTTCTGGACGCCATCGAATGGGCCTTGAGCAAGCCGCGTAACGCTTCTCTCGAACCCTAACGCATCTGACGCGGGTCATTTCGAGCGAATGTACCCAAGAATATCCGCGACATCCTGAGGCTTGAGGACTGCTTCCAGGCCGTTTGGCATCAGCGATAGATTTGAAGTTGTTCGAGCCGCGATGGCTTCCCGTGTGACCACTTCCGTTCCCACCGCAGTTCGCAGAGTGAGGCCGTTCGCCGTTTCTTCGGTCAGCATGCCGACCACCGTCCCGCCTGTTTTCGTAGTGATGGTGGTTGTGCGATAACGGTCCTCCACGGCACGGCTGGGGTCGAACATGGCTTCCACAATTTGTTCGGTTGGTTTTGAAGCGATCGTGCCCAGATCAGGTCCAACTTCAACACCCTCGTTCTTCAAACGGTGGCAGGAGGCACACGCATTCATATACAAGATGCGCCCTCGACTAACGTCAGCGTTAAGGTGACCCACGCTGGCGTATTGAGCCACCACGGCATTGCGGTTCGCATTACTTTCGCTGGGCACCGTGAGAACGGGTTTTGGCTTGTCTAGCGTGAGCTTTCCTTTTTTGAGAATGGCTTGCCACTGTTTCATCTCCGGGCCCAGCGCTTCTTCATGTCTGGCTCCAGACGTGAGCAACGCAGTCAGAATGTCTGCATCTTCTTTGGCATGGCCGGCAATCGTTCGGAGTGTCTGTGGGATTTTAGGGTCAGAACTTTCACCGAGTGTCAGGGCTACCTGCATCCGAACCAATGGCTCGGCGTCCGCTGCTGCGTCGAGGACAAGATCAAGCACAGTCGGCTTCTCAAGATACTCCTCAGCAAGCCGGATGCCATGTGCCCGCACACGAGCGTCGTTGTCCAGACACGCTCTTTTGATGTGCCCCTCGCGAAGGAGGGCCAGCCCATGCAGAGTCCATGCAACTTGCACGCGAGAGGCAGCCGGGAGTGAGTCTTGTCCCCAAAGTTGCTCGAGCGCGGCCTGTGCGTCGGAGGGGCGGCGTTCGAACAAAAGACGCTGCGCTGTATCACGAACCCAACCGCTACTCGATGCGAGTGACTCGACAAGCTGTGGGGTGTCCATGCTGCTGAGATCCGGCACACCACGCAGAGCCCCGCCCGATGGTTTCACACGATAAATGCGGCCTGTATCCTCACCTGCTCTGAGGTCCAGATGGTCCAGCATTTGCTGAGGGATCCACTGTGGGTGCTCCAGAACAAGACGATACATGTCTGCAATGTAGAGACATCCATCCGGGCCGGGACGAGCCATCGTAAAGCGTGACCAATTGTCCTCACTCGCCAGAAACTCTGTGCTCTGTTCGTCCTTTGCTCGCTCGCTCCGAAAGCTAATACCATCCGGTGTGACGATCTCATGATGCACCAGATTGTTGGCGGGCTCACAGATAAAGATACTTGAGATGTATGATGCGCCGAACAGGTTGTCTCGATAAGGAATGGGATTGCAGCCTGAGGTCAGGGTATTGATGGCGTCGGGCCAGTTAAAACGCCGCAAGCCAGCGCTTACGGGAAAGACATGCTTGTCGCTGTTCAAGGTGCGTCGCAGCGTGGGAACGGCGAGGCGTGGATTCCTCGCAAGGTAGCGCTCGTCCAGAAAGTAATGCCAGCCCAGGGAGCTATTATTGTTCCCAAACCAGTTGCCGAAATCATCCCGCCAGCGGCCATATTGACTTTTACCGGCCTGCAGCGCGAAGGTGCCTGTCCGTGGATCGAAACGAAAGTCGCGACCGCTGAGATCATACTCTCCACCCGATCCTGCTGCTCTTACTTTACCCCCGCTGTCGCCATTGGCGCCATAGTACCAGCCATCGAGTCCCCATGAAAATCCGTTCACAAGATGTTGCGGATTGCCTTCTGCAAATCCCGTCAGGATGGCCGCGCGTTTGTCTGCGCGTCCATCGCCGTCGGTATCCTGAGCAAAGCAAACTTCGGGCACGCTCGCGACGAAAACACCATTCTGCCACGTGGCAAGACCAGTGGGATATGTAAGGCCATCCAGAAAGAGCGTAGACCGGTCGTAGATGCCGTCCCGGTTTGTGTCTTCCAGAATCTTGATGCGGCCTTCGTAGGTCTTGCCCTTGTATTCGTGAAAAGGATAATCCGCCATTTCTACTACCCAGAGCCGGCCTGAAGCATCCCAATCGAACCAGACCGGGTCCTGCACGAGGGGCTCGCTGGCGACGAGTTCCACGGTAAAACCCTGCTTCACGTGGATGCATTTCAGGGACTCTTCCGGGCTGCGCGGAGGGGGAGCAGGCTGGCGCAACAATTCCGCATAGGGAATGCGATGTGCCTTTTCCGGGAGCGCACCGGTATCTTCGTTCTGAACCCACATCGCTCCATGCTTGAACCACACGCCGTTGTCAGTGCCGTCGGCCCTTACGATTTGAGGTAGACTTGACCCATCGCCCGCCTTGCCTTCCCGCATGACCATGGTCCACCCCTTCTTCCAATCGACGTTTTTCTTCTCGATCGCATTGTAGAGGTAGACTCCATAGGCTTTTGCATTGGAAAAGACGAGGTCATCATGACCATCACCATTCAGATCGACCAGACGGACACCGTTGTCCCGACCCTGTGGATCATTCAGTTCGACTCCAGCCGGTAAGGGCGCTGGCAGTGATGCCGCATTATAAGGCGATCCCGCATTTGGATCCTTGGTGACCCGCGCTTTTGCTCCGGCTGGGACATTGGCGGTGAGTCGCTCCAACGCTTCCCGGAAGTTCAGAAACTTGATGCGGCGGCCATACTTCGCATCCGCATAGTCGATGAACTCAACCATTTGGGCTGCCGTGATCCATCCATGGGGATGGAAGACAAAATTAAAGACACCTTTCTTCAAGACAGTCGCATCCAGCGCAGCTTTCCAGTCTTCCACCGTCGCCGGATTGTTGGGGCCATGGGTGTTGAAAGCTTCCCAGTCACTGGGAACCATGCAGGGAAATTCCCAAAGAGTGCCATTGATCAAATAGGGATAGGGGTAATCCTCGATATAAGTCCCGAAGAGATCGAGGCTCTTCTTCCGAAATGGGGGCTGAGGATTGAAGTACTTCCGGAAACGTTCCTGGCCTGTTTTGTCGTAAACAATCTCGCGCGGCAGCGAAGTGTCCCTTGGCGTGATTAAAGTCATCACCGAGGAGTCGATCGCCAGCTTGTGCCCCTCAGAAGTTGTCTTACCAAGGATCTCGCTGAACACGCGTGGGCTTGGTGTGCTCATGGAATCGCAACAGGGGGTGCGGAAGGCCACCGGCCGATTGTTTGGGATGCGGGAGAGAAGATCGACGCAGCCATGCACCGTGGCCTTGGCGGCTGCCAAATCACCTCCCTGCAGCAACGGACAAGGATGTTTCAGCGTGTGGACATCGATATTAAGCCCCTCCTTCAGCCACAGCTGAAGTTGCGGATCATCAGGACTGATCTGACAGGTCATGATGCTGACCGGCGCACGTCCATCGATGCGCTTGAGGCGGTCAAGAATCGGGCGCAGATAGGCTTCATATTTGGCCGTGTCTCGCATGTCGTCGATGGCTAGGATGATCGCCGCGTCAACGCCTTGTTCCCCAATCCATTCCGGCGTGGTGAGTTTCGGAGCATTCAGATCGGGCCAGAACGGCCCGACACGATCCGAGGGGCGTCGAACTGGTTCTGCCACAGTTAGCCCTTGAAGGCTTAAGATCACTAAGACCCAGAAAAATCTGAAGTGGCAGCGTTGCATGCCTCTTCAAAGCGCGAGGCCTGCGGCTTCTTTCATTGAGGGTGCGGCACATGTCTCGGGTTCACCCTGAGTATCTCATCAGATTGGCTGCTGCTTGACCTCCGGCATGCTTTGCCACATACACCAGTCAATGAACACGGTGACCCCAACCATTTTCATCAAGCCAGGCTGCCCATGGTGCGATGAAGTGATCGAATATTTCGACGAACACAATCTCCCCTATAAGGCCGTCTCGGTGAGCGGAAATCGCGACGCCATGGAAGAGATGGTCGAGCTCTCCGGTCAAACAAAGGCTCCTACCATGAACTGGGAGGGTGAAGTCCTGGCTGATTTTGGTGTCGACGAGTTGGTGCCGTTCCTGAAAAAACATGGGGTCACCACCAAGTGATCACGACGGCTGAAGCTGCAGCAGCACCACCTCAGGTGTCTCAAAGTTGAACCCAAGCGTCTCTGCATCCATACGGCATCCGCTCCCTCCAAAGGTCGGATCGTTGCTGGAGAACAGGATTTCCCACTTCCCGGGTCTTGGAGCGATCGTCTCTGTCAGGAGATGCTCATGAAGATTGCCAGATTTGTGTCTGGAAAGATTCACCACCAGCAGGAAGGTGTGCTCCTCGTCCTCCAGGCAAATCGCCACCATTTCATGACTGCTGCTGCATCGCCAAGTGTCCCGATTGAGAGGCCGGAAAGCTTGATGCGTATTCCGTAGGGCCAGGCACTTTTTGTAGAGGGCGAGAATGCCGCGTTGTGTCTCTTCCTCTCGCTCATCCCAATTCAGTTTTGATCGGTGATAGGTAGAGATGTCCTGAGGGTCGGGAACTTTTTGTAATGCTTCCGGATGGCTAAATTCCGGGAAGCTGGCGAACTCCTTGCGCCGTCCCTCGGTCACCGCCTTGCCAAGCTCTTCGCCGTGGTCGGTGAAGAAGAGGAACGGCGTGGATGAACCCCATTCCTGCCCCATGAACAACATGGGCGTGTACGGAGTCAGGCAGATTAACATCGAGGCTGCCCGGTAACTCTCCAGCGAAACAAACTTGGTCGGGCGGTCACCCATGGCACGGTTTCCCACCTGATCATGATTGGAGATGCAGTGAAGGAATTTGGAGGGCGGCAAATGAGCGCACGGTGTGCCCCGATTCTGGCTCTTCACCGCGGACTGCTGGCCACGGAAAAGCCATCCATGATGAAGAATATCGCTAAGCTCGTCGGACGAGCCCACGTAGTCGGCGAAGTAGGCATTCCGGTCTCCCGTCTGTGAGACGCGGACACTGTGATGGAAGTCATCGGCCCATACGGCATCGAAATCATAACCGCCTTCACCTTTGGGATTCAGCATCGTGGCATCGTTACGCTCGTCTTCTGCCAGAATGTAGCGCCCGGTGGCCTTCACTTGAGCCGCCATCTCCGCCAGGATGTGCGGGGTGGAATTGTCCTCGATTGTATGAGTAGCATCGAGGCGAAACCCATCCATGTGGAAAAACCGCATCCAGTAGTGCAGATTATCAAGGAAGAAGGTGCGAACGGGTTCCGGATGCTCGCCGTCGAAATTGAAGCCCTCGCCCCACGGTGTCTCATGTTTGGTGCTGAAAAAGTGACGGCTATAGAAGGCAAGATAGTTCCCGTCAGGGCCGAAGTGATTGTAGACCACATCAAGCAGAACGGCGATCCCCAAGGTGTGCGCTTCATTGATTAAGGTCCTCAGGTCATCGGCGCTGCCATACTCCTTTGCGGGCGCATAAATGAAGACGCCGTCATAGCCCCAGTTCCGCGTACCGGGACACTGGCCTAGCGGCATGATCTCGATGGCATTGATGCCAAGGCTCTTCAGATGAGGCAGTTTGGCGCATGCCGCTTTATAGGTCCCTTCAGGGGTGAACGTGCCTATGTGAAGCTCATAGATGACGAGGTCGCGGAAGACGGGACGTTGCCAAGCATCGTCCGACCACTGAAACCGCGCGTGATCCACCACGATGGACTTGCCGTGGACATCAGTCACCGCGTGAGAAGCCGGATCTTGGAATTCCCTGCCGTCTGGTTTCCGAAATACATACCGGTCTGATGGCGCACCGTCCGGGTCAAAGGCCCGATGGTAGCCACCGGGGAGCTTCTCTGATCGCAAGATGCGCGGCTCGTCGCCATCCTTAAATACGCACACCTCGACATGATCATCTTCAGGAAACCAGCCGAGGTACTCGACGCCTGCCTCGGACAAAAACGCGCCGTACCGCCAGGTGCGGGCCTCCGTGCCTTCTGATTGGTTACTCAAATTGGACATCTTGTTTTAGCTAGCAACTGAATGAAAGGATCGGGGAGGGGCGCCCTCAAGCCTGCGGACGCTTTGCCCCAAAATCCCCACGCATGAGGCAAGTTTGTCAACGCGATGGATCATAGTGAGATCGTATCGCAATTTCCTGGCCGAGCGGATGGATTCTTAGCCCGCCTTAGGGTCTTAGCAGGGGTATCGTCTATTTTTGTTATCGGATCGGGTGCTTCACCCGCCCGTGAGCACCACGGATCAGCGCTGGATCATATAATCAGGGCTCGTCAGGAAGAGATGCAGAATGGAGCGCAGACGGTCGCGTTTCTGCACATCCGTAGGCGTGCCGCCCTGATTGTACGCAATGAGCGAGACATGGGCATACGTCAGGCCTGCCGAGTTCGGCGCTGAGGTGCAGGTGACACCGTTCAGCGTAAAGCTATTAGGCGTCGTGACCGTGATGGTGCGTGTAGTGGTGTTGCTGTTGAGCGCAGAGGAGAAAGCGCCGTTGCCGACTCCGCTGACCAGGACGACATCCCCGGTCTTGAGGTTGTGATTGCCAGTCGTGGTCACTTGGCAATTCGCACCGGTCGCGATGCCCGAGATCGATGTGGCGATGAAGTCTTTGATTACACTCTTCCCGCCAGCAGGCATTTGACCTGACGTGAGCAGTACGTTGAAATGATCGATCAGCGTGGGCAGGTTTTGATTGTGCGTCCAAGGGACCGTGTCGTTGGCCGGATCACCCAGTCCATCGTTCGAGGCCGTGGCGCTCATCCACGGAGTCATGTCCATCACCAGGGCATTGTTGCCGTTGTTGAAACTGCTGGTGCCATTGGTGGCGCTGGAGCCGAAGATGCCGTTGTAGAGGTAGTTGGCCTGACGCACCACGTTGGTCTCAGACGTTAGTTGGAACTCTGGAGTTGTGATTCCTTGAGAAGCGAGCGAGCCCGCGAATTTGTAGTCCGGCAGGAAGTAGTTGAACACCGTGGGTGAATTCAGCGGGGTCTGGGCAAGATCTACATCCGTGTTATTCATTGAGAAGGTGCCTGGGCGTGTCCCTACACTTCCGCTTCGGAACACCGGCGGCGACTTCAGCGGAAACTGATAGATGCTATCGGAAACTTGATTGGGAGAGAGGTTGGTCCCGGCAGCCGGTCCCAGAAACGTCCAGGTGTTTTCATCAACCACGGACTCGACGGTCACCACCACGTCCACCGGTTGAGGACTGCCTGCATAGAAGTTGAGCTGCACTTGATCGCCTACGGCCAGATCATGATTCAAATACGTGTCCATGGTGATGCGGCGATCCTGAGGAGCAGCCAGTCCTGAACTCGCAGTAGTGTATCTGCCCGGATTGAAGCGTGGAATGACGATGTTGCCCGTGCGCGCTACGGCGCTCGTGCCGGACGCGATGTTAAATGTGAACGTGCCATTCGTGCCTGACTCAGCCGAGGCGCTGCTAACTTGATAAACTTGACCATCCAAGCCAGCCACACCGTCAGCACCGCCACTTGCGAAGTCCACGAAGATCTTATGGCCTGTTTGCAGCCAGTGATTGGTCATGGTCACCGTGCAGGTAGTGGAGTTTGCCGGGATGCTGTAAGTGCCTTGGGTCCAGCCTTGCGCTTGGATGGTGAACTGCGTCGGGTTCGTAACCGTGATGGCGTAGGTTCCGCTCCACGGCGCGGGATAACCCGATGTGAATCCAAGATAAGCGTTCCCCGAAGTGAGATTGTGAGGTGCGGAGGTATTGATCGTGATGGTCCGGCCGCCGTCTTGCACATAATTGCCGGACCAGCCTGCCGGACGAAGGGCACGTGCTGCCCCGGTCACTCGCAGGAGTGCTTCCCGCTGTTTTCCGAACGAGCGCTCAGCCAGCAGATCGCTGCTGCGAGCTTCATAATCCAGCAAGATGGCCTTGATCACGGCCTTCATATCGCCGCGCACGCCGGAGCCATTGTCATTGAACTTCTGCACCACGCGATAGAGATAGTTGCGCGAGGGATTGGACGTCACCAGACGCTGGATCAACTGACGGCAGATGAAAGGACCGACGTTGGGATGATTGAAAAGTTGATCGTGAGCCATGGTCAGTTCCTGTGATGGAAGAGCCTGATACTCTGCCTTATTATACTGCGTCGACGTATGCGTGGCATAGGGATCCAGCGTCTGCCCACCCAGCGTAGCCAGTCCGGGAAGAACCTCATTGTTCAGCAGCCGCTTGGTTCCAGTGAAATGCCGGGCCGGGACTTCACGCATCGGCCGGGTCCAGTTGCCCACAGCCCCCAGTGCGGTGCGGTAACTGCCATCATAGCCGTAATCCCAACCGGTGAACACATGAGCAAAGCCGATGATCTCACTCTGACTGTACACGTCCACCGGAGCTTCATGGGAATCCAGCATCAGGCTGCCGTCCGGCCACATCCGGAACAGTCCTACTGAGAAGAGTTGCTTGATCTCGCGAGCATAGTTTTCGTTCGGGATACGGCCCAAATTCAGATCCGGCTTGTCGTTCCGCAGCATGTCCAGATAACGGCCCATGGAAGGAGTCAGCGTCACCGTCTGCAGGATGTCCCGGAAGTTGCCAAAGGCATTCCCTAACAATTGATCGTAGTAATATGACAAGGCCAAAGCGTTGTTGTCGAGAGGCCCCGTTGCAGAGATCACCAGGATTTCGCTCAGGGCAAAAGCGATCCTCTGACGAAGCTGATCCTCCCCAGTCACGGAGCGCCACCACCAGGCATTGAAAGAAAGGGACTCATCAAAATTTCCCCCTTGGACACTGGCGCCTTCCAGCCGAATCACTTCGGGCAGGTGTTGTCCCACCGGCTTCGTGAACTGGTCGTCGATCCAGGTCTCATAATTGGCCATCGACTTCAGCGCCGTGATGTCACTGATGCTCGCCCCGAACGTCGCTTGATTGAGGAAACGTGCCGCTCCCGCTTCGGTGGTGTTGTCGTTTGTCCATGCAGGCGGAGCCGCCGGCGGTGTGAACGTGCGCGATCCAGCAGCCACCGTGTAGTTCCCCCGTATCTCTCCCGCGGGATACAAGGCCGTGTGCAGGTTGATATATGCTTTCCCCTGTTTGATTAGTTCCTTGATCTCTGCCAACGAGAACGTCCCAGCCGGTGCCAGGGTCCATTTGAAACTGCCGTCGGACTGTAGCCCATCTCCCGGAGGCGGCTCCACACCATCAAAGATGATCGCAGAAGGATGATTCAGAAACGCGTCAGCATGCACATGCCAGTCGGTCAATTCGCCAGTTAGGTTTCCGTAAGCGAAACGCACATACGCAACTGTCTCATCCTCACTCAGACGCAATGTCGAAGTGCCCACACCATCCGTGATGGCCCCATTTTGAGACAGCATCGTCGAAACATACAGAGTGCCATTGGCGGCGTTCGTGGCCTGCGGCACATATTCATCCAGCACATGACCCGGCACGACTTCCGAAGGAACAGAAGTGCTTTGCCCGGGCTTCGACCAGCCCACGGCGACATTGTCCCCAGTGCCAGCACCGGCCTTATAGAGAACCTCAAAGTAATACCGCTTTCCCTCCTCCAGCGCCAGCCATGCGGACTTCTGGCCAGCCTCAGCATTCCACGTCTGCGGTGTGGCGCTACCGGTAGTGACGCTGGCGCGTTTAAAGAGATTCACCGTTTCACTATCATTGGAAATCCAAAGTTCCGCCGCACCATG
Source organism: Phragmitibacter sp. (assembly GCA_965284365.1). Taxonomy (GTDB): domain Bacteria; phylum Verrucomicrobiota; class Verrucomicrobiia; order Verrucomicrobiales; family Verrucomicrobiaceae; genus Phragmitibacter. The sequence continues at coordinate 2,854,200 of OZ260079.1, forward strand.
CGCGGCCAGCCAGAAGTAATAATTTCCCGTCTGCGGCGCCGTGATGTAACCGCGCAGGCGAGTGCCATAGTTGTCCCCGAAGTCCGTGGCTCCCTGCAACGAAGTGACCGTGTCCGATCCAGTAGGCGAAGTGCCGATGGGGATGGACGTTATCCCACTGCCACTCACCCCAGTCCAGTAGTCTTTCGTCGCCACGCCATCGGTCTCTTCCACATGCAGATTGAGAACCGACGTGCTCACGCCATTCGCTCCCGTGAGCGTGATGAGTATCTGATAATCTCCGCCACCTCCAGTAGGAGGCGTGCCAGTGATGACGCCATTTTGATAAGTGGCCCAGGAAGGCAATCCACTCACCGTGACACTGGCGCCATTGCTTCCGCTGACGTTTTGCGAAAAACTGCCACCGACGATGGCCACCGCACTGGTATTGCTCGTATGGGCTACCGGAGCCTGAGCGGCACTAGATGGATAGAGCCGCGAAGAAGGAATGATCTGCTTCGGCTGGCTCGCGCTATACCAATAAAGGCGGGCATTCGCCCCGCCAGTGTTTTCATAGTAGTCGAGGCGAATGTCGTAACGCACACCGCCGACCATGGGGATGCGCACATAACGCTCCGCCTGGAATGCTGACCAGTCTTTGAGCACCTTGTTCGCGATCTCAACATTGATGGTGCCACTCCCAGTAAGGTATTTCCCAGCGCCGACATTGTAGGTGAAGGTATTGGCTGTTACCGCGGTCACCACCCAGTCGTTGGTATCGAAAACGTTGATGCTGCCGCTACCGGAGTTATACAGACCTGCGCCAATGTTCACGTCAAACGTCGTCGCGGTGACATTTGAGATGGCATACGGCAGCGTGTTCAGCGCAGCCAGCGGTCCATCAGCCGGATCCATCTCGATCACGTTACCATTCTGAAACCCGCCTGGGTTCACCGTGGTGAGATTCGAATAGTTCACCGTCATGACGCCACTGATCTCATTATAGTTATAGCTGCTGCCATTGGTATGGCTGAGCGGCCCAGCTTGTGGATCGGTCCGGACGGTTTCACCAACCGCAAAGCTGTTCGGATCAATGACGATATCCGAATAGGTAACCACCACATCACCCGTGCTGGCATTATAGATATAGGCGCCGCCGCCACGATTGTTGGCAGCGACCGTGCGTAGATCCTGCGACTGCCCATTGATCCACAGGGCACAACCATCATCCGCATTCACAATGAACGTATACTCCTCAGAGAACTGCGGCTGCACCTGTCCAGTCCAACGAGCCGAAAAAGTCTCGGGATCGATAAGACCCGCTGCCGGTGTTCCTGTTCCCCAGAGCCCGTTGTTCGACGTCGTCACGCCCATGCCATCCACACCAATGCGACCCGGAACTCCCGAGAACGTGGTATTCGGATAGATCATGCTATACCAGCCATTCGTCGTAGCTGCCGGCGTATTCAAAACATAACCCGTGCCGGTGCCACTCGCAGGCAGACTGGCCGCAGAGATTGCTACCGTAAAGGTGTTCGCCGTCATAGCCGTAACGGTGTAGCTCCCATGAAAGTTTCCATTAGCGGGCGTGAACAAATTCCCTGTCGCGAAAGATAGGTTCACGGTCTGGTTCACCGCCAACCCATGATTGTTCAGGGTCACGATGACGTTCCCTGCATTCGGTGATCCTGTCCCGGTGCGCGTGTAGTTGTAGGTCATCGACGACGCGTGAGCGAAGACATTGGTAGTTGGAATGTTCCCGTAGGAATTGGAGCCCGGGGTGAGCCATTGCAGACGGCACCGGGCCTCTCCTGTCGTCTCCACATGCTCAACGCGGATCTTATAGCGCTGAGCAGCATTCGCAGGGACTGCCAGCGTCACCGCTCCGCTTTGAATGAAGGTGCCTACTGTGCCCGGCGTGTCCCAGCCATGCTCAACCACCTGCTCTGAGGGCAATTCAAAAGTCCCATTCCGGTTCAGGTCCAGCAGCACTCGCGCTTTGTCATCTGCATCCAGTTGGAATCGGTAGGACCCCGCGCTGCCAGGAGCAAGGTAGCCTTCCCAGTAGGACGATAAATTGTCAGGCTGATCAGTCCGCGTGCTGCCTACGGTGATCGCGGCGGCACTCGGCGTCCCGTAGATCCAGTCGAAGTCCACCGTAGCATCCACTCGCTCAACCACCGGAGGGTGGGGGATCGATTGGAAGCTGTAAAAACAATCGCCGCCACTGCTGTTCGGCAGCGAATTACCTGTGATGCTCACCGTGAAACTCACACCAGGACTCACGGCGGTAACAGTGTAATCCAGATGATTGTAAACAATGGTGTTGAGCGTCCCGCCCGCGAAACTCAACCGCACTAGCTGCCCCGCCTGCAATGCGGGCGATCCATTATATGTGCAGGGAATGACAATGGTTCCTGTATTCGGAGCCCCGTTACCGGTCTTCGTATAGGCATAGGTGCTCGCGCTACCGAAATTGGCCGCATGTGCGGCAGTAAGACTGGCGTGGTCATAATATTGTCCCAGGAGACCGGTGCCCGTGGCGGCGGTGGAGTCATAGATGATGGCGCTTGCCTGATTCTGCGTGCCGATCACCGGAGCCGCTGGATGACTGGACGATATCCCGGTGAGAGTCACCGTTACAGACTCACTCCCTTCCAGCGCACCATCCACAGCAGGGTTCACGAGAATGGTTTTGCTCTTTTCGCCAGCAGCAAAGTTCACGGCAAAGCCAGGGCTGACGGAGTAATCAATCCCAGAGGTGGCCGTGCCGCTCAACGTGTACGACACAACACAGTCGCCGGCCCCATTGCTCCGGCTGACCAAAAGGGTTCCACTTTGCGGACCATCTTCTGAGGCAAGCGATTGTGAGGCGGCGATGCTCACTTGACCCGGGACAGACACATCCGGAACAAGCTCCTCATAGTCCGAAATCCCATTTCCATCGGTGTCCGCTGACTGCGGGTTCGAGCCAGTCTGAAGTTCCGCCCAATCGCTCAAGCCATCCCCATCGCTATCCACGTCTGACACCTCGACGCGATAGAACTTGGCCACACCCGGCGTCTCAGCCACGCTAACCGTTTGAGCAGCATTGTTAGACGTCGCCACAAAAGCAGGCCCGGCGGCAGGCGAAATCAGGTTTTCCACGGTGGAGTAACTGCCCCCTGGCGTCGTGTCGCTCAGCACCTTGTAGCTCTTCCCGGCCACGGCTTTGAAAGTGATGATAACCGCTTCTCCGAAAACGGTCATATTGCTCATCCGGTGGGAATCCCCGCCATTCCGCGGATCAGTCCCCGCGATTGATTCCAGCAGATTGGAACTGCCATCGCTATCCTCGTCTCCATCTTTGCTTAAGCCCCAGCCGTTGAAGATCGTTTGCCACACATCATCCAGTTCATCGGGTCCGCCGTTCCCCGGACTTACACTGGAATTATCGATAATTGCGTAACATGGACACAGTGTCGCCAGCAGCAGGATGGAGGTGACACTGAGACAAGAAAGTAAGCGCATGTTAATTAAAGGGGATCGCAATTATTCCGCCAAGTCTGCCACCATTGCTAGCGACTTGGCCTGCGGACGCGAAATTGTGCTACTCTAACGGATAAATCCGTGATTTGGCCTTGCTAACTCCTTGTGTCAGAACCTATCCGAAGCGCGCTCTTTAGCAGTTGCACCTTCAATTAACTTATCGCTTAGCACCAAAGCAACACTTCCCCAAAATCAAACACCCATTTTGAAGCTGAAGTGAGAATGTGGAATGACTAACGATAGAACCTTATGGCCCTCGAAAATGCCATCCAGAAAATCATCACGGACGCCGGCATTCCACGCGCCGCCGTTGCTGTTTACGACTACGAAAGTGGCGAGGAGGTTGGCTATGCCGCGGACACGTACTTTCACGCGGCCAGTACCATCAAATTGGCGATCTTGCTGGTGGTGTTCAAAGCCGCAGAAAGTGGCCGACTCAAACTGGATGACCTCCTCCACGTGCGAAACCGATTCCTGAGCGTCGCCGATGGCCAACCCTTTCGCCTGGAGCGGGGGCGCGATGCGGATGAAGAAACTTATCAGCGGATCGGCCGGAATATGCGAGTCGAGCAGCTGCTGCGGCAAATGATCACGGTGAGCAGCAATCTGGCGACCAACCTTTTATTGAACTACGTAGGCTTGGACTGGGCACAAAATGCGATCAACGACGCGGGCATCGAGGGGGTGCAGCTCAAACGCGGCGTGGAAGACACTGCCGCTCACGAAAAAGGCATCAATAATGAAGTCACCGCGTCCGGTCTCGTGAAGATTCTCCGCGTCATCCAGGACGCCACCTGGATTGGGCCAGACAGCAGAGACCGGATCTTGAAAATCCTCTTCGACCAGAAATTCAACGCTATGATTCCCAAGAAACTGCCTTCAGGTGTCCGCGTGGCGCACAAGACGGGCGAGATTTCGACCTGCTGCCACGATGCAGGCCTTATATTCTATGAAGACCGGAAACCCTACGCTCTTGCCATCCTCACAGAGGTAGCCCCAGACAAATCCATCCAACACGGCCCCGTCGCGGATATCAGCGAGGCGGTCTTTGCCGCCCTCCGCAAGAAGTAGAGAAATCCCATGGCTAACCAAACCGAGCTCCGCATCGTCTCAGGGAATGATCTGCCCCAGCCCTACCGGGACATCCTGCGTCCCGGCGAATTGGTGACGGATGCGGAAGGCATCCACCGACGGCTGCCGCGCTTCTTTTACGAAGTGGCAACTTGGAAGCAGGCCCAGGAGACCATGCTTACACCCCATTTTGCATTGGCCGAATTGATGTTGGTGGATTCCCTGGAAGCGGAGGCGCTCTTGCGGCAGACGCCCCATTATGTCCCCCTCGCCGTGGGGGTTCTGGCCCGCTACCTGGAGGACTTCCGTGAGAAGGCCGGCGGCGAAAAGGTCTATATCAGTTCCAATGGCGGTTACCGGTCTCCGGCTCATCGCCTCACCCAAAGCCCGGGCGTTCATAACTGGGGCACGGGCGCCAACATTTACCGGATCGGCGACACCTATTTGAACGATGAGGAGAAGATTGTGAAATATGGCCAATTCTTCGCCACCCTTGGCGCGGAGGTGTATGTGGCGCCCTATGGCACTGGCGAGGGCCAGACGGATGATCACCTTCACGTGGACATCGGATATGTCAGCATGGCGCCGCGTAAGTTGAGTGATCAGTAAGTAAGCCGTTGACGGCATTCACACTCGAATCATCCCTAAAGGTGAAAGAGATCAAACAGCGCGCCAGCCGTTCCAAAAACCAGCAGCCGGTGGGGGAGCCGCCGGTCCCCGTCATCGGCTTGGAGGCGGAGTTCACGCTGCTGGTCAATGGCAAGCCTCAGCGTCCGGAGGCGATCTTTCGTGACCCTCAGGAATTCGTGCGTGAGGTCATGATTCCCCGTTCCGGCAAGTCCTATCATCTGCCATCAGGCGGGGCGATCTACTTCGATACCGGTGTCATCGAAGTCGCGACCCCTATAATCGAGGTGGAAGAAGGCTGCTGCGTGCGTGCAGTGAAGTCGCTCTGGAAGCAAATCGTCTATCTGCGGCGAGAGTTGAATTTTCTGGAGGCGCAAACAGGCGATGTCTATCAGTTGGCAGGCTTCAGTACCCACTACAATCTTTCCTTTCCGGCGCGGTTTCTCGGCCAGGGACGAGACGAAATGCGGCTGGCGTGGCTGTTAAGTCATGTCCTGCCCCTGCCCACCATGCTTCTGGCCGCCAATCGGCAAAGCACCGGCATCGGAGTCCGCCCACGCGGAGGTCGTATTGAGATCACCGCTGACTTCACTCCAGACCCCGATCTCATGATGGCGGCGGTCAGTGCCGCCATCGGCATCGCATGGGGTGTGATGCATTGGAGCGACTACGAAATGACTCAGGTGGATGCGCAGGGCGTTCCTGTCGTCGCCGGTTTTAAACCCCGGAAACACACCTCCCGCAAGGGCTGGCTGGCTCGCTTCGATTGTTATGATCGCAATCCGTTTGCGGCGGACATCAATGCCCGGAACTGGCGGTTTCAGGATCATAAATGCCGGAGCCTGCGAGAGGCGGCCCAGGAGATCGCCTCGCTCTGCGCCGGGCAAATTCAACTCATGGGCGGTGCGGAAACTTCCGAGCATGTCTTCGCTGTGCTCGACGGACGCGCTCGCTCTCTTCTCGACTTCGAGGCGAGGCCCGCCAGCTATGAGGATGTGGGCCGCACCGTCAGATGGATGCGCCGCCGTCGCCGCTCCCTGCCATTGTCCCGATATGAACGGGTCATGGAAAGAGTCATCTCGAAGCGCCCCATCCGCGTGGATGGCTCAAGCTACCTCCCTAGCCGCATGACGAGCTGGTATGAAATCACGTTCCGGGAGGTAAAGACTGGCGCACGGAAAACCTTCACGCTGGATGATCTGGTGAAGCACTGCCGCTTGTAGTCTTTTTTGCGTCCAAGTCTCATCTGGACTCTCTTGAGGATGAGTAGCTTTCGGAATATTTATAAGCGCAGCGAGTCAAGCAATCCAGCTAGGGTCTGATCGGCGAATGATAGGCGTAACCCTACCTATTATGACCCTTACCAACGCGCAGATGAAAGAACTGGGCGAGGCAGTCGAACCTTTGGTGGACTTTCTACGGAGACAGGGCCGCCAGCAGTTGAGTGTTACTTTGATCGGCCCTCGCATGAACAAAAACGAAGATGTCATCACGATGGCGGTGACTTTCCAGGGTGATGACGAATTGGATTTGCCTGAAGCTATGCAAGCTGAGGAGGAGATGCAGGCTAGGGCCAAAACGGAGCGGGGCAATAGAGCCCCGAGACACTCCAAAAGGCGGTGGCGGAAATAAGATCCACGCCACCGTTCGCAATTGGTGATTATAACCTGCCCTTAGTTCGCTTTCGGACTAGGGGACGCTTCATTCACGGTGCCGTCTGATTTCTCCGTTTTCACATCGGTTGATGGCGGATAGGGATCCACCCGTTTTACTCCTTCGACCGCATGATCCTTTGGATTGGCGCCGTTGGTATGCGCTTCCCCGGACCGGCTGGTATCGTCACAAGAGATGAGGACAAAGCTGGCCGCTACCACGGCAGCCCAAGAGAGGAGCGAAAATCGGTGTTTCATGCCCACATATTCGAATTTGCCTCAGCGTGCGCGGGCATGGTGCCGGACTAGGGGGAACACAAGCCATTCCAACGCCCGATTTTTTGCGATCGCACGCGAAATTCCTCTTCTTGCGACCGTATAAGCCTCTACGTGAGAGATAAAATCGCTAAGTTCATTGCTTCGATGGTCCTTGTCGTTTGCGGAGAAATCTTCGCAAACGAACCCTCACGCCCGCTCAGTTTCGTCAATGACATCGCCCCAATCCTGACAAAGGCGGGGTGCAACACCGGCGCCTGCCATGCCAAGGCCATCACCGGCCAGCGCGGATTCCGCCTTTCCCTCCTGGGTTTTGAGACAGAGGAGGACTACGAGCACATCGTCAAAGAAGGGAAGGGGAGACGGGTGTTTCCTCCGGCACCCGAAGAGAGCCTTCTGCTCACCAAGGGAACCAACACCACGCCTCATGGTGGTGGCAAGAAGATCGAGCCCGGCTCCGAATACTATCAGGCGATCGTGCGGTGGATTGCGGAAGGCATGCCCTACGTTCAGGAGAAGGAACCGACTCTCGCGAAGATCAGTGTGGAGCCCAGCCGCGCTACCCTCCAGGCCAATACCAAGCAACAGCTAATGGTCACGGCTCACTATTCGGACGGAACCAATCGCAATGTCACCGACCTCGCCCTTTATGAGCCCAATGATGTCGCGATGGCCGAAGTCGGCGAAGGCGGACAGGTCAAAACGCTCAATGTCCCCGGCAATCTCGCGATCATGGTCCGGTATGCCGGTCAGGTATCCGTCTTTAGCATCTCCGTCCCGCTCGGTGCGCCGGTCGCTTCCGTGCCATCTTCCCGGAACTTCGTGGATGACCATGTCTTCGCCAATCTCAAGCGATTAGGCATTCCGCCCTCGTCGCTTTGTGATGATTCCACCTTCCTTCGCCGTGTTTCTCTCGATATCGCAGGGCGGCTGCCCACATTGGAAGAAACGAAAGCCTTCCTCGTGAACGCTGATCCGCTCAAGCGCGACAAGGCGGTGGAAGCTCTGCTCACCAGTCCCGGTTATGCCGACTATTTCGCCAACAAGTGGACGGCGCTGCTCAAGAACAAGCGGGATGATGCGGCAGACATCACGGCCAATTTCGCCTTCCACTCCTGGATGAGAGACAGCCTTCTGGCGAATGCCCCCTACGATCAGATCGTCCGCCAGATCCTCGCGTCCACGGGCACCATCGTTTCAAATCCGCCCGTCGCTTGGTATAAACGGGTCAAGGAGCCTGCCCAGCAACTCGAAGACGTAGCGCAGCTTTTCCTCGGGGTGCGCATGCAGTGCGCTCAGTGCCACCACCACCCCTTTGAACGCTGGAGCCAGGGCGACTACTACCATTTCGCCGCGTTCTTCAGTCAGGTTGGACGCAAGCCCACTGCCATCGCAGGGGAAGATCTCATCTTCCACAAGCGCGGTATTGCCCAGACGGAACATCGCAAAACGCACGTCATGCTCAAGCCGGCCGGCTTGGGACAGGACCCGCTGAACATCGCCCCTGATGAAGACCCTCGCCTGAAGCTGGTGGATTGGATGAGCGACAAACAGAATCCCTTCTTCGCCAAAGCCTTGGTAAACCGCTATTGGAAGCACTTCTTCAAACGTGGCTTGGTGGAACCGGAGGACGATCTGCGCGACACGAATCCGCCCACCAATCCTGAGCTGCTCGATGCCCTCGCGAAACACTTCACCGGCAGCGGTTATGACTTGAAGGCACTCGTCCGGATCATCACGCAGAGCCATGCTTATCAATGCAGCGCCGTCCCGAACGACCACAATGCAGTGGACCGCCAGAATTTTTCGCACTTCTATCCCCGCCGCATGCAGGCCGAAGTTCTGCTGGATTCCATCGATACAGTGACCGGGGCCGTGTCGGACTTCGCCGATGTGCCACCAGGCACGCGTGCGGTTTCCCTCCCGGACAACAGTTACAATAAGGCGTCGCCATTTCTGAAAGTGTTCGGCCGCCCAGAAGGCTCCAGTGTGTGTGAATGCGAGCGTGTGCAGTCCTCCAGCCTTGCGCAAAGCCTTCACCTCATGAACGCCTCCGACGTGAAGGCCAAGCTCGATGCGCCTAACGGACGTGCCGACCAGTTAACGAAGGCAGCCATGTCGGATCCAGCTCGCATCCGTGAAATCTATCTTGCAGCACTCTCTAGAGAACCCACTGCGGAAGAAATCCGTCAAAGCGATGCCTATGTGCAACAGGCCAGCTTTGATCCTGAAGGAAAGCCTCTCAACCCCGCCAGGGCTAAACGCCGCGCCTATGAAGATCTGCTTTGGGCCATCATGAATACCAAAGAGTTTCTCTATAACCACTGACCTGCCTTTTCGTCTCCTTTCGGATCCACTCGGTAATCACGTATGACTCAGTTTCGTATCAGCCTTTTTCTCGTCGCGGTGTTCACTGCCACGGTCGCCTATTCCCAGCAGGTCACCTTGCCGCTGCCTCGCTTGCTGACGATCATGCCCATGGGTGGGCAGGCGGGTACTGAGGTCGAGGTCACCATCACGGGCGACAATCTGGAAAACATCTCGGAACTGCTGTTCTCCAGTCCCTCGATCAAGGCGAAACCGGTACTGGCTGCCGATGGCAAACCTGTTCCGAACACATACCTGGTCAGCATCGCCCAGGAAGCCGCCGTCGGCGTGTATGACGCGCATGTGCTCTCGCGCTTGGGAGTTTCATCCGCGCGCGCATTTTCCGTCAGCAAACTTCCCGAGGTTACGCGGACTACGGCGAACAACACGCCCGCCGCCGCCATGCCGCTCGCCACCAACTCGATCTGCAATGCCACCATGACGAAGCGTGCGGTGGACCACTACTCGTTCAAAGGGACGAAGGGCAAACGCGTTACTGTGGATTGCGCCGCAGCGGGCATTGATTCCCGCCTCACGCCCGTAGTGATCCTCGCCGATGCTACCGGCAGCGATCTCATCGCCAATCGCACCGGCGGTCCCTTGGACTTCATTCCTCCCGCCGACGGAGATTACCTCATCAAAGTAAATGACCTGACCTTCCAGGGAGGCAACCGCCACTTCTATCGTCTCGCCCTTCAAGAGTCGCCGGAGCAAGGATCTGCTATGCGTCAGCCCTCCACGCGCAAAGTAAGCGCCATGTCATGGCCGCCGGTTGGCTTGGCCACTAAAGCGTCGGTCAGCGAAAAAGAACCTAACAATCTGTCGACGCAAACACAGCAGGTATCGTTGCCTTGTGATCTTCAGGGCAGCTTCTACCCAGCGGCAGATGTGGACACTTTCGAGTTCACCGCCAAAAAAGGCGAAGTCTGGTGGGTGGAGGTCGCCTCAGAGCGTCTGGGTTTGAACACAGATCCGTTCGTCCTCGTGCAACAGGTGAAGACGAACGGTGACGAGGAAATTCTCACCGATGTCGCAGAGCTCTACGATATCGCGCCACCGATGAAAGTCTCCAGCAATGGCTACTCCTACGATGGCCCGCCTTATGACGCCGGCTCACCGGATATCAACGGCAAGTTTGAGGTAAAAGAAGATGGCAAATATCGCCTGCAAGTGCGCGACCTCTTCGGCGGAACCCGCAGTGATCCGAATAACTTTTACCGGCTCGTTGTCCGCCAGGCCACACCCGACTTCTCGCTCGTGGCCTGGGCCGTGCACATGACTCTGCGCAACGGCGACCGCTCCGCGTTCTCCAAGCCTCTGGCTCTCAGAGCTGGGGAATCGCGGGTCTTTGAAGTCGTGGTGCAGCGCCGGGACGGATTCGATGGCGAGATCGATATCGTCATGAGCGATCTTCCTCCAGGCGTCACGGCGGCAGGGCTTAAGATTGGCAGCGGCAAATCCTATGGGCATCTGATCCTCACTGCCTCCAGCGATGTGAAGCCCGGCTTTGCCCTCGCCAAGATATCCGGCAGGGCATCAATAAAGGACAATGTGATTGAGCGTCCTTGCCCCATGGCGAGCATGGCCTGGCCGGTGGTGGACGCGAAGTCGGAGATTCCTTCCCCACGGCTTCTCGCTGACGTGCCTGTATCGGTAACTGACTCGGAAGCGGCTCCTGTCACCATTGCCGTGGCCGCTGACAATACCCTTGAGGTGAAGACGGGAGCCACTCTTACGATCCCGCTCAAGGTGACCTGGCGCAACGAATTCACCGGCACCTCCCTCAAGCTCAAAGCCTATGGCAACGGCTTCACGACTCTGAAAGACGTCGACATCCCCATCAAGGCTGCGACGGCTGAAGTGATCGTGGACACCGCCGCCTTGAAGCTGGCTCCAGGCGACTATGCCTTCGCGCTCTATGGATCAGCCGTGAGCAAATACCGCTACAATCCGACTGAGATTCAACTCGCCGAAGCGGAACAGAAACAAGCCCAACAACTCGCTGCAGCCGCCGCAAAACTGGCCGCCACCGACGCCGGCGCGGCTGACAAAAAGAAACAGGCAGACGCTTCCATGGAAGCTGCCACCAAACGGATGAAATCGGTCGTCGCCGCCGCCGAACCGAAGGATACCGTGGAGATCATCGTGTCCGAGCCAATCCGCATTTCCGTCAAAGATGCTCAAGTCGCCGCGGCCCCCGCCGGCAAACCTTGACACCCCCATCATGGTCCCCCGCACAAAACTTTTATCCATCCTTCTCTGCGGGATTTCGTCTGCCGGATTGGCAGCCGACCTGGACTTCTATAAGGACATCTACCCCTTCCTGAAAGCAAACTGCATCGCCTGCCACAACAAGACAACTGCCAAGGCCGATCTCGATATGGAGACGCCGGAGTTAATGATCAAAGGCGGTGAGTCCGGCCCCGGTCTGGTCCCCGGTAAGAGCGCGGAAAGCCTCGTCGTGCTCGCGTCCCTGCATAAAGAGGACATGGAGATGCCTCCCCCGAACAACAAGTCGGGAGCCGTGGAGCTCACTCAGGCCGAGATCGCGCTTCTAAAGCAATGGATTGATCAAGGTGCGAAATCGTCCGTAAGGCAGGAGCACGCCGTCACCTGGCGGCCTGTTGTATCGGGCGTGCATCCCATCTACAACGTCGCCATTACAAGCGACGGCCGTTACGCCGCTTGTGGCCGCTCAAATCAAATCGATCTCTATGACCTCGCGACGCAGCAATTCATCGCAAGACTCGCGGATCCTGCAGAGAAAGCAGCGGGCGCCCATCGCGGCCTCGTGCAAGCTTTGGCATTCAGTCCAGACGGAGCTCGCCTCGCCAGCGGCAGTTTTCGCGAAGTGAAAATCTGGAAGCTCGCCCCTTCGAAAAGCTCAGGCATCAATCCTGTCTCCGACACCCCAGCGGCACCGAAAGAAGACCTCATCAAGAAGATCTCCGAGACCGGAAAGATCGCTGTCGTGTGCTCCAGCCTGTCGGCAGACGGCAGTCGCGTGGCCACCGGTTGCTCAGATGGCTCAGTTCGCATTTGGGATGCCGCCTCGGCCAGGCAGTTGAATGAGTTGCGCGGCAGCAAAGCAGCGTTCCTGCAGACGGCAGAGCTTCAGCGCCGCATCGACTATCAGGGACTGGAACAAGCCTTTCAAAAAGCCCAGATCGATCGTATCACCGCCGAGAATAAAGCCCTGGAGGAGTTGCTTAAGAAGGCCAACGACACCATGGCAACCATGAAAAAACTGCTGCCGGAAAAGCAGAAGGCCATCACGACCGCAGTTGCCGCCACCGCAGCCGCCAGCAAAGCCGTGGCCGTCCTGAAAGCTCAAACCCAACAACTCACCGCTGGCAAAGTAGATGCTGCGCTTGATGCCAAGCTGAAGAAAGCCGAGGACGCTCTGATCACTGCCCAAACCGCGGAGACCTCAGCAGTCGCCGCAAGCGCAGCCACCGAGAGTAATCTCAAGGACGCCGAAGACGAAGCGACACGCATCGCTGAATCCAAATCACGAAACTCCGGCCTGATGGCTTCCGCGACTCAAGCGAACGCTGCCGCCAGAACAACGCAGGACAAAGCCAGCACGGAATTGCAAACGCTCCGCCAGACCATGGCGAAGAATCCCGCCAAGCCTGTCGCCGTCAAATTCCTTGATGGCACGCAACAAGTTCTCGCAACCTTCAGTGACGACACCCGTCGCACCTGGGCGGTCGCCACCAGCATGCCGGTTGACGAAGGCAAAGCGCCTGAACCCGCGAGCTCCGCCCCGCAGTGGACCCTGGAACGAGTCATCGGCGGCAACGAGCATCGCGATCTCTTCACGGATCGCGTGAACGCCGTGCGTTTTTCCCCGGACGGCAAGACGCTCGCCGCCGCCAGTGGTGAGCCTTCACGCACGGGTGATGTGTTGATGTTCGATATCACCACAGGTGCAATCACCCAACAATTCAAAAGCCTTCACGAGGACACCGTTCTCTCTCTGGACTTCTCTCCCGATGGCAACTCGCTAGCAACCGGTTCCGCCGATAAAATGGTCAAGATTATCGACCTCAAAAACCCTCCCGGCACGAGGACATTCGAGGGCCATACCCATCATGTGGCAGGCGTCAGTTTCCGCGCCGACGGTCGCGTCCTAGCCTCCGCCGGCAGCGACGGTTTGGTGCTGTGTTGGGATATGCTATCCGGCGAACGGAAGAAGAAGATAGAAGGCTGGACGAAGGAAGTAACCGCGATCCAGTTCATCGGCGCGACGAACCAGTTTGTGACTTCCGCCGGTGACAATTTGGTGCGCATCCTGAGCGACGAGGGCAAAGAGGTTCGCGCCCTCGCCAACCTGCCGGACTACATGCAATCCGCTGCATGTTCGCCCGTCGCCAATACCCTCATCGCAGGTGGTGAAGACAGTGTTCTGCGCGTGTGGGAAATGAGCACCGGCAAGGAACTGACAACTTTCGCGGCACAAGTGGGAACACAGCCTAAAGCGCCTCAGAAATAGGCGGCCAGTCGGCCCCTGATATATCAAACCTCCCTTATACGTAGTAATCTCGCATGTCTTCCCGCCACACGCCTAATTCTTCCGCCTGTTGTGGCCCCATGTCACGGCGTGGTTTCATGCAAATCGGACTGACCGGCATGGCTTCTTTGACCTGGCCCAGCCTTTTGCGCTTGCGTGCCGAGAATGCGCTGAAGCCAAGTCATGAGAAGAAGGCGATCATTATGGTCTGGCTTCCCGGCGGGCTGTCCCATGTGGACTCTTATGATCCAAAGCCCGAGATCGGTTCCGAGTATCGCGGCCCATTCAAAACCATCAGCACCAAAGTCCCCGGCCTGCAGTTCACCGAACTCATGCCCATGCAGGCCAGGATCGCCGACAAGTTCACGGTCCTGCGTTCCATGAATCAAAAAGCCGGCGGCCATCCCGCCGGTTCCATGCAGATGCTTTCCGGTGATTCCGACACGCGGGACAAGCCCAAGCCTCGTCTGCCCGACTGGATGTCCGTCGCCCACTACCTTCGTTCGAAGGAAGGTGGCCGCACGAACCCTTTGCCCAACTACATGGGCGTCTTCCCACCCGTGGAATACAACGGCCCCGCTTACCTCGGTGAAGCCTATGCCCCTTTCTCGATCACGGATGATCCAAGCCGACCCAATTTCCAGGTGCCCAACATCGGTCTCGCCAATGAGTCTGAAACTCGCCGCCTCAGCGAACGCGTCGCGCTGCGCAAGAATCTTGATAAGATGGAACGCGCCTTTGACCGCGAGGGCGAGTTAGGTGCGCTGGATGAGTTTGAAGCGCAAGCCGTCACCCTGCTCACGAACCCCCAAAGCCGCGATGCTTTTGACCTGAACAAAGAAGACGCGCAGACACGCGACCGTTATGGCCGCAATCGCTGGGGCCAGCAGCTCTTGTTGGCCCGCCGTCTTGTGGAAGCCGGCGTGGAACTTGTCACCAGCAGCCTCAGCGGTCCCTTGTGCGGACGCGTTGGCAATTGGGACGACCACGCCGTGAATCATCATCAGTTCGAAGCACTGCGTTTCCGCATGCCCAACTATGATCGCGCCGTGGCCGCGCTCATTGAGGATATTTATGCTCGTGGTCTGGACAAGCGCGTCTTGGTGGTCGTTACCGGCGAGTTCGGCCGCACCCCGAAGATCAGCTTCGACCGTAGCACGGGGGCAGGGGATGCAAGCGCGCCCGCCGGAACATTACAGCCCGGCCGCGATCACTGGCCGCGCGCTTTCTCGAATATCTGGGCCGGTGGCGGCATTCAGACTGGCGGCATCATTGGTTCCACCGACAAACGTGGTGAAGACGTCACCTCGCGTCCCTGTGGTCCCGGTGACTTCCTCGCCACCATCTACCATCATCTCGGCATCGACTCCTCCAAGGTCATGATCACTGATCTCAATGGACGGCCCACCCCGATTGTGGATCACGGACGCCCGATTTCAGAATTGATCGCCTGAAAGTTCTCCTATCTTCGGGCAACTTACGGATCAAACGCAATGATGCCGCGCACATACCAATACTCGTTGGCGGGCGAGAGGTCATCCTGGCATATCGGTCAAACTGAACAGCGCACAGAGATTACCGCTCTCTAAGTTGATCGACGTTATCGACGACAAAACGGAAATCTTGTCGAGTAACATCAAATAACTCGAAAAAAGTGGCCGGAATTTCACATTTCCTGCAACCGAGTCGCATAGCCTGACCTCTATAAGGCACAGGCTTTGTTTATCATGAACCCAGATTTGGCGCTCGTTTCCAACGATACTGCCGGCAGCCCCTCACTGCCGATTCATCGCAGGTTGGACGAGTGTCAAAACCCCCAGTCCGTGAATAACTCACGGGGTTGTTTGCCGCAGCGATCTGGGAAAACGGGACCAACGCCTACGCACGCTTGCCGGGAAATCCTCATTCTCTCAAGCCCCCTATGTATCAGCAGCAACGTCATCGTTTCAGTCTCCATCTAACCCTACATTTTTTTAACAGTTTCATTGCCCTTTGTGGCGCAATCAAAGGTGTATCCTCTTCGGCCAGACGGGTCGGCAGGGGACTGTCCCTGGCGGCATTGCTTTTCTCAGCCATGCCTGTGTTGGCACAGCTTACTTACGACGCTGATACCAACACCAATGGAGCTCAAGACGGTTCGGGCCTGGGATGGAATACGACCAATCTCAACTGGTGGAATAACGCCGCCGATGTCGTCTGGCCAAATACAAACACCAGCGTCGCTACCTTTGGCGCCGGCAGTGGCGCAGCCGGAAGTGTCACCGTTGGGACCGTCACAGCCAATGGCATCATCTTCAATGCCGCAGGCTCCGGCAGTTACACTTTAACCGGCGGCACGATCAATCTGGCCGGCACCACCCCCACGCTCACGGCGAATGTAAATGCCCAGATTGATTCCATCCTCACCGGCTCAGCAGGCTTTACGAAAACTGGCACTGGCACCCTGACCTTGAATGGGACCAACACCGTCAGTGGAACGGTAGCCATCACCCAAGGCACATTAGTCGCTCGCATCAATGGTACGCAGTCCGCCCTGGGCGGCAGCCTTACCACCGTCAACGTCGCTTCCGGAGCCACGTTGCTTTACAATCACGCTGCGACCACGACGACCGAGATAGCCGCAACTCATACGGGGTCGGGTACGATCAATGTGCAGTTCTCTAACAACAACGCCATCAGATCGACTCGCTTCACCAATGGCGGAGGCGGTAGCACGATCGATGGTTTCACCGGCCAAATCATTCTCAGTGTTGTGCCAGGTGGCACTACTGGGGAAAAATTGGTTTCTTCGGCGGGCCTCCTCATCACCACTGCCGCATCGCTGGTGATTAATTCCGGCACCCAGCTACAAGTGAGTGGCGGCGGAGCGGACACCACGGTCTTCAGCGGCGGCATCACCGTGTCCGGCACCGGAAATATAGAGAACCGTGGGGCCATCCGCTTGCAGCGCACTTTGCAAGCCAATCTGACCCTTGCTGGCAATACGACCATCGGCACTGAGGGCGGCACGCTCAATGGCACCATTACCGGCACTGCCACCACGGGGAATGTGCAAACACTCACGCTAGGCACCGATAACTCGACTGGCAGCGGCATTTTCTCCGGAGTCATTTCAGACGGCTCCGCACTCGGCAAAGTCGCGCTTGTGAAAACGCAGACCGGCACAGTCACCCTGTCTGCCGTCAATACCTTTACTGGAGGCATCACCGTGAATGCCGGCACGCTTACGCTTACCGGGGGCGGCTTGCCCGGGGCTACGAGTGTGAATGGCAGCGGGGGCGGCGCGATTTTGGTGAATGCCGGAGGCACCCTTGTGGCGGGCGCGGAGTACACCCTGGGTTATGCCCGTGCGGTCACGCTGGATGGAGGCGTGCTAAGTATCACCATGAACAACTACTCGAATAACATCACGCTGAGTAATGGTGCTCTCATCAGCGCTTCAGGCAACTTTTTCCGGATCGGCTTTCAGTCAAATGCCTCCATCACTGTCACCGGCACCAGTGCATCCTCCATCACGGCCAACGTGCGCATGGCGACTAACGGTTTAGTGAATCCGAGTGTCAATCTAGCCACGTTCAATGTCGCCGATGTCACCTCCAGTGCCGCAGCGGACCTCACCATATCAGGCGTCGTGCAGGATGTCGGCACGGCGAATGCAGGTATGACGTTGCTTAAGACAGGGGCTGGCAATCTGGTCCTGACAAACGCCAACACGTTTGCTGGAGCGACCACCGTTTCGGCCGGCACGCTGTCTCTCGTTGGCGCTGCTGCTTCCACCGGAGCCGGTGCGGTCACGGTCCAATCCACCGCCACACTTCAGGGCACAGGCATCGTGCGTGGAGCCAGCTTCACCGCCCAGATGGGTTCCACCATTCATGCAGGAGATACCCCTGCCCAGTCCAGTTACGGCACTCTTACTTTTACACCGGGCACCGGCTCAGGAACCATCGCCTTTGAGGGAGGCAGCACTGTCATCCTCGGCATCAATCTAGCAGGAGCATCGGACAAGATTGTGATCAATGGCACCGGCACGAGCGTGTTTCAGTTCAATGCCAATCTCACGGTGGGCCCGTCTGCATTCACCCCTGTGACCACACAGGTATTTGATCTCCTGGATTGGTCGGGCCTTGCTGGCACGCCCACCTTCGCCAGCCGTTTCACCTACACGGGACTGCTCCTGGGAAATGGCGATGAGGCCTCTGGCCTTGATTTGTCCGACATCTCTGGCTCTGGCTATGCATGGGACATCAGCAGCTTCACGACGAATGGCTCCATCGCCATCGTGCTTGTGCCCGAGCCAGGGCGGGCTGTTCTCCTGCTGACAGGGCTATGGTGCATCGCCACCCGTCGCCGACGGTCACGTCAGCCGGAACCAACAGTGGCCGGGTGAAAATACACGTGCCGCCCCTTTCACCTCACACCGAATCTCCTCCTTATCTTATCTCTTTAAGAACGGCGACGCGCTGAACCCCGGCATATCCTTCTCGAACTGCGTTCCCTTCACGGATTGAATGTACCAGGTGTGCGCAAACGAGTGCGCCTCATTGCCAGTCACCTTTTTCTCACGCGCTGCGTTTGGCGCGTAACGTTTGAATCCCGCCCATTGGTTGTCAGCTGGCACATCCAGCGCATACGGAGACGTCTCGTAATAGTCGACGTGGCAGGTAATGCCGTCCTTACCATCCAGCAGTTCCTCCAGATCTTTCCAGTCTGGAAGGGGTGTGTCCAGCATGGTGATGCGCGTGTTGTTAGGTAGAAGCTTCATCCGTTTCAGAACGAGTGCCGCCCGAACGATCAGAAAACCTCCCGCACTATGGCCGATGAAATGCATCGGCTTGCCTTCCACCAATAGCGGATTCTTGGATCGAATGGCCTGCACGATTCGCATTCCCACCACATCGCCAACGGCTTGCCCCTGTGATCGGATCGCGACCAGATCGGTCGCGAATTCCACCTTTTGTGCCGTCGTCAATGGCTGAGTAGCGGAGTGTTCGGGTTCGGGCGTCTCTCTTGTTTTCGCCGCGGTCTTGTCATCGCTTTCAAGCAGTAGCTTTACCGAGTTGATAAGCATCACCGTTCCAGAGGGTCTTGCGGCCTGACCCCAATCCACCAGACAAATCTCTGGCGTTCCTTGTGCCTTGAGTTCCCCCTCGATCGCCTGCTGCATGGCAGTCATCCAGTGCAGACTTTCGGCCTTCTGGTCTTTGGCATCTCCTTTGGTGCTCTTACCCTCTGCATCTTTCCTAAGCTCATTTGGCGTGTCCCGCAGCCCATGAGCAATCAGGATAAATCCTTTGTCAGCCTTGTCTTTGTCAGGTTCCCATGGCTTTAGGAGTGAATCGCTGTAAGACAGCAGTTGCCCATCAGCCGTGCGCAACAGGGTGCTCTGTATCGCATCCTGGGGAGCACGTGAAATGATTAGCAGCGCCGTAATAATGGAAGTCAGCGCAATGATCAGGACACGGCCGAACAGCACCCGGCCAGTAATGCCCAGCACCAGCCCTGCTCCATTCAGCACCTTCGTCATCCCGCGGGACCACGCGCTATCTTCCAGAGAAGTGAGCTGCAATCGTGGAGTCAAATCCCGCGGAGCCGCACTTCGATAGTACACCTCCGCATGATCCATCTCATAAAACCACTCTGCCACTTCCGCGAGCAGCGCTTGCTCGATCTCCTGCACCATCTCGGTCGCCTCCGCTTCATCCGCAGTCGCGGCAAATTGAGCCCGGGCTTGTGTCAGATATTCCCACTGTTGGGCGTAGCGCCCAGTGCAGCGATTCAGTTCTAGATAAGCAGAGAGCGACTGCATCAGGATCGCCAGGAGCGGTAGCCCTGCCCCCATCAGTGCCAGCACCACATCCGCATCGGACACGGAGAAGAACTCCGTCTTCTGCGTGAAGAACCCCAGCCAGAGCCCCAGCACCGCCAGCGCCAGAGAGGCATCCAGGGATCGCGTCACATAGACACTCAGTTTTTTCCGGTTCTTCGCCGCCTCGTTCGCCCTCTTTGCATAGAAACCCGCTTGGTCGTCGACCCGCTCCACCAGATACTGCTGTTTCATCTCAGTCCAGTCTGGGTTGCTCGCATCAGCCGTGGACTCCGCAAAAATCTTTGCCAGGGGTTGCAGGAACGGCGCCGTCCGCAGGGCCTCGTGCGTCGGATTTCCCGGCCAGCCTTTGGTTGCGATTACAGATCTCGCGATCTCGGCCAGTACGCGTGAGCGCGTCCACAGGTGTTGCTGTTGCCGCCACCGCACCCACCAGCACGCCCCCAGTAGAAGCAGGGTGCACAGCGCCACAGACACGGCCACTGTGCCCGCGGGCCAGCCGTCTTGAGCCACCTGCAGCCAGCACATCGGCAGCAGCACCGCCAGGCCTTCAAAAAAGAGAATCCATCGCCATAGCCGGCGCGTGTTCGGAGCATGCCGATTCGCCAGAGCGTTTGCCCGTTTATAGATGTCGTCTGCGCTGCTGCCGCGCTCCAGGCCGATGCTCCTTAAAAGTGCATCCGCCCAGGGCGGTTCCGTCGCGTCGGATTGCTGGGGTGTCATAGAGAAACTGCCTCGCCCGCTGCGTGCACCCCGGCACGGCTGTTGTCAAGACCGTTGCATTCTGCCCGCAGGATTGTTGCCACCCCCACGCGCTTGCGTCGCCAGAAGCCGTTCATAAACGCGTCCGCATCCCGAGTTTCCGCCGATCCCAAAACGATGAGTGAACTGAAAGCCGTGCCGAAGCCAAAGCAGGTTCGCTTCTCTCAGGTGGTGGCAAAGTGCGGCAAACCCGAGTCCTACACCCTCTGGATGCCGCCCGCCAAAGACAAGACCTTTCAGGTCGCCATCAAAGGCCACCGTATCATGACCGTTTACAGGTCGAACGTCGGCACAAAGAAAGACTACGCCACGGCAGGTTATGACAAAGAGAAAGAGGGCATCTTCCTCCTCTTTCCAAAGTCGCTGAAAAGCTTTGAAGGAAAGGTGGTCGTCGGCATCAAATACGACCTTCTCGATCCCGGTCCCCTGCGGCCCAGAGCGCAGCAGGAGCCAAAGAAAAAAGCGGCCCCAAAGACGTCATCCACTTCCGCGCATTTCCTGGCCTTGATGTCCAAAGAGAAGAAAAAAATCACTCCACCTGCTCCTCCGCCCCCCGCCAAATCTCCTGCGAAACCGGCAGTGAGAAAGCAGCCCCGGGAAGAAGAAAGCAAAGAGAATAAGCAGTCAGAACCTCCCACCATCGAATCCTTGACGGCCCACATCAAACGCGCCCTACGCTACCTCGGCAGCGGGAAGCAGGTCATGGCTTATGATGTCTTGAAAAAAGCTCTCGCAGCAAATCCCTCATCATGACCCTTGTGCGAAAGTATGGGAAAGTCATTCTCGGCATCCTCGTGTTAGTGACGCTTCTTTTGGTCACAAAGCAGGTGCCCTTAGCCCAATGGCTCGACGAAGTAGTAGAGCCTTTGCGGAGGCTAGGTTGGGTCGGAGTCGCCCTTTATTCGCTTCTATACATTACCGTTGGCATGTTTGGTTTGCCTTGCCTGCCGCTCACCCTGGCCAGCGGTTACATCTTCGGCGCTTTCAAGGGGTTGGTAGCCGTGCAGAGCGGCGCCATGATCGGAGCCTCAGCCGGCTTTCTGGTCGGCCGCATTTTTGGACGAGCCCGCCTCGCCAGACGTCTTCAGCACAGCCCGCTATATCGGTTTTTGGATGGTGCCATCGCCAAAGAAGGGTGGAAGATCGTGGCGCTCTTGCGGCTGCATCCCATCCCCTTCGGCCTCAGCAATTATCTCTACGGCATGACGTCATTGGACTTCTGGCATTACCTCCTGGCCACTTCTTTGGCCATGCTCCCAGGACACATCATCTTTGGGCATCTCGGTGCCGTCGGAGGCAGGGTCATGAAACACGGCGGACCCTGGAGCC
Source organism: Phragmitibacter sp. (assembly GCA_965284365.1). Classification (GTDB taxonomy): domain Bacteria; phylum Verrucomicrobiota; class Verrucomicrobiia; order Verrucomicrobiales; family Verrucomicrobiaceae; genus Phragmitibacter. The sequence goes on from OZ260079.1 coordinate 2,876,134, forward strand.
CCATGGATTGGGCCGCCGTCATCCTGAGCGTTAGTAGTTCGTTGCTCCTCATCTTCGTGGTCAAACGGTGGGTAAAAAAGTACCGGCAGGGAACCGCCCCCATCGAAAATATCGAGCCCTGATGATGTCGCCGCATCCCAAGCCCTGAGCCTTACCCACAGTTGGGCGGTCGTCTTCACATCGTGACTGTGCTGGTAACCAAGCGGCGTTTGGGAAGGCAGCTTAGGCGCGAGCGCAGACCCGCTGGCATCATTCCTGACCTCGCACGCCGGCCCTATCGCCCCACGCATTTCAAATACCCTCATCATCGCCAACAACCAATCTGAAAAGACGACAAAAGCTTGCCCAAAAGCCCCCAGCCTTTCTACACTAACCTACCTGCCCGCCTTCCAGCATCCCAACAATCAATCACCCAACCATCCATACTCGCTTCGCATGACACGGAAAACTGCCGCCGACTTCGACCAACAAGTCCTCGATCTCTACGACGACTATGCCCACAGCCGCATCACCCGGCGCGACTTCCTGGACCGCGCGTCCAAATTCGCTGTCGGTGGCATCACCGCCGCCGCGATTCTTGATGCGCTCAGCCCGAACTACGCGTTTGCGCAACAGATCGCCAAAGACGACCCCCGCCTCAAGACAGAATATGCCGAATACGATTCGCCCAAAGGCGGTGGCAAGATGCGCGGTTATCTCGCCCAACCCTCCGGCGATACCGCCAAGAAACCCGCCGTCCTCGTGATCCATGAGAACCGTGGCCTCAACCCATACATCGAGGACGTCACCCGCCGCATTGCCGTTGAGGGTTACCTCGCCTTCGGCCCAGATGCCCTCGCGCCCCTCGGTGGATATCCCGGCAACGACGAGGATGGAAAGACCATGCAGGCCAAGCGCAAACCCGAAGAAATCACCGAGGACTTCATCGCCGCTGCCCAGTGGCTGCAGAAACATTCCGCCTGCAACGGCAAAGTCGGCGTCGTCGGCTTCTGCTTCGGCGGCGGCATGTCCAATACTCTCGCCGTGCGCCTGCCCGATGTCATCGCCGCCGCTGTGCCTTTCTATGGCCGCCAACCCGCCGCCGAAGACGTCCCCAAAATCAAAGCGCCTCTCCTCATCCATTACGCCGAGCACGACCAACGCGTCAACGAAGGTTGGCCCGCCTACGAAGCCGCCCTCAAAAGCGCCGGCACCACCTACACCGTCCACCACTATCCCGGTGCCAACCACGGCTTCCATAACGACACCACCCCTCGCTACGACGAGGCCGCCGCCAAACTCGCCTGGTCCCGCACCGTCGAGTTCTTCGCGAAAACTCTGAAAGCTTAGTCTCAGAATCGGGCCGATGCACACAAAAAAGACGGCGCCAACTAGGCGCCGTCTTCAGTAAATAAGAACAAAATAATTAGCCGGGCAACTACTCCCCGATACCCAACAACTTCGAAAGCGACTGCCAGGCCTTTTTGCGATTCTTCTCAAACGCATTCCGGTTTTCTTCCGTGCCATCAGCCGCCGTATCCACTAGACCCTGAGCGGTTTTGGCCAGGAGGTCATTGATCAGAATGACTTGGTTGATGAAGGCTTCATCTTCGGTGCCAAGTTTGCCACTCGCGACCAGATCAGACAGGCTGTCCTTGGCTGCTTCCGTGAGCTTCACGTAGCTCGTCGCCAATTGGCCGACCTTGTCTTTGTCGTACTGTTTGGGCGCGTAGGCGAAAAGATCACCCAATTCCGCGATGGACATGTAAGTCGCGTAGAGTGCTTGGGCAGACACCGCGCCGAAGCTGTGCATGATGGGATTTCCTTCGGCTGCTGCATCAGGAGCCTGCGCCTTCAGCGAAGGGGCAGAAATAAGGAGGATGGCGGTGAAAAGGGAGGTGAAATGTCTCTTCATGGATTTTTTGTTGAATAGATAGAGCTAGACGCGGGCAGGCATACTGCCGGATTGCCCGGCAACAAGTGAAAACTCAGTTAGACTTCATTTGCCCGGGCGGCGAGCAGGGGCGGAATGGCGCACCTCCTTGACAAACACCCGTCCCCGGCTCCGTATCCCTCTGCTCGCCATTGCCTAGCCCATGATGAAATTACGTCCCTGTCTCCGCACCACGCTGCCGCTGACCCTCAGCCTCGCCACGCTCCTCGTCGCTTTCACGTTCTTCAGCCTCTCTGCTCAGGAAAAGGACAACGGCAAATCCAAATCAGCCGCCTCTGGCCCAAAGCCCCTCAAAGCCCTCCTCGTCTGCGGTGGCTGCTGCCATGACTACGAAAAGCAGAGCATCATCCTGCGCGATGGCATCCAGGCCCGCGCCAATGTCCAGATCGACATCATCCGCGCCGAAGACAAAGGCACCGCCCCCGAGTTCCCTCACTATCGGCGCGCCGACTGGTGGAAGGGCTACGACATCGTCATCCACGACGAATGCGCCGCCAGCGTAAAGGACCTGCCCTTCGTCAAAAACGTCCTCGCCGCGCATCAGCACATCCCTGCGGTGAACCTCCACTGCGCCATGCATAGCTTCCGCACCGGCACCGATGACTGGTTCAAATTCCTCGGCCTCCAGAGCGCCAGCCACGGTCCGCAGGAGCCCATCGCCATCCGTTTCGTAGATCCCCAGCATCCCATCACGGAAGTCCTCAGCGACTGGACCACCATCAAGGAAGAACTCTACAACAACGTCAATATCTTCGATGCCCACCCGCTCGCCATCGGCAAACAAACGGTGAAGCAAAAGGACGGCACGACCAAGGACGTCGAATACGTCGTCGCCTGGACCAATGAAAAGGCAGGCGCCAAAAGCTTCAGCACCACCATCGGCCACAACAACGACACCGTCGGCGATGCCCGCTACCTCGACCTCGTCACGCGCGGTCTCCTCTGGGCCTGTGGCAAACTGAACCAGGATTACATGGTCGCCTACACCGGCGCCCCCGGCACCATCACCCGCCTCTCGGCCCCAATCAAAACCGAGGCTAAACCCGGCGCCGGCACTCCACCCGCCGCGAAACCCTCCGCCACCGCTCTCCCGCCACCCGCCGCCAAGGATGCCACCCCCGTCACCATCACGGCCTCCAGCGAAGAGACCCCTAAGGGCAACTACACCTGGAAAGCCGCTGACGGCAGCCAGGACACCCGCTGGTGCGCCGCGACGGAAAACTACCCCCAGTGGCTCCAATACGAATTCGAAAAACCCCAAACCCTCACCGGCGCAAAACTCGACTGGGAGAGCGCCCAAGCAGCTTATCAGTACAAAATCGAAAGCTCCTCCGATGGCAAGACCTGGACCGTCCTCGCCGATGCCTCCAAGAGCGATAAGCCCGGTCCTTACGAGCACACCTTCCAGGCCAAAGACATCCGTTTGGTAAAAGTCACCGCCCTCGGTCGCAAAGGCGGCGGCTGGGCGAGCATCCGCGAGTTCGCCGTGAAAGGGGAGGGGATCAAATCCCTCGCCCCCAAACTCACCGCCGCCCAGGAATCCGCCGCCAAGCAGCAAAAAACCGCTGCCCAACAAAACGCCGAATCCAACGCCCCCGCTGATCCTTACGCCAAAGAAGGCAACATCACCCCCGCCATCGTCAAGCTCACGCCCCAACAGGAGGCCGAGATCCTCAAAGACGTCGTCGTCCCCGCTGGCTTCGAAGCCTCTCTCTTCGCTGCCCCACCCGCCGCGAACTATCCCGTCTATCTCGCCGCCGCTCCGAATGGCGACCTCTTCGTCTCCAGTGACGGCAATGGCTCCCTCGGCCGCAACCCCAAGCGCGGCCGCATCCTTCGCCTGCGCGATACCAACAACGATGGCCGCGCCGATCAGGTCACGGAATTCGTCAAGGACGTGGATTCGCCGCGCGGTCTTGTTTGGGATCACGACCGCCTTTACCTCGTCCATCCTCCTGATGTCAGCGTGTTCATCGATAAAGACGGAGATGGCGTCGCGGAAGACCGCAAGACCCTCATCAAAGGCATCGCCTTCGGCTTCGCGGATCGTCCCGCCGACCACACGACAAATGGCCTCAGCCTCGGCATGGATGGCTGGCTCTACATCGCTGGCGGTGACTTCGGTTTCATGGACGCCGTTGGCACCGATGGCAAACACCTCCAGCATCGCAATGGCGGCGTCATCCGCTTCAAGCCCGATGGCTCGAACCTCGAAGTCTACTCCACTGGTACGCGCAATATTCTCGAAGTCGCCATCAGCCCCACCATGGACATCTTCAGCCGCGATAACACCAACGACGGCGGCGGCTGGAACGTCCGCTTCCATCACTTCACCGGCCTCGACGACCATGGCTACCCGCGCCTCTATAAGAACTTCGCGGACGAAGCCATCACCCCCCTCGCCGACTACGGCGGCGGCTCCGGCTGCGGCGCCGTTTACATTGACGAACCCGGCTTCCCCGCCGAGTGGGCCAATGCTCCCTTCACCGCCGACTGGGGCACGAACGCCCTCTGGAAGCATACCGTGAAGCCCAAAGGCGCGACCTATGAGGAAACCGAAGCACCCAAGCCCTTCATCAAGATGACTCGCCCCACCGACGGCGACGTCGATGCCATGAGCCGCGTCTATCTCGCCAGTTGGAAAGGTGCCACCTTCAACTGGGCCGGCCCCGACGTGGGTTACATCGTTCAGGTGAAACCAAAGGACTTCAAACCCGAAGCCCTGCCTGACTTCGCCAAAGCCTCCGAAGTTGAACTCGTCAAGTTGTTGGAGTCTCCCAGCTATCGCCGCCGCATGGAAGCCCAGCGCGAACTCCTCCGCCGCAGCCTGCCCGAAGCCGCTATAGCGGGCCTCACCTCCCTCATCGCCGACAAGGCCAAACCCGTTGCAGCCCGCGCCGCCGCGCTCCTCCTCTTCACCCACTTCCCGGAGAAAGCCAAGCCCGTCGCCGAAGCCATCAAGACCCTCCCTGCTGATCCCGCGTTCGATGCCATCGTCGCTCGTGCCGTTGCCGAGACCGCACCCTTTGGTGTGCAACGTCACGAAGGCGAACTCCGCTTCCCCGAAGCCTGGGCCGATGAACCCGCCGCCCTTGGTCAACTCCTCCGCGCCATCGCCTACACCCCCGCCGACGGCAAGACCTGGACCCGTCCCGCGCGGAAGGCCATCTACGACCTCGCCCTCGGCAATACCGACCCCGTCGTCCGCCACATGGCCATCCACTCCCTCGCGAAAACCGGCGATGAAACCCTCGCCTTCACCTACGTCGACGACTCCGCCTCACCCGGCCGCGATAGCGCCCTGCGCGCCCTCGCCATGATGCACAAGGCCCCTGTCGTCGATGGCCTTATCGATCGCCTCGCGAAGACCTCCGACGGCACACTCCGCAAAGGACTCCTCACCGCCTTGTGCCGCCTCCATTTCCAGGAAGGCACTTGGAAGGGCGACTCCTGGGGCACCCGTCCCGACACCCGCGGACCGTATTACCAGCCGGAAGCCTGGGAGGAAACACCAAAGGTCATGGTGGCCCTGAAGGAAGCCCTCAGCAAAGCCCAACCAGAGGAAGCAGCGGAACTCGTCAAGGAGATGAACCGCAACCGCATCCAGTCGAACGAAGCCCTCGAGCGCATCCTGAAACTCGCCAAGGACGACGCTAAGCTTCTGCCAGATGCCGCCGCGCAGTTGGCCAATGCCGAAACCATCCCTGCTGAGGGCATTCCCTTGTTAGTCCAGGCCGCGCAGATGGATGTCTCCACCCTCCCTCCCGCCACCGCCGCGAACCTCCTCGCGAACACCATCACCGCCCTGACCAAGACCGACAGCGCCGATGGAGCACGCGTCTCGTTAGGTGCTCTCGTCGCCCTCAGCAAGATCCCCGGCGCCGGCAAGGAACAGGACACCGCCCGCACCACCTACCTCGCCTCGCCGAAGCTGGAGAACCATCATCAGCTCCTCGAAACCGAAGCCGAAAAAGTCGGCACCCCCACCGCCCAGTGGGCGGACATGGCCCTCCTCAGCCTCAGCGCTCGCACCAGCGGCAGCCCCGAGTCGAAGGAACTCTCCGGAAAGGCCCTCGACCACGGCTGGCAGGATGTAAAACGCCGCGCCCAGATCCTCAAAGCCGTTGCCTCGCTGAAGCACAATGCCTATGCCGATAAAGTCCTCGCCGCCCTCGATGATCCGGACAAAGCCGTCGCCGCCGCCGCGAAGAACGCCGCGAACGCCATGAAGCTCACGAAAAAGACTGCCGCTGCTGGCCCCTCCATCGCCACGCTGAAGCCCGAGGACGTCATCGCCCAGGTGCTGAAGACCAAAGGCGATGTCGCCCTCGGCGAGCAGCTCTTCATCCGCCAGACCTGCGTCGCCTGCCACACCACCAAGGAAGACGAAGCCCAGAAAGGCCCCTACCTCGGAAACATCGCCCAAACCTACAAGCGCCCTGAACTCGCCCAGAACATCCTCGACCCGAACAAGACCATCGCCCAGGGCTTCGCCACCAACTTCATCACCACCAAGGACGGCAACGCCCAGATGGGCTTCGTCACCTTTGAAAGCGCCGATGAAGTGAAGATCCGCAACATCGCCGCTCAGGAGTTCACCATCAAAACCAAGGACATCACCCAGCGCGATAAGCCACCCATCTCCATGATGCCCCCAGGCCTCGTCGGCACCCTCACCATCCACGAATTCGCCAGCCTCCTCGACTACCTCGAGTCCCTCGTAAAGAAGTAGCGGCCCCCGTGTTGCCGGGCGTCTCGCACGCCCACCGAGTCCGGAGGCAAAGGAGCGCGGCTGTCCCAGCCGTGTATCAGGAGAAACTGCTTCCCCCCCCCGGCAGCCCCGGAGCGGCTCTCCTTGCATTAGCCGTGGGTTTTAACCCAGGGTTCCACAAACCGAAGCGACACTACTCCGGAGGAGTAGCCCTAAGCGCGGTTGACCTTGCTTCCTCCATCTCCCAACGCCCCTCTCATTGTGCCTTCGTGTAAAAAAGAAAAACGCCCACACCCGCCCCACCACGACATCCGTCTCTCGGCCATCCCTTATTCACCTTCGCGTCTTCGCGCCTTCGCGGTAAAAAAACAAAACTCAACATCCCTCCCGGACACCGCCCTCCACCCCGCGCCCTCAGCGTCAAACTTCAAACTTCAAACTTCAAACTTCAAACTTGCTGCGAAGCGGCCTTACATATACCCCCGCTCTCTCGCCTCCCTCAACCTCCGTATCAGCTCCGCCGTCTCCCGCCGATTGATCACCCGCGCCCCCAGCACGATCGCCTGTGCCCGCGTATCCTGGCACACATCATAGTGCGGCGTACTCCGCGGTTGGAATCTCGACCTCGGGATCCCCAGCAGATCCGCCATCCCATGCAGCTCATCCAGCGTATCCGCCAGCATATGGCTCATCAGCATCCCCCGGAAAGGGATCTTCACCTGGTCAACATATACGGGCATGAAACAGTGAATGAATGGGTCAGCTCAAATAAGAAAAAGGCGAAAAAGGCAGTCCTCCTCGGCAAGCATCATTACGCCCGAACCACCCCTCCGGAAACGGCAAACCACATGAGGGCCAACGGCCCGCCCCATCGGCAGCAGACACCGCCATCTTCAAATTGCCTTCTCCGCTCTGCTTCGCCTTCACACCACACCCCGGCATACCCCATGCGCTTTCCCTATAGGTCCCATGAGTCCTATTGGTCCATCGAGCCATTCGTATCCACCCTCCACGCCGCTCAATCCATACACACCCCCATCTATAAATCCCCAAAAGACCATCCCCCATCGTGCCTTTGTGCGCCTTCGTGCCTTCGTGTAAAAAGAAAAACGCAATGCACCTGCCCCAACACGAAATCCGTCTCCCAGGCGCCCGAATGAAATCCGTAGTCATCCATACCGACGGCGGCTGCCACGGAAACCCCGGCCCCGGCGCCTGGGCCGCCGTCCTCGCCTCCGGGAAGCATACCAAAGAACTCAACGGCGCCGAACCCGCCACCACTAACAACCGCATGGAACTCCGCGCCGCCATCGAGGCTCTCAGCGCCCTGAAAGTCCCCTGCGACGTCGAACTCTGGACCGACTCCCAATACGTCAAAAACGGTGTCCAGAGCTGGATGGCCATCTGGAAGGTCAACGGCTGGAAAACCAAAGCCAAAAAACCCGTCAAAAACGAGGACCTCTGGCGCGCCCTCGACACCGCCGCCGCCCGTCATCAGATCAAATGGAAATGGCTCAAAGGCCACGCCGGCCACGAAGGCAACGAACGCTGCGACGTCCTCGCCCAGGAAGCCATCGCCGGGATCAAAAAGACCCTGGGCAAGGCCGGCTTGAAGGCGGCGCTGGAAGTCTTTACGGCTCTGGAGTAGCCACCACACCACGCTCCCCTCCAGAGGGCCAAAGGCCCGGCTCCATTGTAGATAGGGTCAGGAATGGTCGACGGAATCTTGGCATCCTTTTCCAGCTCGAAGAAACTAGCCAGCCTCAAAAGGGCCAATGGCCCGCCCCATAGTAGCCTGGGTCAAAGCGAGGCAAAGCCGAGCGTCGGCCCAGGAAATGCCCAAAAATAGGAGCCAAAGCCCTGTAGGGGCGCCCCATCGGCAGCAGACATCGCTATCACAATCGACCCATTACCCATGCCGCACCCCGGAGCTCAGTTCAGTCAGTGCGCCATCGGCGCACCTTGGACTGCTGGAGCTTGCTCCAGCCTTCCCCAGGCGGGGCTCGCCACGCCGCCCACCTACCCTAGGCGAAGCCTCGCCCAACCACTCCAGACCTTCACGCGTCCCTTCCTCTGTCACCAGCCACCGCACCCCCCACCATTGGTCCTATCAGTCCTATCCGACCTATCGGTCAACAGATGGAAAACCAAACAAAACCAAAGCCAAAAAACCCGTCAAAGACGGGGACCCTTGGCGCGCCGCACTCTCGACACCGTCGCCGCGAACCTGGGCTACGCAGTCGCGATGCGTAGGCCTGCCAGTCCGGCTCGGACCGTCCTTGTTGGCCGTCATCCCACCAACGGCGCAGCCGCTAGAAAAAGATGCTCGCCCGCTCTAGCCCCGCCACTAGGTGAAACGAATAGAATGCTAATGGCTCAAAGGCGACGCCGGTCACGAAGCCAACGAACGCTGCGTCACCCTCGCCCAGGAAGCTATCGCAGGAATCAAGAAGTCCTTGGGCAAGGATGGGTTCGTGCTGCGTTGCAAGTTTTACGGCACGAGGCTAGGCCGGTTATTTTGAGCGCCAAATGTCGGCGAACGACTTGCAAACCGATACTAATAGATTGTGACTATGGGCAAAATGGGCATTCTCCCTTCAGAAGATCATCGAAAATCAACCTGCCTTAGCAACTGAGGCCCCTGAAAATCTGTAGCGGATTCAGCGTCAAAAAAATAAAATGACACATATTAGAACTCAATACTTCTGTGGTAACTAAGCGACCAAATCGAAATAGCTATCGTAAAAACACCAGTCTGATATGCCGCAATTAAACCGGTGTCTCTCTATGACCCAAAAATCGAAAGGTTATCTTCGCGCAAAAGGAACGGGCATCACTGGAGCAGGACATCCGGATTTTATCCAGCTGGACAGAAAATTTAAGAAGCTTGAGGCAGACGAGTTCTCTGAGCATTCTGTTACGGAAAGCTACGCACGTGAAGGTCAATCATTTGATGAATATCAAGCAAGAAACTGGGATCAAATGCTTGCAAGTGACATCGCGATAGTTCTTGCCGAGCCTGGAAGTGGAAAGACCTGGGAGTTTAGAGAACAGGCAATTGCCCAACAAAAAAAGGGCACGTTCGCCTTTTACGTTCGACTGGATGTTCTCATCTATAGCTCATTTGAGGATGCAATAGGGGCCAATATGTCGATGCTGTTTAAGCGGTGGCTGAATACAAGCAAGACAGGGCTATTCTTTGTTGATTCCGTGGACGAGGCCAAAATCAATTCCGTGAGTGACTTTCATCATGCCCTAGCAAAGTTAGCCGAAGGCCTCAACAAACCGAGCGCCCCGGAAGCGAAAATCATTATAAGCTCTCGTATTTCTGACTGGAATCCAGAAAATGATGAAGGTGAAGTGCTAAGAATCCTGTCACGGAGCAATTTGAAGATCACTCGCCCGGAAAGAATGTTGGCGATGAATCTAGATGGTGGCCAACAAATAGAGTCGGTGTCAGCTTACGGTCAGGAAGAGAATGAGAGAATTGCTCGGCTTGATATATACCGCTTACTGCCATTAAACCGTGAGCAAATATCTAAGCTCGCGAAGGCGGAAGTGGAAGATGCAAACAAATTCATTGAATCCATTAAACAGTCGCACGCATGGAGTTTTGCAACGCGCCCAATAGATGTTAAGGCACTTATAGGGTACTGGAAAGGAAAAGGAGGATTAGGGACGCTAACGCAGATCATAGAGTTCGATCTCAACAGAAAACTTGAGCCGCCTTTGAGGGATATCAAAGACCCGATCTCAAAAGAAAAAGCTAGGGACGGTCTAGAATATCTAGCAGCTGCAACGGTCTTTTGTCGATTGTTCAATTTCCGAGTGCCTGATCATGCTAGTAAATCAAACGGTGCTATTGAGGTATCAGAATGTCTTCCGCACTGGCAGCAAAACGAGATAAAAGCGTTAATGAATCGCCCGATCTTTGATAGCGCTAGTTATGGGTGTATACGCTTTCACCATCGGAGAACTTCAGAATATCTTGCCGCATCGTGGTTAAAAAAGAGAATGGCGGAAGGCTGCTCGCAGACTGAGTTAAAAAACCTGCTTTTCTCAGAATCTGGGCCTTCAATAATTCTACGCCCTTCGCTTGCACCAGTTGCAGGGTGGCTGTTAAGCGGATCGGAGCCATGGAATGCGCGTGTTCGGGAGTGGATCATGTTGCATTCCCCTTCGAACCCTCTGCTATATGGAGACCCGAGTGCACTCCCAATTGAGTTTCGACGAGAATTGCTAAAAAGAATATGCGACTTGGGAGGGCCTCGAAACATAGGATTTCTTTCCTCCCCAGCACACTTTCGACGGCTAGCTGACGAGCGACTTTCGGAGGAGATAGTTCAAGCGCTTGAAGATAAAAGCATAAGTGATCGCGCGAAAATTGTGCTTGTATCAATCGTGGGATATGGAGGAATGACCAAGTGCCTTCCGTGCCTCAATCAGCTAATAGAGAGTTCAGGTATTTCGGAAGAATTGCAATATCACTGTGCCCTTGCGATTGGCAACAATAGCGACGAGTATGCGAAAAGGCGATTGGTGTCTTGGGCAAGATCCCTGATTGCGATTGATCAGGCTATGTGCGCTATATTGGCTGAGACTTGTTATCCAAGCGTGATGCCCGGTGCCGACCTGGCGTTGCTGATAAAAAAAGTTCAGGCTGATGGCGAGAGCCTTTCAAATCTTGATGATCGATTGCAAAATCTGATTAAAGAAGTAGGGGACAACTGTGATTTAGCCGAATTGATCAGCAACCTTCTAGAGTTCATTTCTTCGAAGTCGGGTGAGGGGCTGTTGGGTGCTGGCATAACTAGTAATTATTTATGGTTTAGCGGAGCTCTAGTTGAGATGGTGCGATCGTTGTTGCGTCGTTCAAAGCTTGAGGTAGGCGATGCAAAAATCGTCGCCATCGCTATATCTTCGCTTGAAGGACTTTCGTATCAGACAGCTCGATATGGACAAGAACTTTCCGAGTTCAACTCCCTCACGAAAAGGCATGAAGATATCCGCAAGGACATATTCTTTGAACTCATTAAGAGATACCGTAACCAGTATAAGAAAGAGCCTGAAGAGGTATATGATCTATTTAAATACGAAGCAATTATACGGATTGACGGTAGTGATCTTAACTGGTTGGTAAAATTATATCATGATCACGATGATAGAAACGATAAAATTATTATATTGAAGTGCGTTTTTCAGGCAATATCTGTCAGTGATAGTAAGCTGAAAAATTTAATTGTAGTACTGTTTGAGACAGAGAACGACGCTAAGTTAAGACATTTACGTTTCGGCCTGTTAAAAAAAGAGATCAGCAAATCGTGCCGGAGGGCGAAGAGATACTTCCTGCCAATGCTGTCCAATAAGTATTGGTGGATATCTAAGGGCATAAAGCTAAATGAGCTGAAGTCACGTATACGTCTTAATACAAAAATCTTGGTCAATATCAGGAAACTGCGTTCTGGCGAAATGATTCGCTGGCTTGAGGGGTTGTCCGCTGAAGCCGACAATGAATCAAGGCATCAATGGACGGTATATCGCTGGAACGATTTGAGGAAAAAAAGAGGCAGTCTGATCACTGAGGCCACGAGAGAAGGATGCAGACGGTTCTGGCGCACATATTCAGCGCCTCTTCCTCACGAGAGATTGAACCCGAATGAAACCGATATCCGTGTGATCGTCGGACTGCGCGGACTCCAAGTAGAGATTGGAGCTAGTCCTGATCGGATAGAAAACTTCACAGCTGACGAGGCTTCGTTGGCTACTCGATATGCGGTAAACGAATTAAACGGTTTTCCTAAGTGGTTTAACCATCTAGCTAAAGTGCATCCGGTCGCTGTCGGTCAAGTCTTATTCAGATGTATCGAAGGTGAGTGGGAGCAAACTGGCAAGCAGGAATCTATAGTGAATGTTGTTGGTGCATTGACATGGGCAGATATAGAGATATTCAGAATCGTGGCGGACAAAGTGTTGATCTTGCTACGTAAAATTCAACCGGAGAGTTCACTTCTTTTAGAGCGTAGCCTGTCGCTTTTGTTAAATTCACAGCAGTTTGGGAATGCGACTATCTGTGAATTGGCTGAATATTGGATTGAGAAAGAGACGTTCGGTTCAGAAAGGTTCGTTGTTTGGATAGTTTTGCTGCTAAAACTTCGGGCGGAAAGGGCAATCGAGATCCTCAATTCAGTGTTGTTACACTGTGAGGATGCAGATCAATTGATGGTATCCATCTGTTCTTCTCTGGTTAGCCGAAGAGGAGGAACTGATCTTGTAGATAAGGCTGACTATCTAAGCGGAGAAAATTTATTTAAGTTAATTTTGTTGGTATTTAAGTTTGTCCGAAAGGAAGACGATTTGGTGCACTATGGCGGTTACACGCCAACAGACAGGGATGACGCGCAGGATTTGCGGAATTCGCTATTGCCAGCACTGGCGGATTGCAAATGCCAAACGGCTCCATATTATTTGAATGCACTACTGTCAGAACCATTGATGGCCAATTATGGTAACTTTATAACTAGACTTATCGAGCAAAGACGGGAGAGAGATGCTGAATTGGGGCCATGGGAACCGTCGCAAATCTATAGCTTTGTCAAGCAACAGGAATTCGACCCTGTATCAAATAAAGAATTGTTTGCTATAGCCTTGAAGCGGATAAAAGAAATCAAGGACGATGTGGAAAAAGCGGAAGTAAGTTTGAGAACCGAATTGCACTCTAGTTACCAAGAAATTGAATTGAGAAAATGGCTGCATCGGAAGTTGTCTGAGCGATCTCGGAATAGATATAAAGTTCCTGAGGAAGTTGAAATCGATCTTGGTCAGCGACCAGATTTGAGAGTCGAAAGCCCAAAAGCTGGAGTAGTGTCCGTCGAAGTGAAGTGGTGTGAAAATTGGAACTATGAAGAATTAAGGGAAGGTTTAGAGAATCAGTTGGTTGGACAGTATTTGAGGGCGCATAATTCCAAGTATGGGATATATGTGTTAGGGATAATTGGTAAGCCAAAGGCTAAAAAGTGGTTTGACGGCTCAAATGAAGCCGCTTTGAGTTTTGATGAGCTGATTCAGTCTTTGAAAGAAAAGGCTGAACTTGTTGAGGCGGTCCAGCGATTGAACGTAGAGGGATTGGAAGTGTTTGGGATAGATTTTCGAGACCCGCGTAGAATCGTATGATTCGCAAGGTGGGCGTGCAAATGGGTGGCAGGTTCCATATGGTTGGAGGTAGGTTGCGGAGGACATGGGCATCCAAAAGCACCCCCAAAAACGATAGTACAGTGAGGCGCAGACGCGCCGAATCCCCCTCTGAACGCAGTTCATCGCTGCTGAAATTTTTAGTCACAGTTTCCATCGCTTTTTAAAAGCAATTGATAAGAGCCGCTGGTTTTCCATCCCGATGACGACGGATGGCAGGCTCCGAGGGCCGAGTGGGCCGACTGAATGCCCCGCCGTCTGCCCGAAGAAGGCTCCTCCGAATGCTTCTGAAACAGCACACCGCTCCACGCCACCCCCCCCCCATTCACCCCTTTCCCCATTTTTACCGATCTCATGAAAGCTTACTCAATCCCCATCACCCATGCGGATTCGAATCAGATTTCGATCTCAAGAAGCCGCGCTCATTCTCTCAACTCCGACTGGAATACCCCATTTTTACCGGCGCAGATCGGTCAGCATTGGCGCGACCGTCTCAGGTCCAGGTTGTTGCGCATGCCCTTGCGGACGGTTCTCGGTGGCATGATGGTCTGTGGACTCAGCCTGAGCGGCTTCAAATCTGGCTTGGCCGAAGAAATTTCCGAAGTCTCAGGAGAAGGGGACAAAGCTCTGATCCTGCCGATGCCAACTGGAGACATTGAGGAGCAAAAGACGCCGGAAGGCATGTCTGTCGTGGTAGCCTCATTGCTTTTACCCCTTCCCATCGCCACCGAAGTGGGCCGTGAGCCCGAACCACCCACGGAAGGGGAGCTTTTAGTGAAAAGTCTGGTGCCCGGAGGCATACCCGGAGGCGGGCCAACACCGATCATCGGTGCACCAGCGCCGGCCCCTCCCGCATCTGCGCCTCCCGCGCCTGCTGCCAACGTCGCAGCGGTGGGCCCCAGTTCGGGGAACAGCTCCAGTAGCACCGACAAACCGAATGCCGGACCCGGAAGCACCCCCTCGGTAGCAGCGAACAGCAATACGAACACCGGCCGAAGCTTGGGCCAGGCACCCAGCGGTGCAGTCGCCTTGGGAAATATGGGCTCTAACGCCAGTGCTAACGCGAAACCGAAACCGACCGCCAACGAGGCCCAGGTTGCGACCACGAAAGTCGAAACCACCGCCGGCGTTGCCAGTGGCAAATCCGGTGGGCCCGTCATCTCCCTCAGCAGCCTTAAAGAAGCAAGCGGCGTAAACCGCGTGGCCCAGGGCACCAGTGTGTACGAGGACGAATCCGGGAAACCGGTTGATGCCAGCAAACTGACCTCCAATCAGCCCGTCACCGTCCATTACACCAAGGTAGGCGACACCCTCTACGCCTCAAAAGTTGTCGTAAAAGGTACCCGCCAGGGCCCTACCACCAATCAAAAGGCCAAAGTGGTCACAGCGGAACGAAAGAAATCCAAAGCCCGAAGCTAGTTAATTGACCAATGGTCAATTAACCAAAGGACCGCGGCTATCCTAGCCGTGTCTCAGAAAGCCATCTCGCCCCCGACTTCGCGTTCCCTACGACCGCGACCGCCTCAAAGCTGAACCACAGCTTCGCGGATCCGCGCGGGGATCAAGGAGCAAGCGGCGGCGGTTTCGCTTCGCGGCTTCGCAGCCGAACCGCCGACGGAATTTCCTTTTAAACTTCGCGCCTTCGCGGTGAAAACACCACGTAGCCACCCCCGGACTCTGCCCCGCCACTCGACTCCAACCACCCCCGCCATCCATTGCCACTTCCCCAGCATCTGGCACCTTGCGGCATGTGGAAAAAGAAATGGAAAAACAGCAAAAGTAACTGGCCCTCCACTTCGGCATCCCGCAAACCACACACTTTTTCTCGCGATTCCGTACTACTTAGTACGCAATATCGCATATTGCTGCACGCCCGAACGGCACTTCACGCCTTTTTGCCCCAGTTGAAACCGCAAAAGTAACTAGGTGACCACTTTTCGGCCCCTCAGATTGGAAAGTAGGAACGAGGAGCCAGAAACCAAGAACAAAAGAAATCTCCGAGACAAAAGCCCGGGCACGTGAGTTATACTGTGCGCCCGATTATTACCGCCAGTCGTTATTGACCCGCGGTCAATAAGTTACGGTGGCCAGAGCGTTTAGGGACGGCACGTGCTGATCTGAGTGTGTTACCAATGATTTTGATTCCTGTTTCCAGTTTAAAACCACGACAAGGAGGATGGAGGGGAATTGCATTGGGCTTGCTAGGGCTGCTGGCTGGGAACCTTGCGCAGCTATCAGCTCAGACCCAGACCGATCTCCTGGCCCCCATGCCCGGGCCCGGCGTCACCCCCGTGATGCCCAAGCCCGCCGCTTCCGCTCCTGCCGCAAACCGTGGCGCCACGCCCAGGCCCGTCGTGCCGACCCCAGGCCGCGGCACCGTGGAGCCCGCCAGGACCGGCGAAATGATCACCCTCGAGGAAGCCTATGAGCGCACCCTCGCCACCGATCAGTCCATCTCCCTGGCCATGGTCGGCATCGAGAAGGCAAAGCTGCTCCCCGCCGCCGCTTGGGTAAAGCTCCAACCGACCATCAGCGCGGACGCAGGCCTGACGCGACGAGACAATGCCAGCGGAGTAGGAGCGACGACCACGAGTGATGGGACCGTGAGCGGGTTTCGGACAGGCAGCCGCAGCAAGAATAGTGGCACCGGCGGCATCACCCTGGAGCAGCCGATCCTCGACTTCTCGTTCAAACCCGCCCTGCGCCGTGGGAAGCTCGCTGTCGAAGGCGCGGGCATGGATTACCAGCGCCAGATCCGGGAAACTCTCTATGGCGTGGCAGAGGCCTATTACGACGTCTTGAGCCAGCAAGAGGTGGTGGCAGTAGACAAGGAAGCCCTCCGCCTCGCCCAGGAGCAGGAAGGCCTCGCCGAGACCCGCCGGAGCGTCGGCGAAGTCACCCGCACCGATGTCCTCCGCGCCCGCGTTACCGTGGAGCAGGCCCGCCGCACGCTCCTGCAGGACACCAGCCTCCTGGCCTCGCAGAAAAACATCCTGGCCAACATCTTGAACCTGCCGCCGGGGACCGATTTCCAGGTAAAGGAGCCGCCCAGTTACAAGGGTGCCTTGCCCGAGTTCAAAACCCTTCTCTATCGGGCCTTTGCAGAGCGCGAAGACCTCCGGTCTCAAGACCTAACCATCCGGCAGAACGAGGAGCGGAAAAAGGAAGTCCGGGCTGGTTACCTGCCGCGCGTCTCGGCTGGGGTGGATGCAAACACGAGCGGAACAGGCACCACGGTGGGGGATTACGACAGGGACATGCAGGCGAATCTGTCCCTGCGGATCCCGCTCTATAGCGCGGGGCAGAAGGCCATCGACGTGAAGGAAGCGGATCTGACCACACAGGAGTCGCGCCTTGAGCGGGAACAACTGATGAAGGTCATCGAGCAGGAGGTGAAGGATGCGTGGCTCGATGCGAAGACGCTGTCCGAGACCCTTCCAGCCTTGCGCATCCAGGTGAGTGCTGCGGAGCAAAGTTATGTGGATTTGCAGAATCAATACAAGGCGAACACCGTCACGAGTGTGGATGTGCTGTCCGCGCTCAATGAACTGAACTCGGCTCGGAAGGATCTGGCGATCGAATCGTACGCGTGGCAACTGGCGCTGCGGAATCTGGAGCGGGTGGCAGGCACCTTCCAGACCGAGCGCGTGCGTAAAGTGAAGAAGCAACCATGAAGTATCTCATATTTCTTTTGCTGCTGGCGGGAGCTGGCTGGGGAGGCTGGTGGTATTACCAGAAACAACAGGAAGCGGAGAAGGTGCAATACCTGACGACGAAGGTGACCCGTGGCTCGGTGACCCAGGCAGTGACGGCCACAGGGACGATCAACCCGGTGAAGAACGTGCAGGTGGGCAGCCAGATCTCCGGGAACATCAAGGAGCTCTTTGCGGACTATAATTCGCCGGTGAAGGCAGGGCAGATCGTGGCGCAACTGGATCCCGGGACGTATCTTGCCTCCTACAATCAAACGCAGGGAGAGCTGGCGAACGCGAAAGCGACTTATGACTTGGCGGTGTTGACGGCGAAGCGGAAAAAGGATCTCGTCGCGCAGAACGCGGCTCCCCAGGCGGACCTGGATAGCGCGAACGCGGCGCTGTCGCAGGCAGAGGCACAGGTGCAGATCCGCACGGCCCAAGTGCAGAAGGCGAAGGTTGATCTGGACCGCTGCACGATCTTCTCGCCGGTGGATGGCACGGTCATCACGCGGAGTGTGGATGTGGGGCAGACGGTGGCCGCGAGCATGAGCGCGCCCGTGCTATTCACGATCGCGAACGATCTGACGAAAATGCAAATCAACACCAACGTGGCGGAGGCCGATGTGGGCAATGTGGAAGACGGTCAGAACGTGGAGTTCACGGTGGACGCCTTCCCCGAGCGGACATTCCAGGGAAAAGTATTTCAGGTGCGCAATGCAGCCACGGTCGTGGAGAACGTGGTGACCTATGACGTGGTCATCGAGGTGAATAACGAGGACATGAAGCTGAAGCCCGGCATGACTGCGAATGTGTCCGTGATCATCAAACAGAAGCCGGATACGCTTAAGGTTTCCAACGCGGCATTGCGGTATAGGCCACCGGCGAAGGTAGAGGAGGGGCCGGTTGCCAGCGGATCTGTTGCAGCTGCGCCGTCCAGCGGTGGCGGGCCACCATCCGGGGAGCGCAGAAGCGGTGGCGGTGGCGGCGGCGGAGGTGGCGAGAGACGACGCGGCGGCGGAAGTGGAGAAGGACGGAAGTCCAAGGAAGGTCACAAGGGCGAGGCTGAGAGCGGACCAGTGGAGCGGACACTTTATATGTTAAAGGACGGTGCGCCGAGCCCGGTGACGGTGCAGGTGGGTATCACGGATGGTGTGAGCACTGAGCTACTGTCCGGGATTGAGGAAGACACAGACGTGGTGACAGGGCAGACCGGCGGCACGGCGAAGGCGGGCGGCCCACAAGGTTCGAGTAGTCCATTCGGCGGCAGTCCCTTCCGGCGGTAAGTTTGCGATGAAACCAGTCATTCAGTTGGACAACCTCTGCAAAACGTACACCAGCGGCGACGTCGAGGTGCACGCGGTGCGGTCTGTATCCTTGACGGTGGAGCCGGGTGAGTTCGTAGCCATAATGGGTCCGAGCGGTTCGGGAAAATCCAGCATGATGAATCTCTTGGGCTGCCTGGACCGACCCACGGGCGGAAAGTATTTTTTGGATGGGATCGATGTCTCTCGTCTGAACCGGAATGAACTGGCAGATATCCGGAACCTGAAGATTGGGTTTGTGTTCCAGGGATTCAATCTGCTGTCGCGAACCTCGGCCTTGGAGAATGTGGAATTGCCGATGTTGTATGCGCGGCATCCTAAGCCCGCACACGAGCAGCGAGAATTGTCACTGAAGGCGCTGGATAAAGTTGGCCTGGGGAAGCGATCAGGGCATCACCCCAATCAGCTTTCGGGCGGACAACAACAGCGTGTGGCCATTGCACGGGCACTGGTGAACCATCCCGCGTTGTTACTGGCGGATGAACCTACCGGCAACTTGGACAGTCGGACGAGTGTCGAAATCATGAACCTGTTTCAGGCCTTGAACGATCAGGGGATCACCATCGTGATGGTGACGCATGAATTGGATATCGCGCAGTATACGAAGCGAAATATCGTGATGAAGGACGGCGTGGTGGTGCAGGATACCGTAGTAACGGATCGTCTGGTGGCCGAGGAGCAGTTGAAAGGGATGGAGGCGCACTAGGAGGCTAGCACGGGGTCGCCACTGTCGCGTTTTTCTTCGAGCGACAATTGGAGACCTATAAGGTGGGCGAACAGATCGAACATGCCCCGGATCTCGGGGGCGTTAACGCGAAAGGGTTTGTTATCAATTGCGCAGAGCGTGCCGAAGAAACGGCCGTCCGGCAGGTTGATTGGGACGGAGATGTAGCTCGTGAAACCGTAGAGCTTGGGCGTGTGGTGATTGCAGTAGTAGACATCGGCGCCGACGTCATCAATGGCGATGGCTGAGCCACCCAGATGAACCTCATGGCAGAGCGTAGTCTCAATGCCGACCTCTTGCCCAGGCTGAAGGCCATATTCCATATGATCCAAAACACTGCAGGCCACCCAGCGTTCGGTGGTCACTCTTGCCACAGTGGCAAAGCCCATGCCCGTGATGCGGAGAACCACATCGAGAATGGTGGGGACAATAGAGATGCGTGCAACTCGTTGAAGGTCGTAGCTGATGGAGTCCAAGGGGAGATGTCAGAGTGAAAGATTATTATGTCTTAGAGGCGAGTCTCTACGGCGTGCCCATAGAAGCCGAGGGGCCTCAGGATTGGGTTCACACACAACAGGCTTTTTCACGCGCCGAACTGATGAATATTGCAGGAGTAGTTATACGGATACGTGGAAAATTTCCAGTGACTTTTGATCTGGTGAATCGGCATTTTTTTGGGTAAGCAAAGCTTTAGAATGAGGTAATCGCGTTTTTAGGTTCGCAATCCTGATGGTGCCACAGTAGACGCTGATCCGACCCTTTGGCATGGTGTTTTGCAGAATCTCATGGGCAATGCGGTATCTCATGCCCCTGCCCATTCAGAGATCAATGTGAGGGTGGCAAATCAGGAATTTTCGGTATCCAACAAAGCTCCACATCTAACCCAAGAGGAAACCCCGAGGTTGTTTGATCGGTTTTGGCACAAGTCTCAAAGGCCCACGGGTGTATCGGGCGGGACGAAGCACTCGGGATTAGGACTTTCGATTGTGAAGGCCAGTGCGGGAGCGCTTAGGATGACTGTCCAAGCTGATCTGAGCGAAGATGGGAAATTGAAGATTGCCGTTAACTGGTAGAGCAAGCCAGACGCATCAGGGAGCGGGAATAAGGAGAGAGAAGCGCGTCTCGTTCTCGTCGGAGAGCGCTTCGAGTTTGCCTCCATGGGCGTGGGCGATTTGGGAGGCGATGTAAAGGCCGAGGCCCATGCCCTGCTGGTAGTTGCCAGCACCGCCGCGGGAGAAGGGCTCGAAGATGCGCTCCAGAAGATCGGGGGGTATGGGTCGGGCAGCGTTGCTGACGGAGAGCTCAAAGCTGCCGCCGCCGCTGAGGGCACGGACGGTAACGGGTGTGGCCGGGAAGCCGTGAGTTATGGCATTTGCCAGGAGATTGGAGAAGAGTTGCGCGATGCGACCGGAATCGTAGCGCACGGGGTCGGACAGGTCGAAGTTGGCGATAACTTCGCGCTCGGGTGATGCGGCCAAGATTTCGTCAATGACCTGCTGGAGAAGATGACCGATGAGGCGGTCTTCCTGCACCTGTAAAGTCATGCCGCCGCCCAACCGGCCGCGGGTGAAGTCCATGGCGTCATTGATGAGGTTAGACATGCGGTCGACGCTGCGCTGCATCATGTCCACAGTGTGGATCTGATCTTCGTCCAGGTCAGTATCGCGGAGGAGGGTCGTGCCCATGGACAGCGCGCCAAGGGGATTGCGCAAGTCATGGCCGAGGACGCCAATGAATTGCTCGCGCAACTCGGAAACCTGGCGTTCCTCGTGCAGAGTGGATTCGGCAGTGATCAGCTTTTCTTCTGCGTGGAGATGATAGGCGATGAGTTCCGCGAAGAGCGCAAACATGCCGCTGATCTCTGGAGAATTCAGGCTGGCGGGTTTCGGATCGATCGCGCAGAGGGTGCCGAAGAAGCGGCCATCCGGCATGGTAATGGGAAATGAGATATAGCTTTGGAAGCCGTACATCCGCGGGGTATGATGCTCCTTGAACTCCAGATCCTGGGCCACCTCATCGATGATGACGGCTTTGCCGCACTGCCGGATTTCGTGGCAGATGGTGGATTCGAGTTTGAGTTCGCCGCCGGGTTTGAGACCGAAGCGGATATGATCCAACACGCTACAGGCGATCCAGCGCTCGTCCGTCACCCTCGCGACGGCAGCGAATCCCATGCCGGTGATGCGGCAGACGACGTCGAGAATGGTAGGCACCGCACGAATGCGGCCGACGAGTTGAATGTCCTGTTCGTGAGGATCCAAAAAAGAGGGGAGGGAGACTAAGTGCTCGTAGCTCTAGTGCCCGTTGGATCAAGGAACTGCGAACGGCGGTGATTGTAAATCTCGCGCCCTCAAAGTCACGTGGAATGTGGGCAGGGAGAAGTCGTGTTGTGGCACGGCTAAGGATAGCCGCGCTCCTTTAGCGGCGACGGCGGCGCAGGAGGGTGAAACCTGCGGCGAGGAGGATGAGGAGGGCGCGGCTGGGTTCGGGGACCACGACGATAATGCCGTTGCTGGCGAAGTAGGTGGTGTCCCAGTAGAGGCCGGAAACGAGAGTGTTGAGGTCGGGAAGGTCGAATTGAGTGCCGTTGTCGGCGAGGCCGTCGCGTTGGCCGGTGACGGTGAAGGCAGAGGCCATGGTGGGAGTGATGACCGAAGCCCAATCCACGAGATTGAAGATCTGGCCGAGTTGCGCGGTAAAGCTATCGGCCACGATTTGAATGTTTCCGTCCACAAGCAGGGTCGAGCCGAGGACGCCATTAAACACAAGCCGATCGTGGCTACCGACACCAACACCGGTGGTGGTGACGTAGGTGCCGTAGCCTGCGGTACCGACTTGGTTCCCGCCAAAGGAGGCGTCGATCGAGCCCTGGTTTGTGGCGCTGGAAAGGCTGAGGATAGTATTGGAAACGGAAGACAAGGTGTAGGTACCAACGCCGACAGGGGTGAAGGTCAGGGTGCCGTGGCTGGAGTTAGCGACGGTGTCGCCGGGTCGCAGCGTAGCGTTAGTATTGAGGGTGAAAGAGAGACCCTGGACGGTGCCGGTGCCAATGAGTTGGGCATTGGTGGCGACGGTGACTGCGCCGAAGCCGGTCTGGCCCACGCCAGCCTGACCGACCTGGAGGGTGCCGACGTTGACATTGGTGGCGCCACCATAGGTATTGGCTCCTGCGTAGGTCAAAGTGCCCGTCCCTACCTTTGTGACGTTGCCTTCAAAGGCGGAGATGATCGCACCGGAGAAGGTGGTGGATTGGTTGTTGGAACCAACGCTGATGGAGTTGACGTTGATGTCCAGATCGTCGGAGCCTTTGAGGCCGCCGAGGTTATAAGTAGAGATAGTGGGATTGAAGAGGACTGCCTTCGTGTTGCTGGCAGCTCCTGTGTCGAGGGTGCTGTTTTGCACCGCATTGATATTGTAAAGCCCGAGGTAACCATCGTTCAGGAGAGTGTCCCCGCTGTAGGTATTAGCCCCGGAGATATTCAGAACAGCGGTACCGGTCTTGGTAAAACCGCCGGTGCCGGAGATGACGCCGCTGTAGGTATGCGCGAGATTGTTGGCTCCCACGCTGAGGCTGTTGGCACCAATGGCGATGTTGCCACTGCTGCGAAGACTGCCGATGTTATAAGTATTGGTGCCTGCCGCAGTAAAGGTAAGACTGCCGCCTGCAACCAGCGTGCTGTTTTGAAGCGCATTGACATTGCCGAGGGCAAGTGTACCACCGCTGATGATCGTTTCACCTGTATAGGTGTTCGCGCCGGCCAGGGTGAGGATTCCCGTTCCTGTCTTCGTGAGGTCTCCAGAGCCGCTGATGACGTTGGCGACCGTGAGAGTAACACCTCCGTTGGTCTCAAAAGTGCCGCCCGCAGTGGCAAGGAAAACACCGCGATTCGCATCATCCAAACTCATGGTCGCGGTGACGAGAAGAGTGCCACCTGCAAAAGTGAGTTGGTCGGTGGCGCCGCCACCCGAAACCACACCAAGCGCGGCTTCCGAAGCAATGCTGAGGCGGCCACCGGACAGATAGGTTTTGCCAGTGTAAGTATTGGTGCCGGTTAAGACGGCAGTGCCTGCACCTGACTTCACCAAGGTGACGATGCCGCTGCCGTTGTTCGCAATTGTCGAATTAATGGTGAGGAGATTGGTCGTGTGATTATTGGTGAGGTGGATGGTGCCAGCCGTGTTGTCCTGGCCACCTGCCGTGAGGATGCCGTCATTGGCGGAAGCGCCGATGTTGAGGGCGCTGGCGGCGCTGCCGACGAGAATGCCGCCTTCGGCGCCGAGGCGAAGGATATCGGTGGTGCCGGGATTGTAGGTCACCGTGCCACCCGTTGCGGATTGAAGGAGGGTATTGATGTCCGTAGTGCCCCCAGCGTTGGGAGTGATGTCGGCAGGAGTGCCGCCTGACCCTTCGGTGATGCGGTAGTTCAGTGTTGGGTCACTGGCGAGGGTCTTCGTTCCTGAGATCTGACGCGTCACATCCGTGTAGCCGGTATAGGCCGCGATGTTGCCATTGGCGCCGTTGGTGCTGTTGATGGCCCAGTCGTTCCCAATCGTGGCCCAGCCCCCGAGGATGCTGTTAACATTGGTATTGCTGATGGTAATGCCGTTCGTAGCGGTCTGCGGGTTGTCCGGGAGAGTGAAGACCACAGTCCCGCCGGTATTTTTAGTGATGGTGCCGAGGTTCAGAACGGTGCCGTCTCCGCCGTTACGATTGACAAGGATGGATGAACCGCCGGCGGCAAGTGTGAAACTATTGAATGTCTGCGAGGAGGTGTAAGCAGTTTGGGCACCGACCGTGAGAGAAGTTGCTGCTTGTGCCGCTGTGGTGTTGGCGTTGATGATAAAGGTGGTCGGTCCGGTGACAGCTACAACAAAAGCACCAGCAGGAAGGCCTGTGCCACCCGAGATCGGCTGACCTGCGGTGAGGCCCGCAGTGGACGCGACCGTGATGGCGTTAGTGCCAGACCCCCAAGTAGCGTTCGACAGAGTGGTGGCGGTGCCATTGCTTCGGCCGATCAATTGATAATTCCCGCCAGCCAATACCATAGGGGTGGCCGCTGAAATATTATCTGCAAGTGCCAGTGTGCCCCCTGCTGACACGGTCGACGCATAAGTGAAACCTTGAGCAAAGATACCTCGCGCTACTGTGATGGAGCCGGTGGTTGTGGAACTGCTTCCTACGTAACTTAGAGTGCCCGTGCCCGTTTTCACCAAAGATACGGCACCTGTAAGGCGGACGTCTGTTGTGAAGTTGCCCGACTGGTTAACCGTAAGTGTAGCAGCAGTGGCGCTCGTGACGGATCTGTTACCAACGATAAAAGTGTCCGATCGAATGGAAGCCACGGTTTGATTTGTACCATTCAGATCGAAGGCGCCGGTGGGCTGGTATGATACGCCGATGCGCACGTTTGTCGTCGTGGGGAGGGCATTCGAGACCATGGTGCGAACGGTGCTGGACATCATGCTGTCCGCCCAGAGGTTCCCGGAAGTAGCGATGGTGATAGTCGAACCGATGCCGGAGTCTGAATAAAAATTTCCCAGGCTACCGAGATCCCAAGGGGTGCCGGAGATGGTGGTGCCAGTGCCGTTAAAGACATACTGAGTGTTATTGGCTACCACCCCCCCGCTCACGGTTAGCCCGCTCACACTGGTGCGGATGCCTGCGCCAGTGAGGTATAGGGTTCCAGTAATCGTGGCGGCACCGGAGGTAGTCAGAGAGGCAAAGGGATTGCCCGAGCCGTTCGCGATCACTATTGATTCGGCGACGGTCATGCCGCTGGCAATGTTCAATACGCCACCAAGAGTGGTGGGAACGCTACTGTTGTCGCCGCTGTGGATCCAAGTCCCGCCGAGGGTAGAACCCAAACCATTGTTATTGCCGGCCGTGATGGTGCCACGTGAGGCGTAAGTGATGCCAGTGTATGAATTTGAGCCACTGAGGGTAAGGACGCCATCGCCCGCTTTTGTGACGCCAGACGTGCCGCTGGCATTATTGGAAATGGAGCCAGTAAGGGTGGTGCTACGGCTGGCATCGCCATTGGTGACGACCAGTTCCCGATTGGCTCCAATGGTGATGGGGCCGCTGTAGATCAAGCCACCGGTAGTGGAACTGGCATTAAGCAGACCATTGACGGTTAGGGCCCCGGCGATGGTGCCGCCACTGGTCCCAGTATAGCGAAGGGTGTTGACCGACGCACCCGGGCCAAGTGTGCCGACTGCGGCGACGTCATAGTTCACCGTGCCGGAGGTGGAGGTAACGTTGGCAGCAGTCGCAGCTGCGGTACCAGTGAGACCAACGATCGCCCCGCCGCTAACGGTGGAATAGCGCGCAGCCGCTCCGGTCCCAGTGGTCATCCAGGTGCCGATGATACCTTCGGCATTGTTTGTAATGGTGGAGGTGAGAACCGAGCCAGCGCCCTGAATGTTTACCGTCGCCCCGGGGAGACGGGTAAACGAAAGAGTGTCCAAAGAAAGCGTCGTGCCCGTATTGACATTCCAGATCTGGCCGACGCCACCGAAGAGGGCAAGGCGAGAAGAAATCGTGAGATTCGCAGTGGCGGTGCTCATGTCGATGCCGTTGTTCGCGAGCGTGAGCGTGTTATTTCCCGTGATGTTAATCGCGGTGTTGGGGTTCGTGATGGCAAGTCCCCGCCAGCTCAAATCTGCGCCCAGTGCCACTGTGCCATTGGCTGCGGTAACCACGCTGGTCCATCTGCCTACATCCCCTATACCAGGAACACCGCCGGACCAACTTGCTGCCTGATTGAGGGGAGTCGTATTGTCGGCCTTATCACGAATGACAGCGAACAAAGAGCCAGAGCCTCCGAGTAGGAAGGCGGTAGCCAAGGTCAGGACGAGTGATAGGGGGCGGATCACCGGGTAACGCATGTAATGAAGAGGTTAAAGAACGAGACGAAACGAAAAAATGGCGCCCGAAGGGGCCCTGAAAAAACGCGGCTTCCGTAGCCATATTTCCCTGATACTCAAGGCAGGGCTAGATAAAATGCGCGGGCTAAACCATACGTCAGAGAGAGCTAAAAGGATTTGCTTAATTAGGCACCAAGACTGTTTTGTTTTTTGGTTCAAACCAAAATAGCGCCAGTTGTCTGGCGGATGAGGTTTTTAATGGCGCTAATATCAGCAGGGAGGGGGTATGTGGCCAGCGGTAGTGACTTCAATGCTTCCAACGCTGGATGAGTTGGCTCCTGCCCAGTGGCCCGCGCAATAACATCTGGGAACTTCGCTGGGTGAGCCGTCGCTAGGATAACACTGATACGATCAGGCGCGACCTGAGTGAACCCACAAGCAGTGTGAGGATCGGCCACATAGTTATAGCATTGCCAAACCTGGCCGATGGTGTCTTCGATGCCGGTGTCATCAAGACGAGAGGCTTGCCAGACGGTTTTATCTGGAGCGGGCAGAGTGATGAGATCGCCGGTTTTCAGATTGGCCATGATGGCACGCACTCTTTCAAAGTCGCGTTCAAGGAGAAAATAGAGAAAGCGCTCGAAGTTTGATGCCGCCTGTATGTCCATGCTGGGCGCGTGGCTGGGAGAGACCTCGCTGCTTGTGTAATCTCCTTCTGTGAAGAAGCGGTACAGGATGTCGTTCTTATTGGTCGCGACACGGAAGCGAGCAATGGGGAGCCCCATTTGGCGAGCCAGCCAGCCCGCGAGGACGTTGCCAAAGTTGCCGGTAGGCACGACAAACTCGGCATGGCGTGCGGCTGCGTCGCCAGCTTTCTCCTTCAAGCGAAGCCAAGCCCAGATGTAATAAACGCATTGAGCGAGGACGCGGGCGATGTTGATGGAGTTGACGGCAGAGAGATTGACCGAAGCGGCGAAGGCGGTATCGCCAAAGGTCTCTTTCACAATGCGCTGAGCATCGTCGAATGTGCCGGGAATGGGGATCGCAAAGACATTGGGCGCGCCCGTGCAGGCCATCTGGCGCTCCTGAAGTGGGGCGACGCGACCTTGGGGATACAGGATAAAGATATTGATGCCCGGCTGAGCGAGGCAGCCATGAATGGCAGCGGAGCCAGTATCGCCGGAAGTGGCGCCAAGAATGGCGAGACGCTTTCCGCTGTGCTGCACCTGGCGCTCGTAAAGCAGACCCAGGAGT
Source organism: Phragmitibacter sp. (assembly GCA_965284365.1). Classification (GTDB taxonomy): domain Bacteria; phylum Verrucomicrobiota; class Verrucomicrobiia; order Verrucomicrobiales; family Verrucomicrobiaceae; genus Phragmitibacter. Next base: position 2,903,828 of record OZ260079.1, read on the forward strand.
TGCAGCGCAAAATCCTTGAAGGCGAGGGTCGGGCCGTGGAAGAGTTCCAGAACGAAGGTTTTGTCGTCGAGTTTTACAAGTGGAGCGACCTCCGGGTGTTCGAACTTCGTGTAGGCTTCGCGGGTGAGGGTGTTCCACTCATCAGCAGGGATCTCTGGGGCGAACAGCTGGAAGAAAGAGGCGGCGAGGTCAGCGTAATTCAGCGACGCCCAAGCGGAGAGATGCGCGCTGATGTCCGGAAGTTCAGCCGGAAGGAAGAGGCCACCGTCCGGGGCGAGGCCGGCTTCGACGGCTTCGGTGAAAGAATGGGGACGGGAATGACCGCGGGTGGAGATGTATTGCATTGAGTGCTAAGCCGGTGCGCGAGGGGGGCGGAGAAGATAGCGCAGAACGGGGCGGGACTCAATGAATGGTTTGATTTGGGGGGGGATGGCCTGTGGGATGCGGACGGGGAGTTCACAGCGAAGACGCGCCGCGAAGCCCGACGCCGGAGGAACGCGCGTTGGCGCTCAACGGACGTCCAGTATTGGGAAGGGGAAGTCGGGATTGTTCACGTGCTCGCGTTTCATGATGGCCTCGATTTGGGAGACGATCTCGGGGTGAGTGGAGGCGACGTCTTGAGATTCGGTGGGGTCGTTTTTGAGGTCGTATAGCTCGGTTTTGACGACGGGGGGTGGTGCAGGCTTCTTGGCGTTTTTGCCGCGCTTGGGGTTGAGGTTTTGACGGACGGCTTTCCAATCGCCCATGCGCACCGCCTGCTGGCCGCCGTAGTTCGGAAACTCGCGGTAGAGGAAAGGGCGTGGTGGCTGGGACTGGCCGAGGAGGGTGGGGGCGAAGCTGATGCCGTCGAGACCGGAGGGGGTGGTGGATTTTGCACCAGCGAGTTCGAGCAAAGTGGGGAGCCAGTCTTCAAAGCCGGTGACGTGGTTTGAGACGGAACCCGCCCGGATATGGCTTTTCCAGCGAACAATGCAGGGGACGCGGAAGCCACCTTCGTAAAGCGAACCTTTTCGCCCGCGGAGACCGCCGTGGGAATTGAAGAACTCGCAGTCAGTGCCGCCGAGTTTGTCATAGAGGGGGCCGTTGTCGGACACGAAGATGAAGACGGTATTTTCATCCAAGCCAAGATCCGTGACGAGTGTCATGGCTTTACCGATGTCGCGGTCCATGCGGGAAATCATGCCGGCGTAGGTGGCGCGGGGTGCGAAGTTGGGGACGTAGCCATTGCCACCGGGATAGGGCGGGTCTTCCCACTGACCGGCGTATTGCTTCACGGAGTCCTCCGGCACTTGGAGAGCCAGGTGAGGAACGGTGGTCGGCCAAAAGAGATAAAAGGGTTTCTCTTTGTTTTGCTGGATGAACTCGAAGGCTTTGGCGGAGATGAGATCGGCGGAGTAGCTCCCACCCTGGAAGCGAGCGTAAGAGGCCGGGCGAGCGGGATCTTCGGAGGCCTCAAGTTTGCCGTGACCGGGGATGGCCGGGGTATTGATGGTGACCTTTTGGTCGTTGTCCCAGAGATATTCCGGGTAAAAGGAGTGCGCGAAGGATTGGCAGTTGTAGCCGTACCAGCGGTCGAAGCCCTGCTTAAGGGGTTCTCCGGTGCTGCCGGGACCGCCGAGGCCCCATTTCCCAAAGCCGCCGGTGGTGTAGCCGGATTTTTTCAGGAGTTCAGGGAGCGTGATGGCGGCATCCGGTATGGGCCACTGGCCTTCAGGTGGCGTGGCGCGATTGTCCCGGACGAAGGCGTGACCGGGATGGAGTCCAGTCATGAGGACGCAGCGTGAAGGCGCGCAAACGGCATTGCCGGAATAGTGCTGGGTAAACCGCATGCCCTCGGCGGCCATGCGATCAAGGTGAGGCGTCTTGATGAGTTTCTGGCCGTAGCTGCCAAGGTCGCCGTGGCCCAGGTCATCGGCGATGATGAAGATGATGTTCGGTAGGCGGCTAGAGGTGGCGGGCGCCGCAGACAGGGCGTTTGCCGTAAAGGCAACGAAGCCAAGGAAACCGAGAGCGAAATGGAGCGTGAGGCGTTGCATGGCGACCCTAAGAACGAAGACCAAAGGCAGGCCCTAACGGCCAAATCGACGAATCGGCCTGTAGGTCAGAAGCGGTGTGGACCGGGGTTCGGGACATCCGGCGGCATTAAGGGAGCCGATATTTGTTTGTGAACACAACTATCGACGAACTTCTACAAAACCTGGCGGATAGCGTTCAGGGATTTACCATTGCGGCAGAGAGAGTTGGCGATGCAGGACTGCACACCTTGTTGTCCAGTTTTGCCGCGGAACGGCAGGAAATGGAGGATGAGTTGGTAGCTTTCAGTGAAGTGCAGGCGGAAGAAAGACCTACGGTAACCGGCGAACTGACGGGCGGCTGGCAAGGTCTGGAGGAGGCGATCTCCCAAGCGGATGACCAGGCAATCCTGGAAGCGTGCGAAAAAACCGAGGAACAAGCGGCCGAGTTATTCAGTCAGGCGACCGTAGCTAATCTTTCGACGGAAGCGACCTCAACGATCAGTTCGATCGCGACGCGAATTGCGGCAGTGCACAAGCAAGTGCAGGGCCTGCGTGATGAAGTGGCGGCTGGGGAGTAACGTGAAATTGGTTGCGCATTTCGGGCCACCTGCTCAGGGTTTTGCAGGATAGGACTGGAAGAATTTGATAATCGCGTCTTCGGCGCCCTCGGGGAATTCGTGACCTCCGGGATGGATATAAGTGATGAGGGGTGCGCCAGTGCTGGTACTAGTGCTTGGAGTCGCGGGTGGGTAGTAGGTGGCCAAGTTGGATGGAGTCCAAGGCGTGCCGCCGGGGGCTGTCTGGTTGTATTCCCGCAGGAAATTAATGAGGAGTTCCTGCCAGCGGTATTTGACGAGAGGATCGGTTTCACCCGCGAGATGAAAGATGGGCTTAGGGGCGGGTTTGAGATCGGAGATGGTTCCAGGTTTCGTGAACGTCGCAGTGGGGGCAAGCGCTGCGAACGTGTCACCCCGCGTGAGCCAGAGAAGATAGGTGAAACTGCCACCGTTTGAGTGGCCAGTGACGTAAATGCGTTTCTTGTCGATCTGGTATTCCTTTTCGAGCGAGGCCTGCATGGCATCAAACAACTTCAGGTCGCGATCATGCAGGTCGCCCGGTTCGCTTTGCCAGCCGGGTTTCTTGCCTTCCGGATCGGTGAGCTTGCCAGGAGTGTTCAGGCCTTGGGGACAGATGGTAATAGCTTCCGGCCACTTTTGATGGAAGGCATAGCGACGGACGGAAAACTGCATGCGACCGCCATGACCGTGGAAAATGTAGACTACCGGGGTGGTCTGCGATTTGGCGGTGTCTGGGATGTAGACCATGGCTTCCCTCGTGACGCCGTCGATCTGCCAAGTGCGAAGGACTGGTTCAGCGGTCTGGGCTGGAGCCGAGGCAAGCACGAGGGTGATGAGGGCGATTAAGGAGCGAGGAATGGACATGAAACAAAGCGCAGAAGTTAACCACGAAGACGCGAAGGCACGAAGAAGGGTTACGGATTTATGAGAGAAGGAAGGTGGTGCTAAAAACTCTCGGGTTCCATACCAGTTGCAGAAAGGCGGATTATCGGGCACTAGAAGGTCAGGAATTCTTTCATGCTGACCCTCAATAACGTAACCAAAGCCTTTAATAACAGGACGCTTTTCAAGAACGCGTCCATGACGGTGAACTATGCGGAGCGCGTGGCGCTGGTAGGACCGAATGGGGCGGGAAAGTCCACGCTCTTCTCCCTGATCCTGAAACAGGACACACCGGATGCTGGGGAAATCGTGCGGGATGAGTGGACGACACTGGGGCATCTGCGCCAGGAAAGCGAGCCAACGGGGCCTGAAACGATCCTGGATGTGGCGACTGGCAAGTCGGGTGAACTTGAGCGGTTGGAGAAGATCCTCAAAGACATCGAAACGAATGGGGATGTGAACTCGCCGGAGTACACGGAAGCTCATGCCCAGCATGACGCGTTGCACAACCCGCAGGCGGAAGCGAAGGCGAAGAAGATCCTGCGCGGGTTTGGGTTCAAGGAAGAAGATTTCAACAAGCCCGCGAAAGAGTATAGTGGCGGCTGGGTGATGCGCGCCCATCTGGCGCGGCTCCTGGTGATCGAGCCGGATCTGCTGTTGCTGGATGAACCGACGAACCACCTTGACCTTTTGTCACTGCTTTGGTTCCGCAATTATCTAAAGCACTACCCGGGCGCGATCCTGCTGATTTCCCATGATAGGGACTTCATGGATGAACTAATCGAGTCGGTATACGAGATCGATGACGGGAAGTTCACCTTTTACAAGGGTAACTATAGTGACCACCTGAAGCAACGTGAGGAAAATCACGAGCGTGAAGTGACCGCGTATCGCAATCAGCAGAAGGAGATTGAGCGCATCCAGGAGTTCATCGACAAGTTTCGCTCCGTGGCGTCCAAGGCATCGCAGGCACAGAGCCGCGAGAAGCAGTTGGAAAAGATGGACAAGCTGGAAAAGCCGAAGCCGCTTCGCAAGGCCTTCCGCTTCAACTTCCCGCAACCGGCGCGCAGTGGACAAAGGGTCATCGCGCTAACGGATGTGCACCAAGCCTATGGCGAGAAAAAGGTGTATGAAGGACTGGATCTGGATGTGGAGCGTGGTGAGCGCACTGTGTTAGTAGGACCGAATGGTGCCGGTAAATCTACGCTGCTGAAGGTATTGGCCGGGGTAATTCCGTTTCAAAAAGGGGAACGCCGCTTGGGAACCAATGCCAAGCTGGGATACTTCTCTCAACATCGGGCTGACACCTTGAGCCCGGAGAAGACCATCCTTGATGAAATCCGGGATTGTTCGCCGGTGCTGCGGGACGATGATATCCGCTCCATCCTAGGTTCTTTCCTTTTCAAGCGGGAGGATGTTTTCAAGAAGTGCAAGGTGCTGAGCGGTGGTGAGAAGAGCCGTGTGAACCTGGTGAAGTTTCTGGTGGATCCACCAAACATCCTGCTGATGGATGAGCCTACGACGCACTTGGATATTTGGAGCATCGAGGGACTGATCCTGGCGCTGCAACGCTTTGAAGGCACGCTCGTGTTTATTAGCCATGATGTGCACTTCATTCGGTCCATCGCGACGAAGGTCCTGCATATCAATACGGGCAAGGTGACGCCTTACGCCGGGGGGTATGATTATTACCTGGAGAAGAGCGGGATGGAAGATGACGCTCGAGCGGCAGCGGTGGCGTGAGTCGCGGGGGGAATTTACGGTAAATTTTTACCGCGAAGACGCAAAGGCGCGAAGGTTTGTTGGGGGCACGGTCGAGCGTAGCGCCTAGGCGTAAGCGCGAATGCTCAGTGCTGGATAAATCAATGATTCATCGCGGCGGCTGTTTCTGTGGGTTTTGGCTTGGCCTTTTGTGGGGACTGCTTCTTTTTCGGAGAAGCAGAGGGCAGGGCATGGGCGGCATCAGGTAAACGGCCGGAAGATTTTAACAGTTCGGAGGCCTTGCGAATGCGAGGGCCAAAGACGGGATGTTGCAGGAACGCGGGGAGGGGGAGTTCGAGGCGTTCGCACCAAGTTTGGTCTCCGTAGCTGCCAGGCAAATTGAAGCGCTGTGGTGTGCCGAGAAGATCAGTGATGGTCAGACCTGCGAGGACGCAAGGTGATTGGAAAAGGGCGTTTTGCAGTGCGGCCAAGAGATCGTCGTTCATCGCGGGTGGTGGCTCGCCTTGCCAACCAGCGAAGGTGAGGAGATTGTGCAGGTCGTTGGAGGCATTGGCATCTCCAGAGGCCGACTTCTCCACGAGTGTCTGATACACTGCGGTGATGGCGGCGTGGTCGTGATTGCCATAGGAGATGAGGCTGAGTTCGCGAAAGGCCTCATAGGGCAGGAGTTTTCCGGCCGCGTCTTTTTCCAGAAGCGGGAAGGTGAGGTTGGGCACTTCGAGGTCATCGATGGCCTGCCGCATGTAGTCAGGCATCTGGCCCATGATTTCCGCAAAGAGATACATCTTGTCGGCGAATTTCTGAGTAACACCGATGATCTCGCGGCCTTGAAGTGCATTGATCTGCGCCGTGGTTTCATTGTCGTCAGGACCGGGGACAAAGCGAGGCTCGCGGCCATTGCAACGCTGTTTAGCTTCCTCGTCAGTGAGGGCGTTGAACTCGCTATGCTGAGCGCCACCCTGCCAGGGGAACATGTAGGCGCGGAAATAACCGCGGAGGTGATCCAGACGGCAGATGTGGAAATACTTTGCCTCCTGACGCATGCGTTGCGCGACCCAGGCAAACTCCTCGGAGCGATGGTTCTCCCAGCGATAGGGAGGCAGGCCCCAGTTTTGCCCCCAGCGCTCCGAGTCTTTGTTGGTATCGAAATAAGAGACGGGGCGCGTGCCCATGCTCCATTCGACGTCGAACAGTTCCCGGCGGCTCCAGACGTCCGCGCTGCTCTTGGATACGCCAAAAGACATTTCGCCCATGAGCAGAATGTTCTTTTCTTCTGCGAATGCGCGGACTTCCGACCATTGCCGATGAGCGACCCATTGGATGTAAGCGAGGCCATCACGGAAGGTGCGCAAACGGTCTACTTCTGAAGATGAAAGGAGCCAGGCTTCAGCAGCCGTCGGGTTTTGGTGTTCCGGGCGCCACTGCTCCCAGTGCGGGTTGTTCTCGTACTCGGAAGCCAGGAGCCGGAAGAGAGTGAAGAAAGGAAGCCAATGTCGCTCCGCCTCTTGAAAGGCTGCAAACTCTGCACGCAGTTCATCTGAAGCCGTCTCGGAAAAAGAGTGATGGGCGGCGAGCAGGATTTTCAGCTTGAGCGCTTGCACCAAGCGATGCTTGACGGGCCCTTCACGCAATTGGGCAAGCCAGGATTCACCCGCATGTTCCTTCAGGATTTCAGCGGTGAGTCCGGGCACCTGATCAGCTTCCATGGTGAGGAGAGCGGCTGACAAAGCCAGGGAACTCACGGGGTTGTAAGGGCTGTGATCCCCGACTGTTTCGTGGATAGGCAAGGTTTGTAGCACACGAAAGCCCTGATCTGCGCAGAAGGTGATGGCGTCCTTCATGGCAAAGGTATCGCCAATGCCGAAATCCGTGGGTCGTCGAAGAGCGAAGACGGGGATGAGAAGCGCAGCCGAAGGGTGATTGAAAGGTGAAGTCATGACGCAAAAAGATTGTGGAAAGATGCACGGTGCGTGAGGCGAAACACGTGAGTGAAGTTGAGTCCTAGGGTTCGGACGCCGAGCGGCATGTGGCCGCTTGCAATGCGCACCGGGATTTGGATGAAATGCGGCTTAGGGCGGCTCGGCCTTCAGCTATCCCTGGACTTGATGAAGTCGAGGAGAGCATGCCGCAGTTGAGTAAAATTCACAGGCTTAACCAGGTGATTGAGGAAACCGGCCTCCTGCGAGTGAATTAGATCTTCCTCCATGCCGTAACCTGACAAAGCGATGCCGCGAAGATTATACCGGCTCTTTAGCTCGCGCATTAAATCGAGGCCGCTCCCATCAGGCAGCCCAAGATCGGAGATGACGCCGTCAAACGTATGCTGCGAAACTGCTTCCAAACCTGCCTGCACACTGCTGGCCGTGGTGACATGATGGCCGGCACGATCGAGGAGCCTTGAGAGAACTTCCAGAGTCGGCTTATGATCCTCCACAAGCAGGAGTCTTAGTTTTTGAAGTCTGGCATCAGATTCAAGCGTGGAGGGCTGACTGGGCGCGCCATCGTGGAGTCTCTTGGAGGGTGGAGGCAGTTCCGTGGTATCCGGCAGTTCAATGGTGAAGCTCGCGCCCTGGCCGGAACCCGCACTTTCGGCGCGAAGAGAACCGCGATGCAGTTCCGCGATGGCGCGGGCGATCGCCAGCCCCAGCCCGAGGCCGCCGAAGCGATGCTGATGTTCCGGACCGGCACCGGCCTGCTCGAAGGGCTTGAAGATGCGCTCCAGTGCGTCGGGCGCGATGCCGATGCCGCTGTCTTGAATGGTAACGGCGAGACGGTCGCCAGGAAGGTCACTTGTCCGAATGGAGATCCGTCCACCCACCGGAGTGAATTTCACGGCGTTGCGAATGAGGTTCCAAAAGAGCTGCTGGAGCCGAGCCGGGTCGCCAGTGACGAGAGGCCGCTGCGAATCGAAATCGAGGTCCAGCGTCTGGTTCTTGGCTTGGGCTTCGTCGCGAACGATGTCTAAGGCGAAGAGCAAAAGCGAGTGGCTGTCGCAGGGCTGCAGACGCAATGAGAGACGGCCTTGGGAGATGCGGGTGAGATCCAGCAAGTCATCAATGAGGCGAGCCTCGAGTTCAATGTTGCGCTGGGCGGCCGTGAGTTGCTCGCGAACATCTGAGGGGAGGCGGGGGTCATCTGCCAACGACGCCGTCGTCATAAGTACGGGCGTTAGGGGAGTGCGAAGTTCGTGGGAAAGAGCGGCGAGGAAATTGTCCTTGGATCGAGAAGCGGCTTCGGCCTGGTCTCTTGCATTTCGCAGTTCCTCATCATGCTTCTTAAGTGCCGTGATGTCCTGAACAGTGCCGATGAAACGGATGGCTTCGCGCTTTTCGTTGAAGACGGATTTGCCGGTGGCGCGGATCCACCGAAGCATGCCACCATTCTCCAAACCCACCGTGCGGTAGTGCATATCGAATAAGCCCTCTCCACTAGGAGAGAGCGCGGCACGCACCGCGCGATCCGCCCTCGCCCGATCATCCGGATGCAGGCCGGCGAGGAAAACAGCATAGTCGATATGGGCGTCAGGTGGCAGGCCAAAACACTCTTTGCAGCGCTCGTCCCATCTGAGTTCTTCAGTGAGGGGAGAATAGTCCCACGTGCCCAGAGAACTGGCTGCCACTGCCAAGCGAAGTCTCTCATCTGAATGGCGTAGAGCAGCTTCCGTTTCTTTCTGATCCTGGATATCCACGGCTATGCCCATCCAGCGGGTGATGCGACCTTGCTCATCTTTCAGAGGCAGTCCTTGAGCGAGATGCCAGCGATAGTCTCCGCCAGCGCGGCGTAGCAAGACCTCTTCCTGCCACTTCTGACCGTCGGCGTAAGATTTGCGCCAGGTGCGTATGAGGCTAACGCGATAGTCGGGATGTACCGCGTGAAGCCAATGGGAGCGCGGTGTATTTGGGGGCGCCATCCCGGTGTATTGCTGCCACCGGTCATTCACATAGGTGACCGAGCCGTCCTGTGAGGTCATCCACACAATCTGCGGAGAGAGCTCGACGAGCATGCGGTAACGGCTCTCGCTTTCGAAGAGGTGTTTCTCCGTCTGACGCTTTTCGGTGACGTCATGGAAGACAAGAATGACACCGAAAAGCGTGCCATCTTCTGCGAGGATGGGGGCGGCGCTGTCTTCGATGGGACGCTCTGTGCCGTCGCGCGCGCGAAGGATCGTGTGATTGGCCAGGCCCACCACTATGCGTTCCTTGAGCACACGCTCCACGGGATTTTCCGTAGGCTTGCCGGTCGTTTCGTTAAAGATGGGGAAGACCTCGGTGAGGAACAGACCCTTTGCCTCATGATTGGTCCAGCCCAGTAGAGTCTCCGCCACGGGATTGAGGAAATCGACCCGGCCCTCAGGATCCGTTGCGATCACGGCGTCGCCGATTGAACGCAGGGTGACGTGAATCTGCTCCGCCTGGCGCAGGTTTGTCAGCATGCTAGCTTGGTACGTATCGTGCAATTCTCTGAGACGTTTGGTAAGCCGCCAGAGGCCGTAAGGAAGCAATATTAACAGAGTGAACAGAACGGCGCCAAGTAGAGCCTGGCGGACAAGCCAGAGCTGGTAGGATCGCTGCGCCATGAGACGATTCTCCCCGGCGACAAAGTTTTCTGTGAGGCTGCGGATTTCGTCTACATGTGCCTTATCCTGCAGATGGAGCGCTGGATCGCGAGATGGTTCTGTTCCCGCAGGCAATCGCCTGACGACGCTCTCGAAATGAGTGCGCCAGCGGGTGATTGCGTTGTGGAGTTCCGCTACGGCATGCGTCTGGTGAGGGTTGTCCGAGACGAGCGAAATGAGGCGGGCGATCTTTCCCTCCAACCGGGGGGCGGCCAGTTCATAGGCTTCCAAAAGACGAGGCTCATTCGCCAGGAGATAGCCGCGTTGCGAGCTATCCATATTCAAGACCAGTTTCTCCACTTCCGAGGCCTGAGCCAGCACTTGGCTGGTATGCTCCGTCCAATAGGCTGCTGAAAACAGGTAGGCCAGCAAGACAAGCAACGCGATGAGTGGCAAGCCCAATGCCGCCATGATTCCATAGGTGACCTGACGCAGTCTCCGCCTTACCTGGCGCTGATCGGGCGACGAGATTACCATGCCAGGAGCGAATTGCTTGTGGTGAAAAGCAGGCCCGTATTTGTCTCAGTTCCAAAGCGGACGCAAGAAGCAGATATCCCAAGCACAGGCAAGCCTCGACAAGCCCTTGGAGGGGATTGCTCCGGACTGTTACTGCACCTAATCGCTCTCATTCGATACATGCCGCTTCTCGAAACAAGGGTAAGTTCTGGAAGGTTTGAAGGCAATATCGTCACAATTTTCAAGGGTGGCCGCATAAACTGTGAAAAAACACGGCCATCCATTTGGGTCGCGGCGAAAGCAGGTTATTATTGCTCCAATCTTATGATCACTCTGCGGTACAGAGGGTGTCGATACCCACTGGAGACGTATGGATCGATCGGGCAGCGGAACGCCGCACCCGTTTAGCAATATGACCGTAATTCACGCAACTTCCATTCTCCCCTTCCTCTATGTCAATGAGTGATCCTCAAGCGCTTGTGCTCATCGTTGATGACCAGCCAAGGAATCTGGAATTGGTCAAGAGCGCGCTTTCGCGAGATGGATTTGACGTGATCACGGCCAAGGATGCCGCCGGAGCACTGCGCTGCATGGAAGGGCGCCTGCCGGATTTGCTGCTCCTGGATGTCGTGATGCCAGAAGTGAATGGCTTTCAGCTCTGTACACAGATCAAAGACAATCCGATATGGAAGGACATTCCCGTCATCTTCCTTTCCGGAGATGACCATCATGCGACGATCCGGCATGGATTTGAAGTGGGAGGCGTTGATTACATTCGCAAGCCGTTCAACAAGGATGAGTTGCTGGCTAGAGTGCGCACGCATGTGGAACTGAAACGCACCCGGGAACACCATGCGCATCAAATGGTAGAACGGAACCGCGTTTTGAATCTCATTGCCAACGAGTGGCATAAGCCGATCCAACGCATCGTTCTGAATTCGTCACGGATTCGGGAGATATGTGAGCAACTCGATGGAGACACGGCGGCGGTGCTCATGGATGAAGCGCAATCCGCAGAGCGGATGCTGGCGTCTATTGAGAACTTCCTACAATTCAAGCTTACCGATGGCCTCGAAGGGGAAGGCCGCCGGGATCAGTTCACGAGCCAGTCCTTGGCGGATTTGGTAGGGCGTTGGTACTCAACGGCCAAGCGAAAGCCGGTGAACATGCAACTGACCGGCACGAGCAAGCCAGTCCCTATGACGGATGTTTCCTTCATGGCCCGGCAAATTGTCGATGCGGTGATGTCGAATGCCATCACTTTTGCACCCGTGGGTGGACGGGTGATGGCGCGTATCACCAGCGACGATGATCTCGTTATACTGCAGGTTAATGATGATGGTCCCGGGTTTCCTGAGGATTATCTGGCTAATCCCTTTCAGCCGTATCACCGGCAGAGCACAAGATCCATCAAAGGAGCCAGCGGCTTAGGTTTCGGTCTTGCGGCCGCCAAACGCGCTGCCCACCGGTGCGGTGCGGATATCACGCTAGCCAATCACCCTGAAGGTGGAGCGCTCGTAAGGGTCAGCTTTGCGAGGGTGAGGAAACCTGAGTCGATGGACGCTTATTCGCTGGCGGCACCCGCCTCTACATCTGCCTAGAGGGGCCGGGCCGCTCAGCCTGATACGCTTGCTGAGGCGGCCTTGTTAAGGAAGAGGTTCAGATTATCCAGGGTAATTGGCTTGGTAAGGTGCTGGTGGAAGCCCGCGGCAAGACTTTGCGAGATATCGTCCCCCATGCCGTAGCCACTCATGCGGATGCCCATGAGACCACGAAGCACGACGGGCGCACCGAACTGCATGGCGCCGCGGACGAGAAATTCGGTGGCGAGTAAAAATTTGCCACAGCGAGCAGCCCCGCAAACGAGAGTCAGGTTACCCTCAGGCATGCCTCCGTCCGTAACCTGGTCAAATCCGACAATGCCAATGGGTGCTTTTCGAAGGGCAGGCAGATCGGAGGTTTCTGCCGCCGCGTGGAAGAGCGCGATGAGCGAGGTATTCAGGAAGGATGGGAAAAAGTGAATGCTCCGGGCTAGCGCGTCGGAGCTCAAGGCGGGACAAATTACGAAGATCTATTGGTCAGGGAACTCGGCGAAATTCTTTTGAAAACTGACGAGGAGTTTGTCGAGTTCATGCAGCTGATTTCGCATGCTTTCCATTCCCTCCATAAAGGGCGTTTCCTTGATGTCGTCTTCCATGAGCGCGATCTCCATGTTCACGCAGTTCACGTAATTCCGGACATCATGCACGTGCTGGCGCACCAGCTTCTTGATTTGCACGGGTCCTAGGGAGGTGCCGTTTGTATGAGAGTCAGCCTGAGTGTTCATGGTCGGGCGAAGGATAGATTGAGATTAAAAGGCAAAGCAAGTAGGGACTTCGTTTCTCGTACCGCCGGGAGACGATGCCGTAACGAATTTCGAGTACAACTATGAGCGACCAACCCACCACGCCCGTGCAGAACAAGACCGATCCTATCGACGCGCGAGCGGCGGATATTGCAAAGCAGGAAGGCCGAGACAAGATTTCGGATGATGACCGCAAGCGTGCCTTTGAAGAAATGCAACGCATGGCTCCGGCACCCGAATCTTCTCCGCCCGAACCCTCCAATTCGTAGGGTTCGGTGACAGGAAGCGAGTTTGAACGTAGGCGTCATTCTACATTGTCAGCAGTGGTGGTAAAGACGGCTACGCTGCGGGAGCGAAGGGTGCACTCCTTGCTTTTAGTCCCGCGCTTTAAATCCACCTTGCCGGAGGCGAGTTGGAGTTTCCAGGTTCTAGGTGCAATTTCTGGAAGCTTGAACTTCACGTCTTCAAAGTGTCCGTTGAAAAGGAGAAGCACTGAACTGCTGGTGCGAGGAGTGCCGTCTTCTCCCAGTTCCTTTAGTGTCTCTCCTGGGAGATACATGCCAAAGCAGCGAATGTAACCAGCGTGCCAGTCTTCGTCATTCATCTCCCGGCCGGCGGGATTCCACCAAATGACATCTTTCGGGCCGTTCTCATCCACGGGGGCGCCGGTGAGAAAATCCTTGCGGGCCAACACGTCTTCGGAGAGACGAAGTCGAATCACTTTTTTGGTGAACTCGAACATTTCCTTCTGGGCATCATCCCATTCCCAGGACAGCCAGGTCAGGTCATTGTCCTGACAGAAGGTGTTGTTGTTGCCGGTTTGCGTATGCCACCGTTCATCACCCGCCAGGATCATGGGCACACCCTGCGAGCAGAGGAGGGTCGCCATCAAGTTTTTGGCCTGACGTTGACGGAGTTCATTGATACCGGCGTCCTCAGTTTCGCCCTCGGCACCGCAGTTCCAACTTTCGTTGTCATTGGCGCCGTCACGATTTTCTTCGCCGTTGGCGTCGTTGTGCTTGTCATTGTAACTGACAAGATCGCGCAGACAGAACCCGTCATGGGCGGTGACGAAGTTAATGCTGGCGTGGGGGTGGCGCCCGCTGTGATTATATAGGTCTGCGCTGCCACTAAGGCGTTTGGCAAGTTCATTGGCGCGATCCGTCCCTTTCCAGAAGCGTCGCACTTCATCACGGTAGCGGCCGTTCCATTCACCCCAGCCGGTGGGGAAATTCCCGACCTGATAACCGCCCATGCCAATGTCCCAAGGCTCGGCGATCAGCTTCACGGTGGAAAGCACAGGATCTTGAGAGATAGCGTCGAAGAAGGAGCTCAGCTTATTCCAGCCGAACAACTCACGAGCGAGGGCGCTGGCGAGGTCAAAGCGGAAGCCGTCTACATGCATCTCAGTGACCCAATAGCGGAGGCTGTCCATGAGAAGCCGCAAGCCTGCGGGGTGCTCCATGCTTAGAGTATTCCCGCAGCCGGTAAAGTCTTCGTAATACCGAGCGTGCTGCTGTGAGAGACGGTAGTAGGACGCATTGTCTAAACCACGGAAGGAAAGTGTCGCTCCACGCTCGCTGCCCTCGGCGGTGTGATTGTAAACCACATCAAGGATGACTTCGATACCTGACTGATGCAGGCGGCGCACCATGCCTTTGAATTCACGCATGGCCTCATGTGGATCCTGCACCGAAGCATAGGATGGCTCAAACGCGAAGTAGGACAGGGTGTTGTAGCCCCAGTAATTCGTGAGGCCATTGTCCATGAGGAACGAATCGTCCAGGCTGTGGTGCACCGGAAGGAGTTCCACGGCGGTGACGCCGAGATCCTGGAGAAAGGTCATTGCCTCATCAGAAGCCAAACCTGCATAGGAACCTCGAAGATGCTCCGGCAGAGCATTCAACTTCTTGGTGTAGCCTTTGACATGAGCCTCGTAAATGATCGTCCGATGCCATGGTGTCTGGGGCGGTTTGTCATCGCCCCAGTCAAAGCTGGAGTCGATAACCATTCCGAGCGGAGCTACGGCGGCAGAATCAAGTTCGCTAAAACTTAAGTCCGCTGCAGGATCATCCAAGATGTAGCCAAAGAGCTCGGGTGTCCACGCTTTCAAAGTGCGTCCCATGGCCTTCGCATAGGGGTCGAGAAGAACTTTATTCGGGTTAAAACGGTGGCCATTGGCTGGATCGTAAGCACCGTGGGCTCTGTAACCGTATAGTGTGCCCGGCTTTACTCCGACTATATTAGCGTGCCAGATGCGGTTCGTGCATTCAGGCAGGACGATACGATGCTCCTCCAACGTTTCGGGATCAAAGAGGCATAGCTCCATCTTTGATGCATTGGCTGAAAAAACAGCGAAATTAGTACCTTCTTGATCTGGAGTAGCGCCAAGTGGGTGAGGGAGTCCTGGCTTAACGAGGAATGAAGTTGTGTCCATTAGCGGATGAGAATGGTCCGGAGCGATGCGCGCGGTAAAAGGGGCGGGTTGTTATTGTGGTGGGGATTTGGCTACTGTCCGAGACAGAAAGAATTAGAGGACCTTGCCACGCAGAGGAGCCACGGCGCACGTGAGCTTTCTCATGCCGAGTTCGATGCGGGTCTTCACTGTTCCGAGAGGAAGAGCGAGAGTCGCAGCAATTTCGCGTTGGCTCATGCCTTCAAAGTAGGTCATCTGCACCACTTGCTCCTGGTTGGGAGGAAGACGGTGAAGCAGGCCAGTGAAATATTTGCGGAGATCTTCATCGCAGACTTGGCGGTCCACGGGGCGCTGCATGGTGCCTTCCATGATCGGAAGTTTGTGTTCCACTTCGTAACGATCGCGGGCACGATTGTAGGCGTAATGCTGGCGCAGACGGTCAAGGGCACGGCGGCGTGCGAGAATGATAAGCCAGCCCAGGAACTTACCCTTCTCTGCAGAATACGTATCGGAACGGTTCCAAACCTGTACAAAAACGTCCTGAATCACATCGTCGACTTCGGAGTCGTCACGGATCACGCGGCTAATGACGCTCCGCAGGACATGGCTGTAGCGCTGATAAAGTTGCTCAAGAGCGGTTTCGGACCTTTCATCCGTGACGGCCTTCATTAGGATTTCGTCGGGAGCTTGAGTGTCTTGACTAGTGAGAATGGTCTTATTCATGGCGCTTTGCTTGTTAAGGTTCGCAAGACCAGAATAATCCCCACGACAAAGTTCACCATCAGGCCGCTTCCCTGACGTGGCATCAGTCATTTCCCTGATACTTTCAGAGTGACGTGATGGAGGGGCGGAAGCGCCTGTACGTAGGTAAATTAACGTTTTTCGGGGTTTTTGGACCTCGGTCAGGATTATCAAAATCGACAAAATCGAGCCTTGGGTCAGGGAAATCCCTGATAGAGCTTCGTTCCCCGCATGACGGGTGGATGGGCGATTTCAAAAAAAAGGTCGCCTGCCCGAAGGCCCATCCCTTTATCGGCAATTCGTCCTTGCGGTCCGTGTTGCGAGCAGGGGGTGGGGGTTTATCTCCGGGCAGACGATTGGGGTCTTTGATCTCTCCAAGAGCCTCAAGGACGGTCCAAGAGATCTTCGATTTCAGCGCGAGTCTTGCCCAAGCGTTGTTGAAGACGGCCCATCAGTTCTTCTTCCTTGCCTTCCTGGTAGAGTAGATCGTCGTCGGTGAGATCAGCATAACGCTGTTTCAGCTTGCCGCGTACTTCATTCCAGTTGCCTTTCCAGGCAAGGCGTTCGGGTGAGGAGTTAACAGTGTCTGGCACAGTGTCGGTGCGATCACGCACAACGGTTTTGGGTTGCTCCGCAGCAGCTTCGCGAATGGCCTCCCGTGCTTCTTGCACTTCTTCAGCCGCTTTCTCCTGCTTGGATTCTTTGCAACTGGTGGCCAAGCCGGTCAGCGTTGCAGCAGCAGCAATGGCCAAAATAGAATGGATTTTCATGGTGTGGATGGGTTTAAGATTGGTATGTGGCGAGCGGAGAGCGAGGGCGTCAGCCGATCTCTAGGGGTTCGCGCTCAGCTCCATCATCGGCCTTCATTTTGTGCATGCCTGCGACAGGCAACAGGCCTTCGGGCTTTGGCCGGTAGCATTCGAGGAAGAGACTCAGCCCTGCAGGAGTGACTGGGCACCATCGATATAAATCTCCGTGCCGCTGATGTGGCTGGAAGCATCCGAGGCTAGAAACCAGACTAACTCTGCCACTTGCCGCGCTTTTCCAATTTCTCCATGGCCGAGAGGAACCATGCCCTCAGGGAATTCGACAGGCAGATGACCTTCACCTAGGTCGCGGCGCTCGGTGGACTGTTCAATGTCGCTTTCGATGGCGCCAGGGCAAATGACGTTCACCCGGATTTTTTCTGCAGCGAGCTCGAGGGCGAGCATCTTCACCAGAGCAAGCTGACCTGCCTTCGAGCAGGCGTAGGCCGTGGCGCCCCGATTGCTGAACATGCGCGTGCCATTCACTGAGGAGGTCACGATGACTGAGCCGCCTTCTTTTTTAAGGTAGGGTTCAGCGTGTTTAATGGTCAGGAAGGTGCCAGTCAGGTTGATGGCCAGCGTCTTTTCCCATTCATCCTCGTGTAACTGCGAGAGCGGAGCCCACACACCGTTGATGCCGGCATTTGCCAGGACGATATCGAGGCGCTGCCATTGTTCCTGAAGTTGGACGATGGCGTTTTGCACTTCGCGGCTTTTAGAAACGTCCGCGAGTAAGAGCAGAGCTTCTCCGCCCGACTCACGTATTTCATCGACTGTGCCTGAGATGTTGTCCCGCGAATGGCCAAGGACACCGACTCGGGCGCCGGCTTGGGCGAGAAGGAGGGCTGAGGCTTTTCCGATGCCAGAACCGGCGCCGGTGACGAGAGCGACTTTGCCTGCCAAAGAATCTATGGGGATTTTCATGACGTAGCCGCATTTAAAGGCGAGGGGACACCGCAAAACTTCAGGAGACGAGAGTGATGTCTCAGCCCTCGAGTTCCTCTTCCTTTTCGAGTTCATCCTCGAAAGCTTCATCGAGTTCACGCAACTCCTCGTCCGCTTCTTCCACACCTTCTGTGACCAGGGCTACATAGAGGTTGTCTTCATCTTCAAGTGGAATTCGGTCGGCACGGACGCCGTGCGACGCAATAGGCTCATCCCAACGACCCGTTTCGTCCAGTCCGCCGCTAAGAAGATCATCGGGTGCTGCAACAGTGCCAAGCTCAGAGGGCAGGACATCTTGTTGTGTAAGGTCTTCAACCAATTCTTCGATAGGAGCGCTGCCTTCGATTTTCGCGAGGCTTTCCTCATCCAAATGGCTGGTGGGTTCAATATCTTCTTCTGATTGCGGACTTTTCATGACTGTTTTGCAAAGTTGTTCAGGAAGGATTCGCGCGGTGAAAGAAGCCCGCGTCTATACGGAGGTTTGCGAGGAATGGCTTTTTAGTGGGCAACGCTTGTCCTCGAGTGGCACAGCCATTGAATTGTCTGCCGTCGATTGCAGTGCATCCATTCCACCTATGAAATCGAGAGGAACCTACGGCAACAGACAGCAGTATCCTGAACATCAATCTGAAACGCCAAACGGTTTTTCTGGAAAAACCCTGGCGGCCACCGCCGTGTTAAGTGGTCTTGCGGCAGTGGTGCTGAATAAAAACTTCTTTGAATTCGAGAAGAAGGTTACCCATGCCATCGAACTAGATTATGGAGTTGAGGACTCAGAGTTTGCCCGGACGATCAGTCATCTGCTAGGGCCGCCCCTTTTGGAAGGGAACGAGGTTTATATCCTCGAGAATGGGGCGCGGATTTTTCCTGCCATGCTAGCAGGGATTCGGGCGGCACAAGTAAGCGTTACGTTTGAAAACTTTGTTTTCACGTCAGGACGGATTGCTAGTCAATTCGCGGAGGCATTTGCGGAGCGGGCACGGGCAGGTGTGAAGGTTCACATCCTGCAAGATGCGGTCGGCTGTGACTGCGTGAAGAGTAAGGAAATGCAGATGATGAGGGAGGCAGGAGTAGAGGTGGAGATTTTCCGCTACTGGCATCTGCGCTTCAATGAGCGAACGCACCGCAAACTGCTGACCATCGACGGGAAAGTGGGTTTTATTGGAGGAGTGGGTATTTCCGACTTATGGGACGGCGATGGGGATAATCCCGATGTGTGGAGGGACACTCAGTATCTGGTGCAAGGACCAGTGGTTTCTCAAATGCAACAAGCGTTCATGGACAACTGGATCCAAACACGCGCCACGGTGCTACACGGAGATACGTATTTTCCTGAGCTGCCTGAAAAGGGTGGTTTGTCTTGTCAGGCGTTTTCGAGTTCCGCCAATGAAGGATCGGACGGGGCGCGCCTCATGTTTCTGTTCTCCATGGCAGCAGCGCGAAAGAGCATCCGAATCGCAAATGCGTATTTCATTCCAGATGACTTGTGCATTGAGACGATTGTGAAGGCGGCGGAGCGAGGCGTTCAGGTCGAGATCATCGTGCCAAGCAAGCTGACGGATCAACCGACGGTGTGCCTCGCAGGGCGTGCGCGCTGGAGGTCGATGCTTAAAGCGGGAGTGCGCTTTTATGAATTCATGCCGGCCAAATACCACTGCAAATACATGATTATTGATGATCGCTGGACGACGGTAGGTTCATGCAACTTTGACAACCGCTCATTGCGGCTCAATGAAGAAACGAACTTGAACGTGTTGGATCACGGCTTCGCGCGGGAACACATTGAGATCTTCGAAAAAGATAAATCGCATTGCCGCGAGGTGACCTTTGAGGAGTGGAAGAACCGTCCTTTCAAAGATAAAATGCAGGGCCTGCTTGGCTGCCTCTTCCGCTCGCAGATTTAAAGTCCGTGTTGATTTGATATGTCCCGCTGTACAACGGGCGCAAGATCCACAATAAGCGGCAAATGGTCCGAGGCTATCCGGGTCAACGGCGTCTTGGGAGCGACGATCTTCTGCGGCGCCAGATCGTGAGTACTGAGGATGTGGTCCAGCCGGAGGATGGGCCAGCGTGAAGGGAAGGTGGCTAGCGCCCGATGGCCGGGAAGAGATTTTTGAGCATCGCAGAGGATTGAAGCTGCCCGCCGATAGGCAAGCGAAAGCGGAAGCGCATTAAAGTCGCCGCAGAGGATCAAGGGCACGGCTATATCCCGCGCTCCTATCCAATCCTCACCCAGCAGGGCATCAATTTGGGCGAGACGTTCGCCCGCGCTGAGCCCGAGGTGGGTATTGATGACTTGCACAGGCCCGATGGGTGTTTCAATGGCCGCCCACAAAGCGCCCCGTGGTTCGAAAGCCAGCCGGGAGGGATAGGTGGGAAGTCGGTCGGCTTTGATCATTCGAAGGGGCCAACGGCTGAGTAGGGCATCGCCGTATTCTCCGTCAACCTCGCGCGTCATCGCGGCGTGGAAGCGGAATTCCATCTTCAGGATTTCGGCGATGATTTTCGCCTGATGAATTCTTCCACTCCGCGCCAAGGCGACATCAAGTTCCTGAAGGGCCACTATGTCTGGCTGATACTCGGCAATCACCTGCGCAATGCGTTCCAGATTCAACTGGCGGTCTGTGCCAATGCCTCCGTGGACATTGTAGGTCATGACGCGCAACATGGGGTGACAGGCTGAGGAAAGGGTTCTTTCTGAATCGCGGAGCAGAGTAGTGGTGCGCTTTTTAGTGAAGCCCCATGGGCCGCTGATTTGGCTGAACATCCTTGTTGCGAGAGAATGGCCGAGAGCTGCGTATGAAAGCGGACGCACTCTCTCAAACGCTTCATTTACTCTTCCCATGAATCGCCGCTCCTTACTGCAAACGACCGTGGCCGCCTCCGCCGGGCTGGCTCTTCACCGTATACGCGCTGCTGACTCGGCACAGAATCGACTCAAAGTAGCCGTCGTAGCCTTGGGGCGGGGCATGAGCCACGTGCAGGCGCTTCTGAAAATTCCCAATGTGGAGATCAAATACCTGGCCGAAGTTGACGCGGCCCGGTTGGAGAAGGGCATGAAAGCCGTGGCCGAAGTGCAGAAGACACCGTGCAAGGGAGTGAACGACTTCCGAACTTTCCTCGATGACAAAGAACTCGATGCCGTCTTTATCGCGACTCCGAATTTCTGGCATACCCCGGCCGCGCTGCTGTGCATGAAAGCGGGCAAACATGTGTATGTGGAAAAGCCCGGCAGTCAGAATCCACGTGAGTCGGAGATGATTGTAGAAGCTGCCAAGCAGTACAAACGCGTGTGCCAGATGGGGAACCAAAGGCGTTCCTGGCCAGGCATTGTAGAAGGTATCGCGAAGTTACAGGCGGGCGGAATCGGCAAAGTACACTATGGCCGTGCCTGGTATGACGCGACGCGCAAAGCGATCGCGCAAAAGGCGCAGAAACCCCAAGCGGACTTTGATCTTGAATTGTGGCAAGGGCCGGTGCCGGAACAACCCGACGTAACGGACTATGTGCACTACGACTGGCACTGG
Source organism: Phragmitibacter sp. (assembly GCA_965284365.1). GTDB lineage: Bacteria > Verrucomicrobiota > Verrucomicrobiia > Verrucomicrobiales > Verrucomicrobiaceae > Phragmitibacter. Next base: position 2,924,875 of record OZ260079.1, read on the forward strand.
CGCTGGCACTATGGTAACGGCGAACTGGGCAACAACGGGGTGCACTCCCTCGACGTGGTGCGCTGGGGCCTCGGTGTAGATCATCCCAAGAAGGTGAGTTACCTGGGCGGACGATACTGGTTCGATGACAAGCAGGAGACTCCTGACAGTGGCAGCGCGGTTTATGACTTTGGCACCTGTGGCGCCTCATGGGAGCAGAGCAGTTGCCATCCCAGCTCTGTAGAAAAGCATGCGACCTGCGGCTTTTATGGAGAAGGCGGCAGCATGTATGTGGTGAGTGCCGGTTGCGTCTTCTATGACCAGAAGGGAGTCAAGACGAGTGAGACTAAAGGCCCGGGCGGAGACATCGAACACGTGACGAACTTCCTGGATGGCATCCGCGGAAATGCGAAGCTGAACTCCAGCATCGAAGTGGCGCAGGTCAGTGCGATGCTGTGCCACTTGGGGAACATCGCCTATCGGACGGGAGAGGTTTTGAGCTATGAACCCGGAAAGAAGCTCGCGGCGGACAGTGAAGCCGGGAAGCTGTGGGCGCGGGATTACCGCAAAGGCTGGGATGTGAGTGTGTAAGCCGCGTCGGGGGGGCAGCGGTGAATTTGAACCGCGAAGGCGCGAAGTTTTGAAGGGTATTGTTTCCTGCCAGTTAAACCTGGCAGGAATGATCTCCCTTACTTTTATGGTTGAGGCAGCGTGTCTTCCAAAATCTGCAGGATGTGCTCGCGCTCAGAGGCGGAGAGATGGATGTAGTCCTTGTCCCGCGTGGGATCGAAAGAGGCTAGAACTTCGCGAAGCCGAAGGTGGATTTGTTTTTTGAGCACGGGAGGCAGCGCGGCGAATGACTCCGAATAAATCATGTAGCTGCAGCGATTTTTGAAGAGGCGGGAGTTGAGCTGAAAATCTTTGAAGGAACGGCCCTCGCGGTCGTCATGACGGTTGCGCTGGAAGGCTGACTGGAAGCCGGGGTCACCCTCGATGCCGCCATCCTGAAGTTCGTACTCGCCGGAGAAGAGGAGCTTGCGGACAACTTTCTCCGTCTGGTCAAGCAGGATGCTAAGCGCAGAACCTTGAGGAACATCGGTGCGGGGTTCTTTAAAGGCCTCTTGCAGGCTGTGCTGGCGCTCCATGGCCTCGCGCATGGTTTTGCCCGCGGCGGTGAGGGTGTTCTGCGTGGCGCATTGATGTTCCAGTACCATGAGCGCGACAATGTCGCTGGACTTGGTGAGGTATGGCTCCGTCGAGATAAGGCAATCGAGGGAGGTGAGGTTGGCGCCTTGCTGGCGGGGTAGCGAGACCTGAGCGCCTTGCGGTTCCGCGATGACATTTCCCATGTGAAGGTCGTGGCCGTGTTTCCCGGTCACATACCAACCACCCCAGCGCTCGCTGAGCGGGCTGTCGGTCGTGCTGACAAAGCTGCCATACTCCAGCAGCGGGTTTCCCTGGGCATCCGGAAAGACGGAGCGGACGAGCATTCCTTTTACTCCGCCGGTGCGGCTGCTTTCGTGGCAACTCAGGCATTGTTCGCTCTGGACGATGACGGGTAATGCTTTTGCGCTTTGAGGATACTCCAGTGTGTAATACTGAGGACCGTTCACCGGATCCATGCCGATGAGTTCAATCGCGCCGCCCTGCACCGTGCCGAGGTAGCATTCTTCATTGAAATAAATGGCGCGGGGGCGAGAGGGGCCAATAAGGGCGTTTTGCAGACTTGTCTTGGAGAAGACGAGAACTTGGGAGGCGATGGGGATGTCCAAAGCCTTCAACAAACTAGCCAGATATGCCTTGTCCGAGGAGATATCGAGGGAGGCCTTACCTTGGACGATTTTGCGCCAGAGTTTGGCTACAGGATCGGCCGATGTGCCCCCAGGAGCAGGTGGCGCCGGATGGGCATCCTGACCAGCATGCCCAATTGAGGCAGCGGTAAGCAGCAGCAACAAAGCAGCTAACAATCCGTGATTGCGGATCTTGAGGCAGAGTGAAGTGCGAGGAGGGCGATAAATCGAAATGAAACGGGCCACGTCAGGGAATAAACGTCACAGAGAGCCGAACTTCTGCAAAGCGGCAGTGGCAAAGGCAGAGTCGGCCGCGTCAATAAAGGTGACGCCTGTGCCATCTGAATTACGTTTCATGAGGATGAACCGGCCAGGCGGGTCGAGACGAAAAGTGTCTGGCGGAGCAGATTCTCCCGTTTTCGCATCGCGATAGCGACTGAGAAGACTGGTGCGCATGGCGCTGAAAAAAGCGTCTGCCGCATTGCTGTCCTTCCAGGCGGTGCGCCAGACCGCGTTATCCCGGGTGCTGCCAGCCGCAGCGGGGTAGGCGAGGAGTCGGTCATTGGCCCAACCGGGTGGGACTTCCGCTGCCACCGGGCCAGCGACATGCTGCTGAAGGAACAAAAAGACCGCGGCGGGCCCCAGAGTGTCCTGATGGACAGGCTGCGCGCCGTTGATTGCGAAGTCTGAGCCCGGGATGGCCTTTGGCGTGAAAGCGGTTTCCTGTAGATAGACATCCGTGTCCTGGATTTCCGCCATGGAAACTGGGGGCCTGCGATAGACAGCATTCACTTGGTCCCATTTGCCGATGCTATGCATCGTCTGCATGAAGTCAAAGCCACCCATGAAAGGGATCAATTCCAAAGACCGAAGGAAGGACGGGATCGGAACGGCGCGTGAGGGGTCATCCGGATCCTCGCCCACGCCACCACCGCCGCCTTTGGTGGGATTGTTCATGGCGTGGTAAAAACGTGTCAGGGTAGCATCGCCCCCGAGGAGGCATTCCCGGGCAAGATGGGCATCCAACGTGGTGGCTGTTTCGCCCTTGGGGAAAAGGGCCTCGCCGCGCTGTTTGAACAGGTAACCGTAGCTGAGGGCCAGGGCATTTTCCTTTTCAGGAGAGATCCCGTCAGCGCCCTTGCTCAAGTAGAGCGTCTGGGTGGTGGAGTCATACCATCCGCCGATCTGATAGCTGAGGAATTCCGCCTTAAGCGCGAGAGTATCTACCGGCGCCGGAATAGCGCCCAGCGCGGCGAGAGCCCGGCCCAGGTTAAGTCCATAACCAGCAGCATACCGCCCCTGTAGCCACGTGCTGATGCGTTTTTGCACCTCGGAGCGATCCACCTCTTCGGCAGGGATGGGAATATCCCGGACGCCGCGGATCTTCAGAAGTTCAATACCGATACCCGCGAAATCCCAACTAGCCCCCGTGCCCGGAGAAGCAGGGCCGCAGGCACCCGTGGCAGGCTGTCCAGGCGTGATGGCGTTCTGAGCTGAGGCGAGTTGATCGATGAGTTGGGAATTCTCCTGCCGGAGCGCTTCGACCTGCTGCTGGAGGTATCGGATTTGCTTCTCCATGACGTCGGGCTCAGAACCGTTGGCACTGGCGTCGTCAGAAGCGCCTGAGATAAGGGAGATCGTGGGCGAGACGTTTGATGCGGACGAAACGGCTGGGGGTAGCGTGCTGCCTGTAGAAGCTGAGGGAGCTTTTGTCGCGTTGAGTGCAGCACGCTGGGGCTGGGACTGAGATTGTGGTTGGCGAAAGTGGAGATAAGCGCCAGCGGCGATGCCCAGGACGGTGAAAGCGGCTAGCAGAGTGACAGGGCGGGGCATGAGGGAAAGTAGGCGGAGAGCGGGCAGTGTCGAACTGGGAGTGACGTGAAGAGGAGCGGGGAGGCTCGAGGGGCGACATAGTCCTGACCATTTTTGCGTGAAGGGCGTTCAAGTTTGGGACATGGTGGGCGCTATGAATCGCATATGGCGTGTGCGCGGGCAGGATTTGGACTTGGGACGGCGAGGGCTGATCATGGGCGTGTTGAATGTGACGCCGGATTCCTTTTCAGATGGCGGGCAGTTTTTGGCAGAGGAGCGGGCCGTGGCGCGGGGGCTGGTGATGGTCGGCGAGGGGGCGGATATCCTGGACATCGGTGGCGAGTCGACGCGCCCGGGGGCGGAACCGGTGGGGGCGGAAGAAGAGCTTCGCCGGGTGATCCCGGTCATTCGATCCCTGCGATCCCATTCCGAGGTACTGATTTCCGTGGATACCATGAAAGCCGAGGTGGCCCGTGAGGCGATGGCGGCCGGAGCAGACATCATTAATGACGTGAATGGCCTGCGGGATCCGGCCATGGCTGAAGTGGCGGCGAATGCGGGTGCGGCGGTGGTGGTGATGCACATGCAGGGGAAGCCCCGGACGATGCAACACGACCCGCACTACGAAGATGTGGTGAAGGAAGTACGAGCCTTCTTCGAGGAACGATTGCACCGGTTGGCTGAGGTGGACATACCTTCCGAGCGGATTGCTTTTGATCCGGGAATCGGTTTTGGGAAGACTTTGGAGCAAAATCTGACGTTGCTACGGAGCCTGGAACGGCTCAGGGCAGCGGAGCGACCCCTGGTACTCGGAGTTTCCCGCAAGTCGTTCATCGGGAAGCTGCTGGGAGATATGGCCTTGGACAAGCGCGACTGGCCGACTGTGGGGCTAACGGCCTGGATGCGGGAGGCTGGTGCAGACGTGGTGCGCGTCCATGAGGTGCGGAGGAATGCCGAGGCCATGCGAATGGTGGAGGCGATCCGAGGCAGCGAAGTGGCGCACGCTTAGGCGGGTTTTCTCCGGGGCGTGCCCGGTCCTGCTAGGTGACTGGCATGAAACACGCTGCCGTTTGACTCTCCCCCGGATTCGGATTATCGAATCGGTGCCGCCCTGCGGCATTTGGCAACACTCCATCACCACTTAAAAAGTAAGATCATGATCAAAATCGGCATCAACGGCTTCGGACGCATCGGGCGTCTGGTATTTCGCGCTATTTGTGACCAGGGGCTCCTGGGTAAGGAAATCGAAGTGGTGGCGGTGAACGACCTCGTCCCCGCGGACAACCTGGCCTACCTCGTCAAATATGACTCCACGCAGGGCAAGGCGAAGGAAGAAGTTTACTCGAAGAAGAGCAGCCCAGACGTGGCAGAGGACGACATCCTTGTGGTGGACGGCCATGAGATCAAATGCCTCGCCGTTCGTGAAGGTCCTGCGGCGCTTCCCTGGAAAGAGCTGGGCGTGGACATCGTCATCGAGTCCACCGGTCTCTTCACGGAAGCCGACAAGGCGAAGGGCCACATCACGGCTGGCGCGAAAAAGGTCATCATCTCTGCTCCTGGGAAAAACGAAGACATCACCGTGGTGATGGGCGTGAACCACGAGAAGTATGATCCTGCGAATCACCACATCATCTCTAACGCGAGCTGCACGACCAACTGCCTAGCTCCGGTGGTGCATGTGCTGCTCAAAGAAGGATTCGGCGTGGACGAAGGTCTGATGACCACCATCCATAGCTACACCGCCACGCAAAAGACCGTGGACGGCCCGAGCAAGAAAGACTGGAAGGGTGGCCGCAGCGCTGCCATCAACATCATCCCATCCTCCACCGGTGCGGCGAAGGCCGTCGGTCTGGCGATTCCTGAAGTGAAAGGCAAGCTGACCGGAATGTCCTTCCGCGTGCCAACCCCAACGGTGTCCGTCGTGGATTTGACCGTGAAGACGGTGAAGGAAACCAGCTACAAGGAAATCTGCGAGGCCATGAAGAAGGCCAGCGAAACTTATCTGAAGGGCATTCTGGCCTACACCACAGACGAAGTGGTGAGCACGGACTTCATCCACGACGCGCACAGTTCCATCTTTGACGGTGGCAGCGGCATTGAACTCAACAGCAAGTTCTTCAAGCTGGTGAGCTGGTATGACAACGAGTGGGGCTACAGCAACCGCTGCGTTGACCTCGTGAAATACATTGTCAGCAAAGGCCTGTAATCAGGTTCCAGCGAAACTGCCGGACGCTGTGTCCGGCGGTAAGCATTCAATCTGACGCAGGGCGGTTCACCCCGTCCTGCGTTTTTTGTGTCCAGTCGCACTGTGAACGGCCTGAGGGACTTGGGTAAAAGACCGGAAGCAAGCAAGAACTCCTACTTCGGACTCAGGGTTTTGGATTACTCCGCAGCTTGACGTTCTGAGGACTCACCTCTAAAGAATCGCCCACCTTAGGCCTGAATCCTGCACTCATCTCCTTCATACCATGCCAAAAAAGAGCATTCGCGACATTGACGTCACCGGCAAACGCTGCCTGGTCCGTGTGGACTTCAACGTGCCGCTGGACGACACCGATGCCGGCATGGTGATCACGGACGACACGCGCATCAAAGAGACGCTGCCAACCCTGAACTATCTGCTGGAGAAGGGGGCAAAGCTCATTCTGTGCAGCCACCTGGGCCGCCCGAAGGGCAAGAAAGATCCGAAGCAGTCCCTGAAGCCCGTAGCGGCCAAGTTGAGCGAGATGCTCGGTCGCCCTGTGGATTTCGCGGACGACTGCGTCGGCCCGGAAGCCAAAGAAAAGGCGCTGGCGCTTGAGAATGGCGGTGTGCTGCTCTTGGAAAACGTGCGCTTCCATGCAGGTGAAGAAAAGAATGACACTGAACTCGCCAAGCAGATGGCTGATCTGGCTGAGGTCTATGTGAATGATGCTTTCGGCTCTGCGCACCGAGCGCATAGTTCCACGGCTGGGGTGGCTTCCTACCTGCCGGCGGTTTCCGGTCTTCTCATGGAGAAGGAACTGACTTATCTGCATGACGAACTGGAAACCCCTGAGCGGCCTTTTGTGGTGATCCTCGGTGGCGCAAAAGTGAGCGACAAGATCAAGGTAATCGACCGTCTTCTGGACAAGGCTGACGCGATTCTGGTCGGTGGCGGCATGGCTTACACTTTCCATCTCGCCATGGGCAAGAAGATCGGGAAATCCCTCTGCGAGCCAGATAAGGTGGACGTGGCTAAAGCGGCGCTGGATAAGGCCGAGGCAAAGGGCGTGAAGCTGTTGTTGCCCGTGGACAACTTCATCGTGGAAGATCTGGATTTTGGCGGCAAGAAAGTTTCTCCTGGCAAATTCACGGAACCAAATGCGGGCATACCCGACGGCTGGGAAGGCGTGGACATCGGTCCCGAAACGACCAAGCTTTACGTGGGGGAACTGAAGTCTGCGAAGACGATCGTGTGGAACGGCCCCATGGGCGTGTTTGAAATTCCTGATTGTGCCAAGGGCACGTATGAAGTGGCAGACGCGGTGGCTGCAGCCACGGGGTCTGGCGCAAAAACCATCATCGGCGGTGGCGACAGCGTGAAAGCCGTCAAAAAGGCCGGTGTGGCCGACAAAGTTACCTTTATCTCCACAGGTGGCGGTGCGAGCCTGGAACTCCTTGAAGGCAAAGAACTGCCAGGCGTAGCGGCGCTGCAAGACAAATAGATATCGCAACCAACCGGCGCTCTCCTCGCGTCACATCTTTGACCCAACTCACATCCTTATTTACGAATCTCCGTAAAGTCCTCATTATAGCCAGCTACTCGATCAAACTCCATGCCGCCTGTCTTTCGTAAGCCCATCGTTGCCGCCAACTGGAAAATGAACAATCCTCCCTCGGAGGCGGAGCGGTTCTTGCGTTCCTTCCTGCGGGTCGTGCCAGAGAAGTGCCCGGTTCAGGTGGTGGTGGCTCCTGCGTTTGTCTCTTTGCCCATTGCGTCGCAGTTGATGCAGGGCACGCGTGTGGACGTGGTGGAATTGGGAGCGCAGAACATGAGCCAGTTCCCCAGCGGAGCTTATACCGGTGAAATCAGCGCCATGATGCTGAAGGAGTGTGGCGTGCGTCACGTGATCCTCGGTCACAGCGAACGCCGGGCCATTTTCGGTGAAACGAATCAGATCGTGAACGCGAAGGTGCTGGCGGCATTGGAAGCACGTATACACCCAATTGTTTGCGTAGGTGAAACGCTGGAAGAGCGGGATGCTGGCAAGGTCGAGGAGATCCTGGAATCTCAAACTCGGGAGAGTCTGGCGAGTATTGGCTCACGCCGTCTGCTCGATGTAGTGATTGCCTATGAACCGGTCTGGGCCATCGGCACGGGTCGCACGGCTTCGCCGGAGCAGGCTCAGGAAGCACATGCGTTCATCCGCAAGGTGCTCGGCGAAATGTTCGACGAAGACACCGCGAAGAAGATCCGCATTCAATACGGTGGCAGCGTGAAGCCCTCCAATATGAATGAACTCATCTCGCAACCCGATGTGGACGGCGCCCTGGTCGGCGGAGCGAGCCTGGAGAGCGGGATGTTCTTTGAGATCGTGAAGGCGGTCACGGATTACCTGCACGAGCAGAAGCTGGTTTAGTTTCTGGGTGTCGCCAACGGAGCCACTCCGTTAGAGTTGTTAGATTGTTGGGTGAAGTTGCGACTGTGAGCAGGCGCAACCCTTTTTACTTAACTGATGGGAGCACTGCGTTGGACGGGTTGGTCTTATAGTACAATTAGGCGCGATGGAATGGATTGCGCTTTGGGAGAGCAGGTTGAAACCTTTACTTCTCCCGCTCAAGGAACTTGGGGTTGGAGGCCCAGGTCCAGTCGCCTGCCAAGGTGCTCTTTTTGGCAATGAGACCTCCCTCATCTTTTAGATTCCATGCGATGGAATAGAGCAGGTAGTCTCGGTCGCTTTTTTTGATGTAGCGCATGGGCTCGCCATTGACGGGATCGAAGGGTTTTGATCCTCCGGGTAGGAATGCAGAGATGGCATCCAGATTCTCTGGCACATGACCGTGACGCAATTTGTAGCGCTCGATCGCACACCACAAGGTGGCCTGATGAGCCATGGCTTGGCGGCCAGCCGTCCGGACCGCATTCCATTCGTAACTTTCAGAGGCTTCCGAAAATTGGGATAATAGGGAGAACGGCCCTGCCTGCGCGGCGAGATCATGGATGCACGATTTTATCCGCCCTACTGATGCCGGCGTGGTCCGATTTGTACGCCATTCGCGCAATATCGGTAGAGTTTGAACCCGAAAGCCTTGCAGCATCGCCACTTCGGCCAGTTGCCACCCACGCGGTCTGTAGGCTACGGCACTTGTCCATAGATCGGTGACGTGTTTGTTGGAGCCAAGAAATCCAAGGGCCTTGGGTGGCGGTATTATGAAGTTCATCCTTATCTGTTCAGCATCCAGCGTCTTGAGCCACGCTGCACCGTGCACATGCACCTGACGGAGGGTGGATTCGAACTCCTTAGCACTGATCCCAATCACGGTCTCCTGCAATTCCTGAAGTTGGAAATCATTGAGCGATAGCATGCCCAGCGAATCCTGCCAGATGCGAAAGGTTGTTAGGTCCAACACGGTTGCATACGAATAACCATTGAGGGAATAAAGTTGCCGGTGGGCTACGAGGCCCAAGCGCATCAAGGTGACCATTCCCTGAACATATTCTGAAGCGTCTCCCCTAGCAGCGCAGGCCAAAATGTAAGGGCGTTGTAGCTCGGCGAAATCGCCGAGGATGGGTAGATGGCTATGGATGGGAATGGAGGTGGCGCTGAGTTCCGTCGGCCAGTGACATTGAGGTCGTTGCAGGGCCAACCGGATTTCATGCTTTTCATCATCCCACCGTGAGAAAATTTTCAACATGGTGTGTTCGGGCTTTTTTGAGGGAGCCATGTCACCCGAAATATCGGGCAGCAACGCCCGTCTCAGAAAGATTTCCCATTCAGCGAGATGACTCAGATCATCTGGACTGATCGCCTTGTTCTTAGGCTGCTGGATGCGCTCAGGTTGTTTTCCGGGTGCCCTCTGTTTTTTAGCTGAATACAGAACGGCATTCCAGGCACCGAGTCGTGTGGCTTCGGTACTTTGGCCAGTAAAAAGCTCTGCGAAAATTGGAGCGGCGGCGATGTTCAGTTCATCTGGCACCGGCCTAATGACTTCGCTGAGTTCCAAGGGCTCACCCATGCCACGCAAGGCCGCATTGGATTTTTCCAGCATGCGGGCGCCGCGCCAGTTTTCCTCCCACCAGAGGCCGGTGATGAGTAAGGCAAAGGCAAGGGGAATCCCGATGAGCCAACGCCGCCACTTCATGTGGTATTAACTATGGCGGTTTGGCCTAGGCAAGTCCAGATGCTTTCAGGCATCACTCATACCGCAACGCATCAATCGGATCCAACGCCGCAGCTTTTCGCGCAGGATACAGACCGAAGAAGACTCCCACAGCAGCGCTGAAGACAAAGGAGATGACGACGGCTGAGGTGGAGACCTGCGTGGGCCAACTGGCGACGCGAGAGAGGATCTCGGCAGTACTGTATCCTAACAAGATACCGATGACACCGCCCAGTGAACTGAGAGTAACGGCTTCAATGAGGAATTGCAGCATGATGTCAGCGCCATGGGCGCCAACGGCCATGCGGATGCCGATCTCGCGGGTGCGCTCGGTAACACTCACCAGCATAATATTCATGATGCCGATGCCGCCGACGATGAGCGAGACGCTCGCAATAGAACCGAGAAGCACGGTCAGGATGCGCGAAGTGGCGGTGGCCATCTCCGCGATTTCATCCTGGGTCCGGACGTGGAAATCATCATCGCGGCCTTCACCGATGCGGTGACGTTGCCGAAGCAGTTGGGTGATTTGCTCCTGAGCCATGGAGGTTTCTTCGCGGCTGCGGGCCTGGGCATTGATCATGCGCAGACGGGAGTCACCAGAGACGCGCTTCATCTGGGTGGTGTAAGGAATGATGAGCGTATCATCCTGGTCCGAGCCCATGAGAGACATGCCCTTCGAGCGCAGCAGGCCGATGATGATGAAGGGGACATTGCGGACTCGCACCGTTTTGCCAATGGGGCTTTCATCACCAAATAGCTGGCCCGCTGTGGTCTTGCCGATCAGGGCCACTTTGGCTGCGCCACGAACCTCATTTTCCGTAAAATTCACGCCCTCAGCAAGAGGCCACTGACGCATATCGAGATATTGGACAGAGGCACCCAGGATCGCACAGTTCCAGTTCTGATTGCCATAGGCGACCTGACGGGTGTTGCGCACTTCCGGGCTCACAGCGCCGACACTCGGGATTTCACGTTCAATGGCGAGGGCGTCCTCCACGGTAAGCGTGCTGGAGCTTCCCCAACCACCCCGACTACCACTGCTGTTGGAGCTGCCGCTGAAGACCAGCAGCATGTTTTCGCCAATGCTGGCGATTTGCCCCTCCACCTGAGCGCGCGCTCCGTTGCCAATGCCGACCATGGCGATAACCGCGCCGACACCAATAATGATGCCGAGCATGGTGAGAATGCTGCGCATCTTGTTCCGGCGCAGGGCGCGGGCCGCGATGCGGAAGGTCGGGAAGATCTTCATGTGACGCGATGCAATACGATGCGGAGTGCCGCAGTCTAGGCCCCTGACATCACTTTCTTCACAAAAGCATACACAGTCGAGGCAATGAGAATCCAGATGCTGATCCAGGCGATAAGCAGCGCGAGCCAGACAGCGACAAATCCGACGACGAAGAGTCGGCTGGTGCGTTTCACCGCAGCCCGCTCGCCAGTATTCCAGCGTCGGATGAGAGCGAGGTTTCGCGAGTTCGACTTAAACCAAGCCGAGAAGATGTCGCCAATGACGGGGATAGTGCCGACAGCGTCATTGATAAGGAGGTTTCCGCCCATGCGGATGAGGACGGAGAGCGGGAGACGATTGCGCACACCTTCCATGACGAGCACCAAGCCGGTGCTGGAGGCAAGAAAGTCGCCAACGCCAGGAACGAGGCCAATGATGGGATCCAGCCCAATGCGGAAATTCGTGCCGGGGATGCGGATGAAGTCATCCATCCACCTGGCAATGATACGGGAAGTCTCGGAGGCGTTGTCCGCCTGCGGCCCGCTGGGGGCGCGGCCTTTGCCATCTGGTGGCAAGACGGTGGCTTCGGCTTCAATGACTGGCTTCTCTTCTGGCATGATGGTAGTTGTCGGATCAGCCGGACGGCTGATCGGCACAAGTTAGAATCACCGGAAGAGAAAGTGTTGCGTGTATTTTGCGGGCGAATTGCCCGCAATGGCCCAATTAGCTCGTTTTTCCGGGAAGCTCGATGAGCATCTGGGAGTTATTAGGAGAGCGCTCCATAAGTGTAATGACACGCTGGATGGCCTCCATCGGCTTGTGACCCGCCAGACCGCGACGCAACATGTGGATCTTTTCCATTTGGAAAGCAGGCAGGAGCAGCTCCTCACGGCGGGTGCCGGAGCGGAAGATGTTTACCGCCGGGTAGATGTATTGCTCAGCGATCTTGCGATCGAGCACGAGTTCGAGATTCCCTGTGCCTTTAAACTCTTGGAAGATCAGGTCGTCCATGCGGCTGTTGGTCTCGATCAAAGCTGTGGCCAAAATCGTAAGCGAACCGGCGTCGCGGGTATTGCGCGCCGCAGCGAAAATCCGGCGAGGCATCTCCAAAGCACCCACACCAACGCCGCCACTCATGATGGCGCCGCCCTTTTGCGCGTTATTAAAGGCACGACCGAGGCGCGTGATGCTGTCCATGAGAATGAACACATGCTGGCCTGCTTCGACTAGCCGCTTCGCACGCTCGATGGCGAACATCGCGATGCGGATATGGCTCTTGTTGTCGTTGTCGTTCGAACTGGCGTAGATCTCCGCATTAGGCAGGACGCGGCGGAATTCGGTCACTTCTTCCGGGCGCTCATCCACCAGCAGGATCATGAGGTGCGTAGAGGGATGATTTTCGGTGACTGCCTCCGCGATGTGCTGGAGGAGCGTGGTCTTGCCTGCGCGCGGAGGAGCAACGATCAACCCACGCTGGCCACGACCTACTGGGGTGATGAGATCGATGACGCGTGTGGTAAGGCGATCCGGCCGGGTTTCCAGCTGGATACGCTTGTTGGGATTCACAGCCTTGAGTTCTTCGAAGAGAGGCAAGTGACGGATTTTTTCCGGATCCAAGCCATTGACCTCAATGATCTTTGTCACTTGCGGGCCACGATGACCATCCTGCTGCACACCTTTGACCATGACGCCTTCGCGCAGACCAAGATTACGGATCAATTCGGGCGAAACCCAGGGATCTTGGGGGATCGGAGCATATTGACGGGATTTCTGGCGAAGAAAGCCATAACCCTTGGGTGTAAGCTCTAGGATGCCTTCTGTCGGCTCCGGGGGACCAAGGGGCTTTTCCACTGGGGGTTGGGCTTGATAGCCGCCCTGACCTTGAGCCTGGCCGGAAGGGCCACCGTTTGGTTGGCGGTCACGATCGCGATCACGATCTCCGCCCCGCTCACGGTCGCGGTGGTCACGATCTCTGTCCCGGCGATTCTTCCATTTGTTGCCGTGTCGGAAGTCCCGGTCTCGGTCGCGTGGAGGCCGTGCGTAATCTTGTTGTCCCGGCGCAGAACCGGGGGCCGGAGCCGGCGCTGGGCCGACTGGGCGGGGCGCTGGAGCGTATGCTGGGGCAGCAGAAGGCGAAGTCTGGGATTCTGAACTAGGGGCGTGCGTCAGAGCCGCAGCAGGAGCGCTTGCCGTCGTTTCAACAGGCGCTGACACTGCTACGGGAGCCGGGGCGGGTGCAGGCGCTTGCGCTACTGCGGCAGGAGCGGCGGGCTCTTGGCGGACCTCCACAATAACTGGAGCTGGAGCGGGAGCAGGTTTAGGCTCCGGCGAGGAAGCAGGCTCGGCTGAGACGGCTTTCACGGCAGCGCCGTTTTTGCTTTTGGCGGTGGCGCGGGCCTTGGGCCGGGCAGGTGGCATATCAAGACTCAACTCTTCCGCAGGTGGTGGGGCTGCTGCCGCTTTCTTCGCCGCTGTCTTGCGCGCAGGAGCGGCTTTCTTGGCTGGAACCTTTTTGGCGACCGGGCGCTTTTTCAAGGCAGTCGAGCGCTTTTCTTCGGGCGCTGGAGGAAAGGGAGTGTCCACGGAAAAGGTGGGGGGGGCTAGAAGAGTGTCTTCAATCATGGAGGCTGACAGATCGGTTGGCGCGTGGCTCAAAACAGGAGTTAGTTGAGACTGGCGGCGACATCATCAGGGATGTCGAAATTGGCGTGGACGTGCTGCGTATCATCGTAGTCGTCCAGCGCGTCATAGAGTTTGAGCAGGGATTGCGCAGTTCCCACATCCGTCAGCGTGACGGTGGTGGAAGGCTGATAAATGAGTTGGGTGGTTTTGGGAGAAACGCCTTTGGCTTGAAGAGCGGAACTAACCGCGAAAAGCTGATCAACAGACGTGTAGATGACCCATTCGCCATCTTCATGAGTGATGTCATCCGCGCCCGCTTCCAGGGCAAGTTCCGTGACGGCATCTTCCGTCAGACCAGCATCAGGGATCCGGATTTCACCAAGGCGGTTGAACAAATAGGCTACGCTGCCGGCATCGGCGAAGATGCCATGGTTCTTACCCATGATGACCTTCAGGTCGTTGACGGAGCGGTTGCGGTTGTCCGTCACCACTTCGATGAGCATGGCCACACCACCAGGGCCGTAGCCTTCGTAGACGATTTCTTCCAGGCTCGCGCCTTCGAGTTCTCCCGCGCCCTTTTTGATGGCGCGGTCAATATTGTCCCCAGGCATGTTCTGGGCACGAGCACTGAAGATGGCCGCACGAAGGCGGGCATTGAGTTCGGGATTGGAGCCGCCAAGTCTGGAGGCAATGGTAAGTTCCTTGCTCAATTTGCTGAAAACCTTGCCTCGTTTGGCATCAACGACGGCTTTGATGTGCTTAACCTTCGACCATTTGTTGTGGCCTGCCATGATGGATGGAAAATGCTGGTGGGTGAAATGGGAGTGTGCCAGGGCGCACCTGGGGAACAGCTGCCTGAGCAATGTCTGACTTTCTCCGGTGAGCGTATTTCCTCGCGAAACAGGTCGCCAGAGGATGGGTGCGCGGGGGCCGAGGGAAAGAAACGAACCGTTGTGCGGAAAGCAGCGTTGTTCACGCGTTGGGGCTTGCGAGCCCGTCAACGAAGGAAGTGTGAATGAGAACTGCGCTGCGTGCAACCACTTTTCTTAGCCGTAACAAGGAGCGCGCACCGTTTTAGGTTGATTCTTCAAGAAGGAGGTGGGATTCTCCGCACACATTTTTTCCAAACCAGCCATTTCTCATGGGACAGCAAACTAAAAAATACGTCAAACGCCGCCGCCGGAAGGCCTACATCACCCGCAAAAAAGCGCTCGCCAAGCAGGGCGTAGTGCGCAAAGCCTCCCGCTCCAAAGCATCTGAGCCTGAGAAGAAGGCTGCGGCTGGTCCTGCCAAGAAAGCTGCAGCGAAAAAGAGCACGAAGGTGCCCTCCGCCAAGAAAACTGCAGCCACTGCGCCCGCCGTCGAGCCTGTGGTGGAAGAAACCACCACGCCCCCTGCTGCCGAGGAGTAAGATACTCTGGCTTCATCCAACATCTTTACAGACATGAGAAAGACGCGCCTCGCGCGTCTTTCTTTGTCAGGAGGCCGTGTCTTGGATTGAACTCTCAGGACAACTTGTCGTCATTCCAGGCCAGCATGTTGCGGGCAGCTTCGTAGATCGAGTCCTGAACGTCTGAGCCTAGTTCGGAGAGCAAGGGAACCATGTCACCCGCGTGGGCGATGCCCGCCAGTTGCACGGCATGGTGCAAGACCTGAATGGGGCCATGCGCGTTGCGGAGATCTTCCAACGGAAGGAAGCGGTCACGAATCGCTTCGGCTTCTTCAAATCTACCGGCGAGGAGCGCCTGTAGCATCTGTTGGGAACGACGAGGAGCGACGCAAACGCAGCCGGCAGTGTAAGCCTGCACGCCAAACTTCTGCCAATGGATGATGGCAGGCTGCTCACCGATGCCGCTGACCAGGATCTTGCGGGGCACTTCCTGCGAGAGTGCTTCGAGCAAGGGATCGTGCGACGGGTCTTTGCGCACAACAGCGTATTTGATCCAGGAGATGACCCCTGCACTAACAAGCGACTTCACCACCTCCAGGTTCACATAACCTTCGTCTTTGATGTAAAGCACGATGGGCTTGCCCAGTTTCTCTGCGAGAGAAAGGACCGCAGCACGCACACCCTCTGGCTTCGAAACAGCCATCGTGGGTAGCAGCATGGCAGTTGGGAATTGCTTGCGGCTCAGAATGGAAACCTGATCCAGCGCGAAACCATAATAAGGTCCAATGGCCGGAATGATCCAAGTGTCTTCTGCGGCAGAAGCTTCCAATTGGTCCAGCACGCTTTCGTATTCCGCGAGACTGATGTTGTAGAAGTTTGCATTGCCACCGTAGAGGAGCGTGTTCACGCCGCCGGACTCGATGTGGCGAATGAGCTTGGCATTTTCCGAGGCTGAGGATTTGCCGTCAGCGTCCCGGCAAAGAGGCGGCACGGCGATGACGGAGCGTTGGAGGTCGGAAGGCGTGAACGAGGTATGCATGACAGTGTGGGTATGCTTGTGGCAGGAAGATGCGCAGCGTCAAGGGACTTCACATCCCAGCATTGGCTTTAGTGGATGCGCGGCTCAGGAGTTAGTGTGCCGGTATGTTGCAGGAAGCGGAAGTCACAACCTTCGTGCGCCTGCGTCACTTCGTTGAGAAACAGATGCAGGTAACCGCGGTCAATTCTGCGTGGTTCAGGTGACCAGGCCGCACGACGCGCAGCCAAAGCTTCATCGCTGATTTCCAAGGTGAGCGTCCGTGCAGGCACATCGAGAGAGATGATATCGCCCGTTTGCACAAACGCGAGAGGTCCACCCAAAGCGCTCTCTGGGGAGATGTGCAGCACACAGGCCCCGTAGCTGGTGCCGCTCATGCGGGCATCGCTCATGCGAAGCAAATCCCGAACACCGGACTCCAGGATTTTCTTTGGCAAAGGCAACATGCCCCACTCCGGCATGCCGGGCGCGCCGATAGGCCCGGCGCTTTGCAATACCATGATAGAGTCTTCCGTGATCCCGAGATCAGGATCATCCAGCCTGGCGGCGAGATCTTCATAATCACGGAAAACGACCGCTGGCCCGCGATGCTGCAGGAAGCGCTGCTCCATGGCGCTGTGTTTAATGACCGCTCCATTCGGGCAAAGATTCCCACTCAGTACCGCCGTGCCGCCTTCCGGTGATAATGGGTTGTCCCGTGTGCGGATGACTTCGGTATTCCAAATGCGCGCATCCTTGATGTTCTCCAACAAAGTTTTGCCGTTAACGGTCTGGCATGCGCCATCCAGGAGATCGGTGACCTGGGCGAGAGTCGCTGGTAGCCCGCCGGCGAAGTGGAAGTCCTCCATGAGGAAGCGGCCGGCAGGTCGAAGATCAGCGAGCCGAGGGGTCTTACGGGAAATGATGTCGAAATCATCCAGTGGCAACTTGATGCCCGCGCGTCCCGCCATGGCAATGAGATGAATGATCGCATTGGTGCTGCCGCCCACGGCCATGTCTGCCACGATGGCATTGTGGAACGCGGACTTCGTGAGGAAGTCTGAGGGATTCAAATTCGTCCAGGCATTCTCGACGATCTGCCTGCCTGATGCGGCGGCCATGCGCCAGTGGCGGGCATCACTGGCAGGGATGCTGGACGCGCCGGGCAGCGTGAGACCGAGCGTCTCCGTGATCGCGGTCATGGTCGCAGCCGTGCCCATGGTCATGCAATGACCATGGGAGCGCGCGATACCATCCTCGATCTCACACCAGTCGTCCTGCGTGATGGTGCCAGCGCGAAGCTCTGCCCAGTATTTCCACGCGTCATAACCACTTCCGAGTGTCTGGTCGCGCCATTGTCCGCGCAGCATGGGACCGCCGGGAACAAAGATGAAGGGAAGCCGCGCGGAAAGTGCGCCCATGACGAGTGCTGGCGTGGTCTTGTCGCAAGCTCCCAACAAGACGGCGCCATCAGCAGGGTGACATCGCAAGACCTCCTCTGTCTCCATCGCGAGGAGATTGCGATAAAGCATGGTGGTGGGCTTCATGAAATTCTCGCTCAAGCTGAGCACGGGAATTTCAATGGGCATACCGCCCGCTTGGAGAATGCCTTTTTTGACGTTCTCCGCCAGGACCTTGAAATGCAGATGGCAGGGATTGATCTCCGACCATGTGTTCAGAATGGCGATAACTGGCTTGCCTTCCCAATCTTCCGGACCGAGACCAAGTTGCCGCGCCCGGGAGCGATGACCAAAGGAGCGCAGGTCGTTCGGTCCAAACCAGCGGTAGGAGCGAAGCTGATCCGGCGCTAGACGTGGGGAAGGGGAGTTAGGTGAATCGGACATGGGTGAAGAGTGATATTCGGAAGGAGCGGGACAAAGTGCCAGTCAAAAAATCAAGACTGATGCTGGTGATCGGATCGCAGCTCAGATTTTTTTAGCGTTGCGGTCACACTTTGGCCAGCTCGCTCGTCCCGTTTGGTGTTATGACGAACCAACTTGCGCAAGAAACTCAAGACAAACTGGCCACAGTGCGGAACGTCACTCCAATGGCGGTGGCAAGGCCAGCGCTGTGCCACGTGTCCTGAATGGCCGCGAGCCGATCGCAAAGTTCTTCATCGGAATATCCCGCCAAGATGGCCTAGCCCGCGGCTTTTATGAAACGAAGCCCACCTTCTTTAACGGGGCACCGGGCATGCTCATTTGTATGGATGACAAACCCATCACGGCGTGACATTGGAGATTAAAGAAGGAAAGATATCCAGAATTTTTGCTCTTCGGAATCTGGATAAATTGGAGTCCTCAAATCCGTAGAGTCCGGGGATTGCCCTTTGTTTTTTATACCCGGGCTGCGGCGAACTGTGCAATCTGAGTATTCATCGACGCGGCACATTCAGGGCAGACCCCATGGGTGAACTGGAGATTCCTGTGACGGGCAAAATAGTGTTCCACATGGTGCCAGAAACTCTCATCATCGCGCACCTTGCGGCACCAGGCACACATGGGCAGCAGCTCTTGCAAGGTGGCAACCTCTCGTTTGGCGACTTCTTTTTCCGCGAGGGCGATACTTAGAGATTTTACCGTCTTCCGGAGCTCAAGGGCTCGCATCACTTGACGGGCAAGAGCCGCCAATGCCTCTTCTTGATCGGGGGTTAGTTCACGCGGTACCTGATCAATCGCACAAAGCGTCCCAATGGGAATCCCGCTGGGCGTCACAAGAGGAGCTCCCGCGTAGAATCGGATATGGGCATCACCCGTTACCAAGGGGTTTGAGGAAAAGCGGTCGTCCAGGGAGGCGTCTTGTACTTGCAGAGTGCGGTGATCTTGGATGGCGTAACGGCAGAAAGCGTGCTCCAAAGGTGTCTCCCGCATTTCCAAGCCTACCCTTGATTTGAACCACTGGCGTTTTTTGTCCAACAACGTGACAAGCGCGATAGGAGTACCGCAGATGAAACTGGTCAGGCGGGTGAGATCGTCGAAGGCCTCCTCAGGGGGAGTGTCCATGATCTCGTATTCACGAAGCGCGGCGGCACGAAGGTTGGCGGTGTCCATATTTGAAAGAGCGGAGGTTGTTTGGCAGACGCAGCCGAACGGAAATCTGTTATTATAGTAATTATAACGCAGTAATGGCCAAAGTTGCGTGCATATTTTGCGAAACTTTCTCAGTCTCAACTGGTAGCTCTGATTCGAACGGTGGTGATTTGCCCGCATATGTTGGGAACTTTCGGTGTTTTCAATTCGCATGATTTACTCTCGAAATAGACCGCGAAATTCGGTCCGCACATTGATGGCGATGGTTATCTATAGTTCCCTCAGTGTAGGAACGTCCTCGGGGATCGAGCAATCTGGCGAATCAGGGATGATGCCCTCTCGTGGTCTGTGCGCCCATCGAGGTGCGATTAAAACACACCCTGAGAACACGATCCCCGCCTTGCGGGAAGCGGCTCGATTGGGTGCACAAATGATTGAGTTTGATGTGCAGCTTACCAAGGATGGGGCCTTGGTGCTGATGCACGATGCCACCGTGAATCGCACGACCAGCGGGAAAGGAAAGGTGAGCGACCTGACTTTGGCAGAGATCAAAGGCCTGGACGCAGGTTCCTGGTTTGACAATGCTTTCAAGGATTTTCGCGTCCCAACTCTTGAAGAGGCTCTTGCCGGATTGCCGCGCAACGTCTGGCTTAACGTTCATCTCAAGGGTGGCGCTGAGGTGGGAGCCGCCACCGCACGAGTGATTCAACGCGAACAGCGCCTTCATCAAGCCTTCCTGGCCACCAATGCCGAAGCCGCCAAGGCTGCTCGTGAAGTGGAGCCGCGTATTTTAATCTGCAATATGGAACGGCAGGGGAACTCCATGGACTATGCTCGTGCCACGATCGAGGCCAAAGCGCAGTTCATTCAACTGCTCGGCAAAGGAGACATCCCCAGCGAGGCTGTGAGTTTGCTCAAGGCCGCTGGCGTGAAGGTGAACTATTACCACGACGAGACGCCGGAAGGACTGCGTCGGCAATTCGGTGGTGGTGTGGACTTTCCCTTGGTCAATGATCTGGTCGCAGCGATACCTATTGCCCGCGAGTTTGGCATCGAGCCAGCGAGGCCTGAATAATGAACGAATAACCGCGCAGCAATAAATCTGCATCTCTACTGCAGGCGGTCTTGCCTGCGGTAGCTAAGTGACCGCTTTAGTAAGTGAACTGTTACTTACGACACGCGCTCCCAGTGCGGGAAGCATCGTAAGACACTTTTCACGGCGGAATAACTTGCGTGACCGCTACGGAAGCGGAAGATATGGAAGCTTCTCTATTCAAGGTGGTGGAAGCTAGGCAGCAGACCAGAATGTGCAAGGACTCTTTGTCCACTGCGCTTCTCAATCCCAAGTATTGTCATCCCGCACATTCAGGCGGAGGTGAGGTTCCACCAATCATAATCAAGACTGCACTCCGCTTCGGATCAGGTGTTTGAGCCAGTCTGCATCATCGCGATGCAAGGCCTCATGTCTGCCGGGTGGCGACCGCCGTCTTGTAATAACCAGTCCGCAGCACCTGCTGCTGCGGGTGCTGCATTGTTTCACTTTCTATTGTTCTATCATTGTTCCGTCTGATGAAATTTTGTTCTGAGGTCCCTGCCCATCAAGCCCACCCTTCATGGTGCGCGTCTATGCGCTCCGTGCTCCCGGCCAAAGGTGGGATGGCCGCCTATGCCGTACTCCTCATGCTCCTGCTCGGATCGTGCGACCGCTCAGCCACAGAGGGGGATGCATCTGCCAAGCAGTCCAAGGGGCGTGAATTCGTGCCGATACGTATCAACTGTGGCGGCGGTAAACGAACGGACCGTAAAACGGGGATCGTATGGTCCTCTGACAAGGAGTACAAGCGCCGTGGTGTGAAATACAAGTTCAAGGAAACACCCATACGCGCAGATGTGGAGGGTCCAGCGCCAAAGGAAGTCTATCAGACGGCGCGCCGTCAGGCAGTGGCTTTTCGATTCAAAAAAGTTCCGGATGGCCTCTATCGCGTGAGGCTTCACTTCATGGACGGGAAGAGGCACGCAAATCGCGCTATGGACTTCTGGCTGGAAGGGCTGCGCCTCGTGCATAATTTCAATATCGCGGAGGCTGCCAATGGAGTTTCCCGGGCCACGGTGATGGAGGTCATCGTTCGCGTCAGCGATGGCAATGGCATGGACATTAAGGGATCACGGGGACGTGGGGATGATGTCGTGATCAGCGGTATTGAGATTTTGCCTGCTCCCCCCCGATCGGTGGAGTCTAGCGTGCAAGAGGAGCATTACAGCGACGCTCCGGCCGGTTTTGTGGCTGACCTGAAAAAGTTCGCGGAAGATGATGTGAAACTGGTGTGGACCCGCACTGAGAACGAAGAGGATTACTACAGCAAAACGGATAGTAGCCTGCTCATGAGCTATGATTCAAAAGATGGCCGCGAGCGTGCCATCCTCCCAAGACTCGGTAGTTATGCCATGCCGATGATTTCTCCAGATGGGTCTCAAGTGGTCTTCACGGACAATCTGGAGGGCAAGTGTTTCGCTGTGAATTTTGACGGGACAAATCTCCGGGAACTGGCGGAAGGTTCGGCTTCCGATGTGTGGATAGACCCCGCCACTAACCGCACCTGGGTCTATTTGCGGACTGGCTGGCGAGATCTGAATGCCCCCATCGTGCGAGTCGATTTGAGCAATCCGTCGGTCAAGGAGACCGTCTGGAATCAGTCGGCTACGGGACAGGAGCAGGCATTGTGGTTCTCACTCTCTACCGATGGCACCGTTGCGGCAGACGGTTTTCCGTGGCCAAGCTGTGGATTGGCAAATTTGCAGTCTGGCGATATCCACTTCATGGGGAAAGGCTGCTGGCCTGGCCTGGCGCCAAACGATAGCCACAGCTACTTCTACTTTGTTGGCAAGCACACGGAGATCGAGTTCTTTGACCGCCCCGATTCGCCGCCACGCACCATTGATCTCGCGACAGTACCAAATTGGCAGGGGAGAAAACTCTATCATCCTCGCTGGTCCAACAATGTGCGCTACATCACCGCCACTGCCCCGCAGTGGATGCCGGAAACGGAGCTTTACATCGGCAAGTTCGACGCAGGATTCACCAAAATCGAAGAATGGTTCCGCGTCACCTACAATGAAACCTCCGACTTTTTTGGAGATGCATGGTTCGCGGGAAATGCACCGAAGGCACTGCTGGGTCAGGCCAACACTCCGGCAATAACGCCAGGCACCACCGCGCCAGCGCCAGTAGCCGTGAAGCCGGCGGTCGAGATTTCACCGCTTGCGGAAGGATTGGCGTTTATCTGGGAAAACGAACGGGCCAAGAATGCGGTCATTGATGCTCAAGGCAAGATCGTGAAGTCTTGGAGTCTCCGATACGATGGTGAGACAAGACCGAACGCTTGGTTTGGAGCGGACGTAAGAAACGGTGGGTTGGTGCCACCCGTTGACGCGTTGCCGGTGGTTGGGTCCGCCATTGCTTCTCCGCGCGGCTTCAGCCTGACGGTGGATGCCAGTCCAGTGGATACCGCACGCACGGGCGACATTGCCTTTATTGGTGGCAAGGAAGAGGGCGCGGTGCTGGCGATCCGGCAGGTGGGCCAGGAGTATGTGGCTTCGCTGATATCCGCTGATGGCGGCATAAAAAATGTGTCCCTTGGCCAGGTAATTGCCAACAAAATGACGCAGCTAACGACGGTGTATGATGGGAAGAGGCTCACCACTTTCCGCGATGGTGTGGAGACGGCCGGGGAGGCAGTCAATCTGCCTGTAGGTCCTCTGCCAGTAAACACTATGATGTATGGCCGTGGCCCTTTGGGAGAGCAGACGTGGCAGGGCGCACTGCGCAACATCCGCCTTTACCAACGAGCCCTGACAGCGGTGGATATCAAAGCCTTGCATGAGGTTTCGCGAAACGATTGGAGCAAATTCAGCCCCATCCCTCGAGTTGTCGTCGAAGCAGAATTGATTCAAGGGTCGCAGCCATCCGATCCGCGGACCATTGCTCCTTATTCTCGCAGTCTCGCTGAGAATTTATACAAGGTGAAGCGTGTGATATCTGGCGAGTTCAAAGAGGAAACGATCATCGTGCTGCAATGGGCGATCTTGAGCAGCAAGATTCTTCCCAGTGCAAATCGGGAAGATGGTCAGACCTTTCAACTTACGCTGGAAGCTTCAGGGGCGCATCCGGAATTGGATGGCGAACACCGGTCCACGGACCTGTTTGATGCCACGTCTCCCGTTTTCTATGACGTAGGCTCTTAGGAAGGCGAAAATCTCGCGGACCGCAAAAGATCACGCCAGCAATTCCTTCACCACCCGGCCCGAAACATCTGTCAGACGGAAGTCCCGCCCCTGGAAGCGATAAGTAAGACGCTCGTGATCCACGCCGAGCAGGTGCAGTAGAGTGGCATGGAAATCATTGGTCGTCACCGGATCGCGGGCGATCTCAAATCCAATGTCGTCCGTCTCCCCATACGTCATGCCGGGCTTGATGCCGCCACCTGCCATCCAGAAGGTGAAGCTTTCCCGGTGATGATCGCGTCCATAGGTCAGACTCTTCGCGGAGTAAGAACCTTGGGAATAGCTGGTGCGGCCAAATTCACCACCCCAGACGACAAGAGTGTCCTTCAACATGTCCCGCTGCTTGAGATCCTGAATGAGGGCCGCACAAGGCTGATCGATCTCCTTCACCAGAGGGGGGTAATTCTTGGTGAGACCGCCATGGTGATCCCAGCCGGGATGATAGAGCTGGATGAACTTCACATCGCGCTCCGCGAGACGGCGGGCGAGGATGCAATTGGATGCGAACGTGCCCGGCGTATCCGCATCGGGGCCGTACATCTTGCGGATGTGCTCCGGCTCGGAAGCGACTTCCGTGGCATCAGGCACGCTGGCCTGCATGCGGAAAGCCATCTCATATTGCTCGATCCGCGCGGTTATTTCCGCTTCTGGTTGGAGGCCTTGCCGCTGTTCGTGAAGTTGCTTCAGCGCATCCAGCATCGTGCGCGTACAGTTGCGGGCAATGCCATTCGGCTCGCTGAGATAAAGCACCGCATCACGCCCCGCGCGGAATTGCACGCCCTGAAAGTGCGTGGGCAGAAAGCCGCTGTCCCATAACCGACCACTCAATGGCTGATCCGCACTTTTCTTGGTCACCAGTACAATGAAGGACGGCAAATCCTTGTTATCCGTGCCGAGACCATAGCTTACCCACGCGCCAATGCTGGGGCGGCCGGGTAGGGGAGCACCCGTCTGCATGACGGTCAGGGCGGGATCATGATTCACCGCCTCCGAGCACATGCTTTTCACGAAGCAGAGGTCATCGACCACTTTGGCCGTTTCCGGGAAAAGCTCACTCACCCAGGCGCCACTCTTGCCATGCTGCTTGAATCCGAAAGTGGAGCCTACCAAGGGGAATGAACTCTGTGATCCTGCCATACCCGGCAGTGGCTTTCCTTTGCGGAAAGAGTCGGGCAGTTCTTCTCCCGTGCGCTTCTGCAGCACCGGTTTGTAGTCAAAACTCTCGAACTGCGAGGGCCCGCCGCTCATGAAAAGGAAAATCACGCGTTTCGCTTTCGGCGCGAAGTGAGGCAGTCCCGGAAGGCTACCTTGTGATGCCTGTGCAGTGTTCATCATGTCCGCCAGAGCCAGGCCACCGAACCCCATGCCCATGCGGCCAAGCATCTGCCGTCGGCTTAAGCCAGAGGTAGACCAGGCGCCAGTGCAGGGGGTTGAGTCAGAACGGAACATGGGGTGGGTTAAGTCAGGCGGATCGAATCGATTGCATCAGGGTTTCATGACGGCTTCGTCATAGGCCAGAAGCGCACGCGTCAGAAGAGTGGTGGCAGCCACCTCCACCGCATTAAGCTTCTTATCCACAGGCGCTTCGCCATTGCTGCTGCGCAATTTCTCAGCTTCCTCCGGTGCGGCTTGGAAATGCGTACGCTCTGCACCGAGAAGTTGAGCTAAAATTGCGACCTCTCCCTCTCCCGGTTCACGGCTGGTGAGCAGCCGGAACGCCGTGCGGCAGCGTGCCGCGTCGTCGTTTGGAAACTCTCGCACCAGCTTTTCTGAGAGCACACGGGCCGACTCCAGAAACTGAGGATCATTAAAAAGCACCAAGGCCTGCAAGGGCGTAGCGCTCTTCTCCCGGCGGCTCTTGCAGAACTCGCGCGTGGGAGCATCGAAAACCGTCATCGCCGGCGGAGGCAGCGTCCGACGCCAGAAGGTGTACACGCTGCGGCGGAAGAGATCCGCGCCTTTGCTCTGCTCGTAAGAATGCTGCGTGCCAGCTTCTTCCCACAATCCCGCGGGTTGATATGGCATCACAGGCTGGCCACCGATGCGGCGATCCAGCAGTCCGCTGACTGCCAAAGCATTGTCCCGTAACTGCTCGGCGGTGAGACGGGTGCGCGGTCCACGAGCCAGCAGTCGATTCTCGGGATCCGATTGCAGCAACGCAGGATCGGCAGGCCGGGAACTCTGTCGGTAGGTTTCGCTCAAAACGATACGGCGGCAGAAGGCCTTGATGTCCCAGCCGTTTTCCATGAAGTCCACGGCGAGCCAATCCAGCAGCGCGTGGTGGGTGGGAAGCTGCCCCTGCAGACCAAAATCCTCGCTGGTCATCACGATACCGCTCCCAAAGAACATCTGCCAGAGGCGGTTGACCATCACGCGAGAGGTCAGGGGATTGCGCTTGTCCACGAGCCACTGAGCGAGACCCAGGCGATTCTTAGGGAACTCCTCGGGAAAGGCAAAGACACTGGCAGGCGTATTCGGACCAACCAACTGACCCGGTGCATCAAACTTGCCGCGCTCCAGGATATGAGTTGGGCGGCGGCGGTCTTCCGGATTCTCCCGCATCACCATGATCTCCTGCATGTTGTCAGAAAGTTTGTTCTCTTCGCTGCGAAGAGCATAGAGTTCGTCGGTCAGCCGTTTCCAGGTTCCATCCTGCTCACGGAGCCAGCAGTCGAACCACTCTTGTGCGTGGACATCGCCCAGGAAACCGGCAGCCAGCCGGATCTCCACGGGGGTGAGCTCGCAACGCCAGAAGCAAAAGTCGTCCACGTCAGCGTCTGTGAGGCTATTGTCATTGTGACGGGTTGCCAGCGTCAGCATGGCGGACTCCACGCTATCTTTGCCAGTGAAAACGGCGCTGTAGCTGATGTCCTTGTAGAGGTTGTCCCGGACAACATCGGTTTCCGCAAGATTGCCGTTCAGATAAATCTTCGCGCCCGAGGCGTGGCTGGAACCATCGTAAGTGACGGCGACATGCGTCCACCGACCGACCGGCAATTCCTGGCGGCCAAGAACCCGGATCGCATTGCCCGGCCAGAAGTGAATGATGCCAAACGAGGGCTTCCCATTCTCGATCAAAACTTCAAATCCCCGGGAACCTGCATCCAGACCTGCGCGGGAACGGTGCATGACTACGGCACGTTCCAGTTTCTTGTCCACCTTCAGCCAGATGCTCATGGTGAAGGGATCCACGCGTGTGATATCCGCGGCTTTGGAGACGCTGACCGTATTGTCCCCCTTGAAGCGGAAGCCCTTGCCCGCACGGCCCTGCACCAGTTTGGTCTTCAGTCTGCTCGCGCCGGGAAGTTTGGGATTGCCTTCGTTTGCGAGCACCTTGTCTTCGCCCATTTCCTCGAACGAGAGCTTCACTTCAGGTTGGGCCGCTTGCAGGGGTTCCGGTTGGGACTTCCACCACTGCTCAAAGCGTGGCCGCGCGGCGATCTTCGCTCCTGCCAGTTCAGCCTCCTTCATGGAGATCTTTAGCTTCAAGTCCGCATGACGGCGCTCTTCGTCCTTAGTCTTGTAAACGAACATGGACGGGGCCGGAATCGAGTCCGTGTAAACGGTGTACAGGCCGCATTCGTCGATGTTGTTCAGGAAGGCCGCCATACCGTAGTACTCCTTCATGGTGATGGGATCGTACTTGTGGTCGTGGCAGCGAGCGCACTCCAGAGAGAGACCGAGGAAGGCGATGCCATTGGTGCGCACCCGGTCGGCGATGATGTCCTGGCGGAATTCCTCTTCATTACTGCCCGCCTCATTGCTCTGCTGAGCCAGGCGGTTGAAGGCCGTCGCCAAGTACATGTCCTGCGTCGGGTTTGGCATCATGTCGCCAGCCGTCTGCCACTCGATGAATTTGTCGTAGGGCAGGTTCTCGTTGAACATGCGGATGACCCAGTCCCGGTAGGGCCAGGTTAGGCAATCGTGGTCTTCATGGCGCCCGTAGGTATCGGCGAATCGAGCCACATCCAGCCACTCGATCGCCATGCGCTCGCCGTAGGAAGAAGAAGAGAGCAGACGATCCGCTACTTTCTCAAATGCCTGGGACGTCTCGTCGGCCAGGAAATCATCTAACTCCTTCAGCGTAGGAGGGAGCCCGGTTAGGTCAAAGGTCACCCGGCGGAGCCATTCTTCCCGCTTGGCGGGTTCTGACGGGGAAACGGACTGCTTGGAAAGGTTTTCCCGTACAAACAAATCCACCGGATTCTCAATAGCGTAGCCCTCGGCACTCTTGGCTTCCACCTTGGGAAGCGGCGCCTTGACCGGAGGAATGAACGACCAGTGCTGCTCGTATTCAGCACCTTGAGCGATCCACTGCTTCAGCAGAGAGATCTGCACTTCCGAAAGTGGGCGACGCTCTTTCGGTGGCGGCATGACCTCCTCTTCATCATGCGTTAGGATGCGCTCTACCAGCGAACTCTCGTCTGGCTTACCCGGGACAATGGCCTTCAGGGAAACCGCGCTCCCACGCTCATCCAGGCGTAGCTTGGCTTTGCGCTGTTTCTCGTCCTGCCCGTGGCACTTCAGACAGTGCTCTGCCAGGATGGGACGGATCTGAAAATTGTAGCTGATTTTACCCTCTGAAACCGGGGCCGGAGCAGCCAGCGATGCCGGTGTGATTGGGCTCTCAGCAAACAGGGGAACACCGATGCTTGGCAGCATCCCTGCAATCAGTGAGAGTGAGGCAAAATAACGTCTCCGCATGTGCAGGAGTAAACAGTCGTAAATAGCGATTGTGGACCCAGCGCCGCAACCGGGTCGAAGATACTAACCCGAGACGCCCTATTCGCAAGGGATAAGCCATGCGATTTTGGGGGTTTCTACGGGGAAACGAAGTGGCTGATTTAAGCACCTGCCCAAGGTCTCGAGCGGTGAACCTACAAAAAAGCCCGATCCTCACGGACCGGGCTTCAAAGGTCACTCGCTTCGCAACCAACTGCTCATGCGAGCTTCGCATCCAGCGTGATCTCGCACTTCAGCAGCTTCGAGATCGGGCAGCCGACTTTGGCTTTGGCGGCGCAGTCTTGAAAAGCGGCCTCATCCGCGCCGGGAACGGTGGCGACGAGTTCGAGATGGCTCTTGGTGACCTCAAAACCTTCGCCCACTTTTTCCAGGCTCACCGTGGCTTTGGTTTCGATCTTGTCAGCGGTAAAGCCCGCCATGCCAAGGATCATGGAAAGCGCCATGGAGAAGCAGCCGGCGTGAGACGCGGCGATGAGTTCTTCGGGATTGGTGCCCTTTTCCCCTTCAAATCGGGTGCGGAAAGAATAGGGCGTGGCATCCAGGACGCCGGAGCCTGAGGAAATGGTGCCTTTGCCGTCGGTGAGGCCGCCGGTCCAGATGGCTGATGCTGTGCTCTTCATAAATAGGTAGATCGATAGGTTCGGTTTGATTTGAAAAGGGTGATTCGCAATTAGGGCGCGGGTCACGGGTGGGCAAGGTGAAAATGCATTCACCGGATGACAGAAAAGTTGAGTTTTTTCCCGGTTTGGCCGAACGAGACCGCATGTTCACCTGCGGCTGGTGTGGCAAACATTACGTAAACTGGCAGAACCAATGTGTGTCCTGCGGCGGACCCATGCCCCCGCTGCCCGGCATGGAATTGGGCTCACCCCCACCCGGCGCGCCCCGTACTTTGCCGAAAGGCTTTGCCATGCGCACGCTTCTGACCAGCAACTTCGCTACCATTTTCGGCCTGGTCATTACCGGTTTCTCCTCGCTCTTCACCTGGGCCATGCTGGTGGCCAAGCCCTGGGTCGCCATTTTCCCTGGTCTGTTCCTTCTGGGAGGACTCTCCATGCTAAGGTATGGTTGGAAGCAGGGACGGGCCACCCTCAGGGCCTTCCGCCATGGCGAGGCAGTGCAGGGCAAGCTGGCTACGCTGGAAAAAGACACCACCACCACCGTGAACGGGAAACATCCCTGGAAGCTGATCTATCACTTCCAGCTCGGCAACGAATTGCACGAAGGCAAGGTCATCAGCTTCGACAGTACCGTTGGAACAAGGACCCGCGGCCAACCACTCTGGGTGCTTTATGTGGAAAAGGATCCGGCACAGAATACCCTTTATCCGCCGATCAGGTGAAAGTAGTTGCGGGCGTCCCGCACGCCAACCCTAATCTGTCGCGGCTTGCCGCCTCTTCTTCTCAAGGTCGTCACCCGAGTGCCGCCGCCCATTCCGCCTCTTTAAATCCCGTCATAAAGACACCGGCTTTCGCATCCAGCGCAAACGGTCGCTTCACCAAGTTGCCATTCTCCGCCAGCAGCTTCAGGACCTCGGCTTCACTCATCGACTCCAGTTTGTCCTTCAGTCCCAGCGCACGGTAGTCCTGCCCAGAAGTGTTCAGTAGTGAGCGGAGATTGCCCTCTTTCGCCGCCAGCATGGCCTTGAGTTCGGCAACGGATGGCGGCGATTCTCGAATGGCGATCTCCTGGAAAGCCACGCCCTGTGCCGTCAGCCATTTTCTGGCATTCGTGCAGGTCGAACATCCTTTGTAAGCGTAAAACTTCAGCATGGTAGGGCGGCATTGCCATGCCCGGCATGAGCTATTGGGTCAATGTTATCAAGAATTTCCTTGTGAGATTGCGGAACACCTACCGCCTACCTCTACGGAGCAAGGGTGGCCTCCAGCAACCTCGGCACATACTCCGACAGCCGCTTATCCACCTCCGGCGATTTCTGCGGCAGCGCCTTCAGACGAGCTTCCACCGGCTTGACCGCTTCAGGCCCATACGCAGCGATCGCATTCAGCGCTTCAATGGCTGCAGGCAAACTTGAGCGGGTCACATCCGCTTCGGCCAACAACACCTCCAAAGACTCCGCCACATCTTCTTTGCTGCCTGACAAGCCGATGGCACCAGCCGCGGCAATTCGCACGCTTGGGGATTCATCCACTAGCGCAGGCCGAAGCGCTTCGATCAACTGAGTGGTCGAAAGGCCCCGCGGATGGATATGCAGCCCCATCACTCCCCAATACCTCACGACGGGATTGGCATGCTTGAGTGCCTTCAGAAATGGTTCCGCATCTTTCGGCGCAGGCATGCTCGCCTTCCCCGCCAGGGCAAATACTTCATCAAACGGATAGGCATCATCCTTGGCAAACGCATCTCGCGGCGATGCCTTGCCTGCAATCCGCAGCCGCTCCGCCTCTGGGATGAAACCCACATCGCGGATATCCTTGCAATGCTTGGCATGGGCCTCACGCAGATTCTTCAGCGTATCCGCGTGAGCTGAATCACCCGCCAGATTCTTGATCTCCCACGGATCATTTTGCAGATCGTAAAGTTCTTCCGCTGGCTTCGGCTCCCAGAAGCGCCGCTGCACCTCGTTCAATTTGCCTTCGTCATACAGCTTCTTGGAAACCTGCGCGGTCGGCATCTGCATCATATAATTCAAATACTGCCCATAGGGCAGATGCGGCATGTATTGGCGCAAATATACGAAGCGCCCATCAGTCACAGAGCGCACCAGATCCAGTTTCTCATCCATCCTGCCACGGAAACCGAAAAGTAAGCCCGGCTCAGGCTCCGCCTTGGCGCCACAAAACGCACGTCCTTGCAGATACGCAGGCTTCGGCGCGGCTACGATGCTTAGCAGGGTAGGTGCGAGATCAACAAAGCTCACCATCTCTGAACTCTTCGCGCCCGATGCATAACCCTTCGGCGCAAGGTGCTTCCACTTGTCAGGAAACTTCACGATAAGCGGCACCCGCAAACCGGAGTTATAGGGCCAGCGCTTGCTTCGCGGCATGCCGGCGCCATGATCTCCGTAGAAAAAGACAATCGTATTGTCATCCAGGCCCGCTGCTTTCAGCTCATCCAGCTTCTCCTGAAACTGACCATCCATCGTAGTGATGTTGTCATAATACTGAGCCCAATCATGCCGAACTTCCGGCGTGTCAGGATGATAAGGTGGCACTGGTGCCTTGGCGGGATCATGCTTTAGCGTATGCCCGGGTTTCCGGATTTGGCTTTCGTGCGTGGTCTCAAAGTTGAAGACAGCGAAGAAAGGCTGCCCATCCTTGCGGTTTTTCCAGTGAGCCTTTTTGCTGCTCTCATCCCACAGTTCGTCAGGAGCTTGCAGGTTGTAGTCCGTCTTTGCGTTGTTCGTGCAATAGTAACCGGCGGCACGGAGCAGGGTGGGGTAGAGTTGGGCACCTGCGGGCATCGGCACACTGGATCGCATGTGCTCGCTGCCCGTACTAGTCGGGTACATCCCGCTGATGATCGTTGTCCGGGCCGGCGCACAAACCGGCGCATTCGACCAGGCTTTCAGGAACATCTGACCCTTCGCCGCAAAGGCATCCAGATTCGGGGTTTGCGCATAGATATCACCATAGCAGGCGAGTTGTGGCCCAATGTCTTCGGTCGTGATCCAGAGGATATTTGGCCGGTCCGCGGCGTTCAGCGAGTTCGGCAAGAAGGCGCAGCAGATAGCCAGAACCGGGAGAAAGAGCAGGCGAAGGAGTTGCATAAGCGAGTGAAACGTAAGCGGCTTTCCAGTATGACGAATCATTTTCGCGCACACTTGCATCGGAATTGCCTCCGTCAAAAGGCACCGCTAGGATGCGTCCATGGCAGAAATCCCGATTCACCACAAGATCAAGCGGCCCTACTCAGTGACCGTGGGCGATTTCTTCGAAAGCAACAAAGACACGCTGAAGATGAAATTGTGCGGGACCAATACCGGCTTCGCCCGGAAGATTTTAGAGCCGTCTGTGAATCGCCCGGGTCTGGCCCTGAGCGGATTCTTCACCTACTTCGCCTACAAACGCATTCAAGTTCTGGGCAACTCTG
The DNA here is from genome assembly GCA_965284365.1 of Phragmitibacter sp. Classification (GTDB taxonomy): domain Bacteria; phylum Verrucomicrobiota; class Verrucomicrobiia; order Verrucomicrobiales; family Verrucomicrobiaceae; genus Phragmitibacter. The sequence continues at coordinate 2,957,162 of OZ260079.1, forward strand.
AACTGTCCTATCTCAATGGTCTTCAGCCGGAACTGGCCCAGCAGCGCTTCCGTCAGCTCTGCCTTGCGGACATTCCCTGTATCGTTATCGCGCGGGAGCGGCGGCTTCCGGCGGAGTTCCTGGAGATCGCGACGGAGTGCGGCATTTCAGTCTTCCAGTCCAGCATCCTCACCATGAAGTTCATCAATGCCGCCACCATCCGGCTGGACTATGAATTCGCGCCAACCACGGTCATTCATGGTTGCCTCGTGGATGTTCAGGGGCTCGGAGTGCTCATTCAGGGACCAAGCGGCAGCGGCAAGAGCGAGGCGGTGCTGGGCCTGCTGGAACGCGGCGGCAGTCTGGTCGCGGATGACGCCGTACTGCTGCGCCTTATTGAAGAGCGCGAGATACAGGGGACCGCCCCGGACCTGACTCGGAACATGATCGAGGTCCGTGGCATCGGTCTCATGAATGTAGCCGCCATGTTTGGTGTCGGCGCCGTTCGATTGTCGAAGCGTCTCGACTTGGTGGTGCAATTGGTGCCCCATTCGCAACTCGGCGAGGTGGAGCGATTTGACGCCGGAGCCCACTCCACCAGCGTGTTAGGAAAGACCATGCCGTTGCTTCAGGTGCCTGTAGTCGCCGGACGCGATGTCGCGGGCCTCATCGAAATCGCCGCGCTGAACCACAAATTGCGCACCTTTGGCTACAACGCCGCAGCGGAATTTGACCAAAGGCTCTTGAAAAAGATGGCGGAAGATCAATTAGGGTAAGAAAATGCGGGCCAAAGTTCCGCCCACAGCGTATATACCGAACCGGCAACCGCATGACCTTCACCAAGGAATTCACCATCGTAAATAAGCTCGGCATGCACGCGCGTCCTGCGGCGCAGTTCGTGAAGCGTGCCAGTAAGTTTTCCTGTAGCGTATGGGTGGAGAAAGACGACGAGCAGGTGAATGGCAAAAGCATCATGGGTCTCATGATGCTGGCGGCGGGTCATGGCGCAAAGATCGTCATCACAGCTGAGGGCTCGGATGCCGAGTCCGCCCTGCAGGAATTGGGTTCGCTGATTCAAAGCGGGTTTGACGACGGGGAATGACACTGCTTGCTTCCCGGCCTCACCTGCGAGCGCGTTCTGCGGCCGCTGGAGGTATTCCGTCCACTTTAAACTGCGGCGTGGGTGAAAGTGTAAACCAGTAGGTATGGCCGAGTTCCAGGACAAAACCGAGCGAGTCTTTCGCGGCACTCCGGTGTCGCGCGGGGTGGCGTACGGAAAGGCTAGGGTCATTGATGCTACCTTTGATGCCCCGCACAGCCGTCTGATTCAGCATCACGAGGTGGAGGAAGAGCTGGAACTTTTTCACGCTGCCCTTTCGCGCACCCGCGTCGAACTGGAAGGTCTCATCGACCGCCTGGATGAAAAGGAAGACCGCCACGCTCGGGAAATCCTGGAAATGCACATCATGGTCCTGGAGGACGGCGTCGTCCGGGAGCAGGTGGAGCGCATCGTGCGCGATGAGAAGGAGTGCGCCGAGTGTGCATATTTCCGCGTGGTGAAGAATTGCATGGCGTCCTTCCAGAGGATCCCGGACGCCTATCTCCGCGAACGCGCGCTGGATATCAAGGACGTGGCCAAACGCGTGCTCAGGCAGTTGCGTGGCGATCACGATGCCTTGGATGAGGACGGGCCTCCCGCCATCTACATCGCGCATGATTTGACCCCGAGCGAGACCGCTCAGCTCGACCGCACGCGCGTGCTGGGGTTCGCCGTAGAACTGGGCAGCAAGACTTCCCACACCGCCATCATCGCCCGCTCCCTGGGACTTCCGGCGGTGGTGCGGCTGCATGATGTCTTGGATGAACTCCGCCAAGGCGATGATGTATTGATGGATGGAAATGAGGGGCTCCTCATTATCAATCCCACCGAGCAAACGCGCGCTCGGTATCGGGAAAAGGAGGCCATCAGCGAGGCGAAAGAAGCAAAGCTTTTGCTGGGCAGCGGTGCCCCGGCGGTTACCAAGGATGGCGTTCGCATCACCGTCGCGGCGAATGCGGAATTCGTGGAGGAAATGCCGCATATCAAGGATTGCGGCGCTGAAGGCGTCGGCCTGTTTCGCACTGAGTTTTTGTATCTCGAGAATCCGCGCACGTCAGAGAAGCAACTGACGAACCTCTATTCTGAGGTGGTGAAAGCGGCCGCGCCGGATCTCGTCGTGTTCCGCACGTTGGATCTCGGTGGAGACAAGCTGGAGCCTGCCACCATGGACGACTCCGAGGAAAACCCATTCCTGGGTTGGCGGGGTATTCGCGTCTCTCTGGCCATGCGGGAGATGTTCAAGCAGCAACTCCGTGCCATGCTGAAAGCCAGCATCCATGGCCCTATCGCCATTATGTACCCCATGGTTTCCAGTGTGGGGGAGGTAATCGCAGCGAATAAACTTCTCACGGAGTGCCAGGATGAACTGCGCGGGGAGGGATTCGAAGTGCCTGAAACGGTGCTGAAGGGCGCCATGATTGAGATACCGAGCGCCGCCACCATTGCGGATCTGCTGGCTCGCCACGTGGACTTTTTCAGCATCGGCACGAATGATCTGGTGCAGTACACCTTGGCCGTGGACCGCGTGAATGAACGTGTTTCCTACCTCTACCAGCCCACCCATCCGGCAGTGCTGCGCCTCATCAAATCTGTCGTGGAAGCGGCCCATTCCGCCAAAATCTGGGTCGGCATGTGCGGAGAAATGGCGGGGGATATCTCCATGACGCCGCTCCTCATCGGCCTCGGTCTGGATGAATTGAGCGCCATTTGCCCTCAAGTCGCCAAGGTCAAACACGCCATTCGCCACTTAAACGCCGCCGCTTGCCGGGAGCTTCTCAACAAGGCGCTAATGGAGGAAGACCCGATCGTGATCCAGAGGATGTCCCTGGAGTTTGCCGGGCAGCATTATGCCGAATTGATGGCAGAGTGATGGGATGAAACCGGTTGAGTATGAGAATCTTGTGGACTCTCCGCTGTCCGGCTCCTTCCCACCCATGCGAGAACGGCTATCAGTAGGACTGATAGAGCAAAAAGCAGCAGGAGGATGCCTGGGGCGCCTCTACGGTGATTCTGGGCCATGTTTTTGATTCAATCGCGGGGAAAAGGAAGGGTGCGCCCGGCCTCTTTGATATGATTCATAATGATACAATTCGTTTGACAGTCGAAGCTAAACTCCTACTTTCCCGGCCCCATTTTATTTACCCGCGTACCCCAATAGAGATCAGACATGAAAACGTTTTCCGCCAAAGCCGAAGAAGTTCAGCGCAAGTGGTGGGTCATTGATGCCAAGGACCAGGTCCTGGGCCGAGTCGCCGTTGCCGCCGCTAATTTGCTTCGCGGAAAGAACAAGCCTATCTTCACGTCTCACGTGGACACGGGTGATTTCGTCGTCGTCATCAATGCCGAGCATGTGCGCCTGACCGGCAAGAAAGAAACCGACAAGGTTTACACCTCCTTCTCCGGTTACGTCGGTGGCCACAAGAGCACGAACCCAGAGCGTATGCGCCAGAAGCATCCTGAGCTCATGCTCGAAAAAGCCATCAAGGGAATGATCCCCCACAACCGCTTGGGCAGCGACGTTTATCGCAAGCTCAAAGTTTATAAGGGTGATCAGCACCCCCACGCCGCTCAGCAGCCTGAGGCCTACACGGCCATCGCCTAAGCATGGTGTAAAGAGTACCAATTCATCTTCTTCTGAATCACCATGAGCAGCGTAACATCCTATGACGCCACCGGCCGCCGCAAAAACGCCGTGGCCCGCGTTCACCTCAAAGAGGGCAGCGGTCAATATATCGTCAACAATCGTCAGTTGGACGATTATTTCCCGACGCTCACCTTGCAGAACCAGCTTCTGGCTCCCCTGCAGCTGACGAATTCCTCCCAGAATTTCGACCTTTATGTCCGCACCAACGGTGGCGGCGTGACCGGTCAGATGGGTGCTATCCGGATGGGTATCGCCCGCGCACTTTGCGCAGCGAATCCAGAATTCCGTGGCGTCTTGAAGGCGAACGGGATGCTGACTCGCGACTCCCGTATGAAAGAGCGTAAGAAGCCCGGCCGCCCTGGCGCCCGCAAGCGCTTCCAGTTCTCCAAGCGCTAATCGCTGCGGAACTCGCGTTTACGCGACACCAACAGATTCCCCCAAATTGGCAAGGGCGCTGGTTCATCCGGCGCCCTTGTTGTTTTTATGGTATCGTCCGTCTCTTTGGTACAAAGGGACAAAGCTCGCGCAGGCGGCCAAAAGGAGGGGCGCTATCCCGAGCCCCCCATACGCTTTAGCAGCAGAAACCATTCGGCGGTCGAGCCAACCAAATGCTAAGCCCCTGGTGGAGGAGGAGGCACCGGCAATGACTCGGGAGGAGCCGGCGTCACCGGAGGTGCCGGAGCGGCAGGCTTCACCACTGGCTTCGAAGGATCCGCAGGAACGTGCAAAGAAGGAGCAGCGCCATCAGCCGCAGGCTGAGTGCTCGGACCGCCTGTGCCAGCCACTCCTGTGGCGCTTCCTCCCGGAGGCACCGCCGGTGCGGCGATCGGAAGGATGATAACCGCAGGCGTATACTCAGGGCCAGAACCACTGGGGGGTAGTGGCTTGAGATTTTCCGCAGAGCCTGCCGGCTCATTTTTATCTCGGATCTTGTTCCCGTTCAGATCCACAAAAGCCTGCACGCCGTAGACCTTACCCATAGGCAACACAAAGCCAGATACGCCGTCCTTCCCCACGGGATAGTCCGCCACTGTGGCGCCCTTGTCGCCTTTCTTATCTCTCGTGTAGGCGGTGACGTGGATCTTTGCATTACCCGGCTCCGGCACAATTTTCACACTAAAGACGCCCAAGGGTTCTTTGGTATCCTCCTTTTTCCCGGTGGCGGTGCAACCAGCTACGGCCAACATCAGTAATCCCAGAAACAGAACAGGTGGTTTCATAAAGGCGTGAGGTAGATGCGTCAGAAAATGCTCGCGCTGAACGAATACTGCGGCCCGCAGCAAGCGAAAGAAGTTTTTTCGCCACCGCATTCCGCTGATCTGAGTATTCAAATACAGCGTAACCAGGGGAGACCGGCTATGAGCCATCTAGACTGAACAACACTTTGCCGGCGCGGCCCTCGGTCTGCGCGTGCCTCAGTGCTTCTGCAAAATCCTCCAGCGGATAAACCTTGTCCACCTTCAGGGTTAGCTTGCCGCTGCCCATCATGTTGGCCAGCGGACGCAGCGTGTCTTGTATCTCCGTATGGGAAGCTTTGCCTATCCATTTACTCAGCCAGAAACCTCGGATCTGAAGATCCTTGAAGATCAGATACTTGTTAGGCACCTTCAGGCTCTGGCGGCTCATGGCGCCGTAAGTCACCAGCGTTCCGGATTGGGACAGCAGTTCCATCAGCCGCAGAGCGCTTTCCCCGCCCACGGCATTAAGGGCCAGCTTCAGAGGCTGCTTGTCCAGGAACGCCTGTGCCGTGCGATGCCCGGCATCGTTATCCAGAAAGACGGCCGTCGCGCCCAGAGCGGTCAACTCCGCAATCAACTCCGGCCGCCGCACGAAGTTGATGGTGCGAATCCCCAGGGACTTGGCCACTTGGATCACTGCCTGACCCACCCCTGAGTTGGCGGCGTTCTGCGCGATGAAGTCTCCTTCTTTCAGGGTGTCAAATTCATGAAGCATTCGCCAAGCCGTGCCGGGATTGATCCGCAACATGGATCCCTGGATGGGATCAAGCTCTGTCGGCAGCTTCGCAAAGTGGCTCTCGGCCGCTATGACATGCTGGCTCCAGCAGCCAAGATAATCCAGCGGTGCGACGAGATCACCCACGGCCAGGGAATTCACTTCCTCGCCTACGGCATCTACCCGGCCGCAGCCTTCGTTCCCCGGAGTCGCGGGCAGTTGCGGCAGCTTCCCATAGCGCCCCTCGATGAAATTCAGATCCGCCGGATTGATCGGCGCATACAGCAACCGCACCAGCACCTCGTGCCGCTGCGGTTGCGGCGGATCCCAAGTCTCAAGCTTGAGCACATCCACAGGATGGCCGGTCTGGTGAAAACGAAGGCGCATGACGCAGCGAGGTGGTTCAAACTATTTAAGGCGCACCCAATGAGAATCGTGCGCCAGGCGTCACCAGGCTCCCATCACTTCCAACGCGAAGCCACGCAAATACTCCGTCTCCGGGATGGTGGTGACAATGGGGTGATCCTGCCGCTGGCTAAACACGGCATGGTGCCGCAGGTGCCGCTTCGTATCCACTGCCGCGTCGTTGATCGTCGCACGGAAGTCACCGGCGCTAACATGGTGGGAACAGGTGAAAGTAGCGAGAATACCTCCAGGCTCGAGCATTCGCAGGGCACGCAGATGGATTTCCTTGTAGCCACGCAGGGCATCATGGAGCGACTTCTTCGTCTTCGTGAAACTGGGCGGATCCAGGATGATTAGACCATACTGTTCATCCCGCTTCTCTGCTGCTTTCAAAAAGTCGAAACAGTTTTCCACTCGGCCGCCGATGGACACGCCCGCTGCCTTGGCATTCTCCAGTGTCATATGGATCGCAGGTTCGCTTACATCCACCGCAATCACTTCAGTAGCTCCCGCCAGTGCACAAGCCTGCGCAAAGCCGCCTTGATTGGTGAAGCAATCCAGCACGCGCCGCCCCTTGGCGAAGCGTGCCACGTTTTGATAGTTATCGAGCTGATCCAGGTAAAGCCCTGTCTTTTGGCCTTCCCACAAATCCACCTGGAAATGCAGTCCATTGCTCACAATCGTGAACGGCTCCGGCTGGCTGCCGTAGGCAATCGTCTTCTCCAGTTCCAAACCTTCCGCTTTGCGAATATTGGAATCGTTACGCGCGATAATGCTGCGGGGTTTCAGGAGTTCTTTTATGGCGCCCACGATCAAATCCTGCCGCTGATACATCGCGGCAGTGAGCGTTTGCAGCACGACATGGTCGCCATACCGGTCAATGATTACCCCCGGCAACCCATCCGACTCGCTCCACACCAGACGGCAAAGCTTGATATCCAGCGGCATGCTGGCCCGGTAGGAAATGGCACGCTCAATGCGGCGCAGGAAGAAATCGGCATCCAGATCCTGCTGCCGGTATGAGAAGCGGCGCGCGATGATCTGGGAGTTCGGATTGTAAATCGCACTACCGAGGTTTTTGCCTTTTACATCGCGCAAGGCTACCACATCCCCAGGCTGGGGGTCGCCGCTTATATTTTTGGCATCACTGGCATAGACCCACTCGTGTCCGTGAAAAAGGCGCGAGCGAGGCTGAACAATCAAAGTGGACATACCCGCACTGTGGCGGGTTGAGAGCCGCTGTCGAACGAACAATGTCGCGTCGCGGCTGCCCACCCTAGCGGGGTGAGCCGCTCACCACTTCGCGGACCGCTCCCAGACCATGCTCGCCGTCGTGAAGGCGGGGGTCGTCCATTGCTGGCGGTGGGTGCCCGGTTCCGGGTATTCGAAGACTTTTCCTTCGAAATTCCGGATCAGCGTGCGCTGATCATCCTTCATCAGCAGGTAATCCGGATTGATCGGGACTTTCCCGCCGCCTCCAGGGGCGTCGATAACGAACTGCGGCACCCCGTAGCCAGTCGTATGGCCACGCAGGGATTCAATGATCTCGATGCCCTTCGACACGCTGGCACGCAGGTGAGAACTCCCCTGGATCAGGTCGCACTGATACAGGTAATATGGACGCACGCGGCTCTGCAGGAGCTTGTGCACCAGAGACTTCATCACGTCCGCGTCATCATTCACGCCACGGAGCAGCACGCTCTGGTTTCCCAAGGGGATGCCGTGGTTGGACAGACGTTCCAGCGCCTCTTTCACTTCGATGGTAATCTCGCGCGGATGGTTCGCATGCACGCTCATCCAGAGCGGATGATACTTTGCCAGCATCTGGCACAGTTCCAGTGTGATGCGCTGGGGCAGGAAGATCGGCACACGGGAGCCAATCCGCAGAAACTCGATGTGCTCAATGCTGCGCAGGCGCTTCAAGATGCTCTCCAGCTTGGCGTCACTCAGCAACAGGGCATCGCCCCCGCTCAGCAGCACATCGCGGATTTCGGTGTGTTGCTCCAGGTAGCGAAACGCCGCTTCGAACTCTGTGTGCAATTCCTGCTCGCCCACGCCGCTCACCACCCGGCTCCGGGTGCAATAGCGACAGTAGCTGGCGCAACGGTCGGTCACCAGAAAGAGCACCCGGTCAGGATACCGGTGCACCAGGCCTGGCACGGGCATGTGAGCGTCCTCCCCACAGGGATCGGACATTTCATCCGGATCTTCCCAAGTTTCCTCTACACGGGGAACGACTTGCCGCCGGATGGGGCAATCTGGGTCAGTCGGGTGGATCAGGTTGAAATAATGCGGCGTGATCGCCATCGCCAGCTTGTTGCCGGAAAGCAGCACACCGGCGCGCTCTTCCTCAGACAGAATCAGATGCTCTTCGAGCTTGGCCAGGGAATTGACTCGGTTTTTAAGCTGCCAAATGTGGCTGTTCCACTCCTGGGGAGTGACGCCGCGGTCGGCCCAATAGCCCGGCGCGTGGCTGCGGAATGCCTTCTCAGGGAGGGTGGATGCAGCAGCCGGCATGGAGCGAGTTTGGGCGCGGACGGTAGACAAATGACGGGGGTTGTCAACGTAGTTGCCCTGCCTGACAGCTTCTTCAGCTGAAATGGGCTCATGAAAAGTTTTCATTGGGAGTTGGTTGCGGGTTGATGAAAATGTTACAGCGTAAAGATTGGTAATCCCTGGAAGCCATGTTGCAGCACGCTCGTGAAATCGCACCTTCGGTATCTTGGGATATCTTGGTTCAGGTCAAACGCACCGGAGGGATCTCGGTGAACGAGTTGGCGGCACTGCTGAAAATGTCCTACATGGGTGTGAAACAGCATTGTGATGACCTGAAGAAGCGTGGCTATGTGGATACGTGGCGCAGGCCAAAAACGACGGGCCGCCCAGAGAAAATATTCCGTCCCACCCCCAAGCTGGACACCATTTTGCCAAGCTGGGGTAACGAGCTCTGCATGGGCATCCTGGCGCTCGTGGCCCAGGTAGACGGTGAAGCGGGGCCGGAACGCCTGATTTTCAGGTTCTTACAGCAGAAGGGCGAGAAGTGGGCCGCGAAGTTGAAGGGCAAAACCATCCGGGATCGTGCCAAGGAATTCGCGAAAGCCCGCATCGCGGATGGGTGGATGTGCGAAGTTTTTTCCGACGAGCGTGGCACTTGTATCGTGGAGCACCACAGCCCTCTGGCAGAAATCTCCCGGCTTTATCCGAATGTCGCCGCTGTGGAATTGCGTGTTTTGGAAAGCTGTTTCGGCGGTCCCGTGCGTCGGGAGGAGCAGGGGCATGCTAACGAACTCTGGCTGCCACCGGACCCCGCGCCAGCACCCCAAATTGCACCGGTCGCACTGGAATCCAATCAGCCAGCGTTCCGGGAAACATTGTTCGATTGAGGATTGCATGGAAAAAGTGAGCGCGGCGCTTCCCATCGCTCTGTTGCTTTTGCTACTAAGTTCGGCATCAGCATTGGCGCTCACCGTGGAGGACGACTTCCCCGGTGCATCCGTCCGAGTCGTGGCATCTGACGATGCGGCTCAGTCCCTCGGCATCACGCCGAAACAGTCCAACGACTCATGGTGGTACTTCCGCGTCACCGATCTGAACGCAGCGCAGCCTCTTAAACTAAGCGTCAGATCAACCCTGTCTGCCGAAATGGAGCGAGCCGCCAAATCTCTCGCGTGGAGTGCTCCCAATGTCATCGCTTGGTCGAAAGACGGCAAAGACTGGCAATTCACCGCGCCCGGCACACGCACCCAGAACGAGGTCACTTACGAAATACCGCACCATGGCAGGTCGCTTCTAGTCGCTTGGGGACCACCCTACACATTCGCGCACGCGACAGCTTACATGCAGGACCAGGAGGCCACGCGCTATAGCGTCGAGTGCCTCACCTTACCACTTGATATAACGCATTCCGGGACGCAGGTGATGAGAATCTGCGAAGGGGATCGCGTGGAAGCCCGACGCATCGGCATTTGGGTGCAGGGCCGCAGCAGCCCAGCGGGCTGGGTTTGTCACGGCTTTGCCGAGTGGCTACTAGGGGACAGCGCAGAGGCCATCTGGCTGAGGCAGCACGCAGAGATCTTTATCGCTCCAGTGGCGGATTCCAGGCCCAGGGGAGGGGAGCCGTTGCGGGAGGGCGCGCTTAATCGTGATGACATCGTGAAAAACGTTAAAAATGCTGAGCGTCAATTGTTCTACATCGACATCGACGCGGCGGATCCTTCCAACACGACAAGAAATCTGGCGACCACCTTCAATATTCTACCCCATGCCGCCATAATTGACAGGTTACGCGAGTTTCTGAAAATCGACGTGCGCGATCCTCGGACGGTCAAAGGCCGTGACTTTTCTAAACCCTTTATGCACACCTTTGACGATGAGAACCCCGCAATCGGTCTGCGAGTTCCATGGAATGCTGACCCACCTCTGACGGTAAAGGATTTAAAGGAAATGGGTCAGGAATTGGGAGAGGCGATCCAGAAGGTCTCAGCGGAAGACGAAGATTGAAGTTCAGCGGAAACTTCGTCGCAGAAACGCCGCGCTCATGGCGTTTCTCTTCCTCCCGTTTCTTCTCTCATGAATCGCCGCACATTTTCCACTCTGGCTTTGTCTTCTAGCGCCGCCTTTATTTCCTCCGCCCGCGCTGCGGAAGCACCGCGCATCCGAATTGGCCAGATTGGCACCGGCCACGCCCACGCTGCTGGTCAGTTGGAGACTCTCCGCAACTGTGCGGCTTTTGATGTAGTCGGTGTGGTAGAGCCGGACGAAGCACTGCGCAAGAAGGTGCAGGGCAGTAAGGAGTATGCAGGCCTGCCCTGGATGACCGAGGAGCAACTCCTCAACACACCCGGCATTCAGGCTGTCTCCGTGGAGACAGACGTAGCACACCTTCTTGAGCATGCCGAGCGCGTGGCCAAGGCAGGCCTCCATCTGCATCTAGATAAGCCTGCTGGCGAGGATCTGCAAAAGTTCAAAAGCATCCTCGACACGTTGTCAGCTAATAAGCGTCTGCTCAAAATGGGCTACATGCTGCGCTACAATCCATGCTTCGTCTTCCTCATCGATGCCGTGCGCAGTGGCATGTTGGGTGAAGTGTTCACCGTCCATGCTGAAATGAGCAAGAAACTCAGCGAAGCGGATCGCACTCGCATGCTGCCATATAAGGGTGGTTCCATGTTTGAGCTCGGCTGCCATCTCATTGATTCCGTATTGCGCATCCTGGGCAAACCCCAAGCAATCACTCCCTACATCCAGGCCACTCGCCCCGACGGCTACAAGGACAACATGCTGGCCGTACTCCAATACCCCCTGGCTACCGCAACGGTTGTCAGTTCCATGGTCGAAGTCGAAGGCGGCGCCCGCCGTCAGTTCAGCGTCTGCGGCGAAAAGGGATCCATTGAAATTTACCCGCTCGAAGGCAGTTCCCTCCGCCTCATGCTCGACGCACCTCATCGCACCTATCGCAAGGGCGTGCAGACCATCAAGTTCGACGCCACCCCCCGCTACGCGCCAGACTGGGAAGCCTTCGCCAAGGCCATTCGTGGCGAACTGACTTGGGAATTCACACCCGAGCATGACTACACTGTTCAGGAAACCGTCATGAAAGCCGCAGGCATGCTCTAGCGATCGAGCCTATCCGGCTGGTGACAATGACTCAGTTCATAGCATTCCGAGTGACCACATCACAAGGCACCACTCTTAGAACCTTCTCATTCTTCGCGCCTTCGTGTGTTCCACCTTCGTAGGGCTTCGCAGCGCGGTTAATCATCACTTCGCATGTCCCGCTCCCTCACGCTGCTCTTGTCCCTGCTGATCGCATGCAGTTTCCCTCAATCCGTGTTCTCCTGGGGCACACCCCACATCACCATCACCAAGGCAGCACTGGACACGCTGCCGGACTGGCAAAAGCAATACCTTGGACCAGAGCTCTCGCTCCTCGGCGAAAAACACTGCCTCATCCCCGACAATGTCTTTACCGACAAAGAAGCAGCCAAGTTCGCTGCGATGGATAGTTCTCCTGGCGTCATCTATCTCGAGAAGCTTCATCTCCCACTCCAGCAGCCTGAGAACCTCGAGTCAGTCCGCTATTTCATGGAGAAGGCCGTAACAGCCCTACGCTCCGGAAATGTCAACGATGGCGCCCGCTACATGGGCACCATCTGCCACACAATTGAAGACTTTGGCAGTCCCTCCCATACTGTCCCCGGCGACAACATGTTCACCCTCATGCAGCAATTTATGCCGCCTTCCGAGGGCATGAAAGATAAGCTCCTGCATAGCCCCGTCGAGAGCGGAGACTTCCCAGTGAGCATCGCTGGTTACACTCCCCACCTTCTCGGTATCACAGTGGAGGAGGCCAGTTGGCGCCTGCTGCATCGCATGCACGAAGGCATCATCAATGCGCGCAGCACCACATTTCCCATCATTCAGGCACTCTACGCGGATGACAAAGCCACCGTCATAAAGCACCAAACCCGTGCCGCCATCATCGATGCGCAAATCGTAGCCGACGCTATGTTCACCATCCTTTCCCTGGGGCAGAACCGCTTTGATGGATACTCGCCTGATCAAAAGCCCCAGACGCAAATCGGCATCGCCAACTTCTACCCACTGGAGGCCAAAAATCTTTATTATCCCCAATCGCACTTCTTCAGCTCGCCCTACTGGGGGCATGCCCGCAACGGAGTCGTGCTCGAAGGCGGAAACAAAGCTGTACCCATCCGCCTGAAGATCAAAGAAAACGAAGCCATCACGGAAAAAGTTTTTACTGAAGGCATTAGCACTGGCATGGGTAAACCGCTGACCTGGCTCTTACCCGTAGGAGTGTATCATCGCTTCACCGTTCACGCCGGACTCCAATCAGGCCTTGGTGATAAAGGCCGCGTCGAGTTCACGGTTCTCGCCGATGGCAAACCCCTGGCTTCTGCAATCGTCAAAGGAGGCGACCCGGCTCACCGCTTCGAGTGCGACATCACCGGCTGCACCCAGCTCCAACTTGCCGCCGCATCCAAAGGTCTCGACCCCAAAAGCAATTATGCCGTTTGGGCTGAACCTATACTGAGCAAAGAGAAGCTCTCCGCCGATGAGTAACCGTCAATCCAGCTCTTTGATCCGGATACGCCGGTATTCCATCTTTCCGCGGTCTCCTTCCAGACCAATTGGGCCATCGGGTGGCAAAGGCATCGCCCCTTCGAGCAACTCCCCGTTGCAGGTGCATGCGGCTTTGCCGTCCTTCACAATCACCTCGATCTGGTTCCAGTTCTGTGGCTGATATTTCATCAGCGTGAAATACGGCCCTGCCACGGAGTAGTCCCGGCATTGCAATTGAGGTTTGCGCACAAAGATGCCGCTGTCCGCATTCACATCAGCGCGGAACTCCAGGCGCAGGACGAAGTTCTTGGGAAAGGTCTTCTGCGTCCAGATGCGCGCCACCAGTCGCGGCACATCCTTGGGCGGATTCACTGTTAAGATACCATCTTCCGCCGTGTAGCGTTCTTCAATAGACGCTGCCTTCCCATCAAAGGTATCCGTCACATCACCTTCCTTGGTGCGGTAGCACCAGCCTGTCAGATCTGTTCCGTTGAAAAGACTCACAAAACCTGGTTCGAGTTCAAAGTCATCGGTGCCGACTTTTTCCAGCGTCACGGAGCGAACCTCAATGCCTTCGCCTCCCTTGAGCGCCGGGGATTTCAGAGTCAGCAGACCCCGCGTCTGCGACATTTGCAGCTTGCCGATATTCAGTCTGCGGAAGGACTTTACGTAGGATTCTGTGCCGCGCGGTGCGCGGTCATCCGCTTCGCCAATCGCCGGCGGATCATGAGCATCGGCCACCACCTTTTTAACCGAGTTGTCCTGAAAACTGGCCTCCAGTTCCATGCCGACATTCTCAGCCGCGCACGTGTAATACACACTCACGTCATACCAGCCCCGCTCACCCACCGCGATATCCCAGGTGATGCTATCATCCGCAGACTTCCAGTTTGTGAAGTAAGAGCAATTCGGAGCTTTGGCACTCCTCTGAATGTTGCCATGCGGCACGCCATCTCGCGCGGGAAGAGTCGTGTAGTCAGCATAACCCACGGTGAAAGGCCGTCCCGCCGCCGCTTCCAGGATGGGTGTCACTTCCTGCAGATACTGATCCTTTACCTTCGTCAGATAGTTCACGTCATCAGGGTGAGCTTCCGCCACATCCTGTTGTTGGCCCGGGTCCGCCTCCATGTCGAAAAGCGCTCCTGCCGGATCCAACCGGAAGCGTTGGTTGCGCACACTAACCTGATTCTTCTTGGAAGCCTGCATGGAGATGATTTCCCGATCCTCCCATTCCTTCGCTTCGCCCAGCAGCAGAGGCTTCAGGCTGCGGCCATCCATGGCTTGGCCCGGCAGGATCGGCACATCGGCCAATGCCGTCAGCGTGGCATACAGGTCGATAGCTCCGGCGATCTCTTTCACGTGACGCCCCGCCTCGATTTTCCCTGGCCACCGGATTAGAAAAGGCGAGCGCACTCCACCTTCATCTACGGATGCCTTACGGCCTTTCATCCCACCATTCCAGCGGCGTCCATTCGGTCCATTGTCGCAGAAATACAAGACAATCGTGTCCTTCTCCAAGTCCAGCGCCTTCAGCTTGTCCAGAATGCGGCCCACGTTTGCATCCAGATTTTCGCACATGGCCAGCACCGCTTTCGTATGGGCCAGGTCTTCCTTGGCCGGATCAACATCCCTTAGCTTCAGCTCCTCGTTGGCGAATTTTTGATAGTATTCATCTGGCACCTGCAGCGGCGAATGCGGTGTATTGTAGGGCACGTAGCAAAAGAACGGCGACCCTTTTTGTTTATCGATGAACTCTATGGCCTTGTCAGTCAGAATGTCAGCAATGTATCCCTTCGCCTTCACCGGCTTACCATTGTATTCCAGATCAGGATCAAAATACTGCCCCCAATGCCCTGAGGTGAAACCATAAAACTCGTCGAACCCGCGATCATTCGGATGATAGGGTGCCTGAGAACCGCTGTGCCACTTACCAAAAGCTCCGGTCGCATATCCTGCCGCCTTGAAAGACTGCGCAATCGTCGTCTCATCCGTATTGAGTCGTTCCTGGCCGGTGCTCGTGCCGAACACACCCACGCGCGCAGCATACCGTCCCGTCAGGAACTCCGCCCTTGTCGGCGAGCACACCGGACAAACAAAAAACCGATCCAGCATCGCCCCATCCTTGCCCAATGAGTCAATCCTCGGCGTGGAGAGATTGGTGTTTCCATTGATGCTCAGATCCCCCCAGCCCTGATCATCACTCAGGATCACCACGACGTTTGGCCGTCGCTCAGCCGCATCGAGATTCGGCAAAGCGAAGCCTAAGACAAAACTAATGAGAAAAACACAGCGCCAGTTCATGAGCAAAAGAGATTGGGTGGGGGAAGCGAATTTACCCCAGCATAAACGGTTGAATTTTGCGGAACAATCCTGGAAATGAGGATTGGCTCAATGAGCCGCTTCCGCAGTCTTAGTAGAGGCAAGCTTCCCTTCCACCTTGGGCGCTCCCGTGATTTTCTCCGCCAGTCCCTGCACGACCACATAGAGCCAGGGTATGAAAAACACCCCCAGGATCGTCGCCGCTGTCATGCCGAAACACACCGCCGTTCCCAGACTCTGACGGCTTGCCGCCCCTGCACCGGAGGACAGCACCAGCGGCACCACTCCCAGGATAAACGCCAGCGAGGTCATGATAATCGGCCGCAGCCGTAGCTTCGCACCTTCCAGCGCCGCCTCCGTCAGATCCATGCCCTGCTCACGACGCACCTTGGCGAATTCTACGATCAGGATCGCGTTCTTCGCAGCAAGGCCTAACAACATCACGAGCCCAATCTGCACATACACATCGTTCGTCAGGTCTCGCATCCACGCTCCTGCGAAGGCGCCGAAGACGCCGATGGGCAAACCGAACAACACCGCAAATGGCACCGCCCAGCTCTCATACTGCGCCGCCAAAACCAGGAACACAAACAACAGCGCCATGGCAAAGATCACTCCCTGCTTCCCGCCCGCTTCCTTTTCCTGCAGTGCGGTTCCAGTCCACTCGTAGCTGTATCCCGCTGGCAGTTCCGTTTTGGCCAAGTCTTCCATCGCCGCGATGATTTGCCCAGAGCTTACGCCCGGCTTCGGCGTCGCGGTGATTTCAGCGGTGCGGTACACATTGAAGTGAGGCAAGAGATCCGCCCCTGTGGTGCTCTCCACTTTGGAGAACGTGCTGAACGGCACCATCGTGCCATCCGCGCTCCGCGTGTAAATGTTGTAAATGTCCCGCGGGTTCATCCGGTAGCTCGGCTCCGCTTGCACCTTCACCTGAAAGCTGCGGCCAAAGAGTGTGATGTCATTCACGTACAGCCCGCCGAGGTAGCTTTGCAGGGCGCCAAACACACTGTCCAGCGGGATGCCCAACGTCTTGATCTTGTCCCGGTCCAGATCCAGCATCATCTGCGGCACTTGGGTGCTGTAGAACGTGTAGGCGCGTCCCACTTCAGGACGCTGCGAAGCCGCCGCCAGGAATTGATTCGTCACCTCCTGCAAAGCTTCCGGCGTGCGCCCGGCTCGATCCTGCAATTCAAATTGCACCCCGCCTGCGTTCCCCAACCCCTGAATCGGCGGTGGTGCCGTGGGAATGATAAGAGCCTCTGGAATCTGACTCAACTGGCCAAACAAATGAGGAACCATCTGTCCCACTTGCTCTTCCGGTTTCGTCCGTTCTTTCCAGTCTTTCAGCGAGACAATGCACACCCCTGCGCTCGAACTCCGTGCCCCACTTAAAAGATTCAGACTACCGATCGTGATCACATCGCTCACGCCCGGGGTCTTGCCCAGAATGTCTTCGACCTTGCGCAGTACTTTGTCAGTCCTCTCTTGTGATGCGCCATCCGGCAAAGTCGTGATCACGAAGAGATACCCCATGTCTTCATCTGGCAGGAATGAAGTGGGCAGCTTCTTCAGCAGGCCCATCGCTCCGCCATAGATTCCCAGCAGTAGCACCGCCGTGATGACGCCGAATCGAATCAGCCAACGGCTGGCGCTCACATAACTTCCCGTCACCCGGTCAAAACCACGATTGAATGCGCCCAGTAGTCTCGCCAATGGTCCCTTGCTCGTTTTGCGCGGCTTCAGCAGCATCACGCAGAGCGCCGGCGTGAGCGACAGAGCCACGATCGCGGAGAGCAGTACGGACACGGATAATGTGATCGCGAACTGCTGATACAACTTCCCGGTGATGCCACCCATAAACGACACCGGGATAAAGACCGAACACAACACCAGCGCGATGGCGATGACAGGTCCGGAGACCTCGTGCATCGCTCTTATCGTAGCGTCCAACGGACTCAGTCCTTTCTCGATGTGATGCTCCACCGCCTCCACCACGACGATGGCGTCATCCACCACCAAGCCAATGGCGAGCACCATGGCAAAAAGAGTCAGCGTGTTGATCGTGAAGCCGAGCGGTCCGAAAATGGCAAACGTGCCAATGAGCGATACCGGCACCGCCAGCATCGGAATCAGCGTTGCACGCCAGTTCCCCAGGAAGACAAACACCACTAGCACGACCAGCACAAAAGCTTCCGCAAGCGTGTGCATCACCTCCTCGATGGACGCCGTTACAAACCGCGTCGTATCAAAGCTTACCTTTACCGCCATCCCCGGCGGGAAGGATTGCGCCAATGAATCCATCCGAGCCTTGCAAGCCTCCGCCGTATCCAAAGCATTCGCCGTCGGCAGTTGAAAAATGCCGATCAATGCTGCCGGAGCGCCATTGATTCGGCCAAAGCTGGAGTAGTCTTTTCCACCCAGTTCCGTGCGTGCCACATCATGCAGCCGCACCACCGTCCCATCTGATAGAGTCGTCAGCACGATCTCGCCAAACTCATCGGCATTCACCAGACGGCCTTTCACATTCACGGAGAACTGGAACTCAGTGCCCTTCTCCGCAGGCGGCGCTCCGATCTGCCCCGCGGCGGCCTGCACATTCTGCTCTTGTAGAGCTCGTGACACATCACTCGCAGTCAGTCCCAGCTTGGCCAGCTTGTCCGGCTCAAGCCACACCCGCATGGAGTAGTCTTTCTGTGTGAAAATATTCACGGCACCAACGCCCTGCACGCGCGCCAGCTCGGATTGCAGATTCAGAAACGCATAGTTGTTCAGGAAGAGATCGTCATACGTTCCGTCCGGAGAACTCACCGCGAAGACCAGCAACATGTCGGGCGACTGCTTCGTCACCGTGATGCCGTTCTTCGTCACATCGGAGGGCAGCTTCGGCTGCGCACGCGCCACGCGGTTCTGCACATCCACCGCCGCGTCATCAATGTTTTTGCCCACCTTGAAGGTCACCTTGATGGTGCATTGACCATCACTCGTGCTGCCGCTGGACATATACAGCATGTCCTCCGCGCCATTGATTTCCTGCTCCAGGGGCGTCGTGACGGTTTCCTCCACGACCTTGGAACTGGCACCGGGATACGTGGCCGTCACCTGAATGGTCGGCGGCGTCATGTTCGGATATCGCGCAATGGGCAGCGAGTTCAGCCCCAACCATCCCACGAGCAGGATGAGGATGGACAGAACCATCGCGAAGACACGACGTTGGATAAAGAAGTGGGCCATGAGTCAGGGCAGATTGCGGTTCAATGGCGCACGACTTATTTAGCCGGAGAGGCGGGCGCAGCGGCGGGAGCTGCTGCAGGGGTCGAATTCGTCGGGGATGGCTTCGGCAGGGCTAGGGGAGTCGACGTCGGCTCGGGTGCCTGCGTTGATTCCGGCATGGGATTGACTATCATCCCGGGGCGAATCTTTTGCAGTCCTTCCAACACCACTTTCTCTCCGGGTTTCACGCCGCTATCCACCACGTACTTTCCCTCATAGCTATACCCGGCTTTCACCGGACGTTGCTCCACCTTGTTGCCTTCACCGACCACGTAAACCATCTGCGCACTCTGCGTTGTGGCTATGGCTCGTTGCGGAACCAGCACCGCGCCCTTGATCATCTCCGGCGTGGCGCGCACCCGGCCAAACTGACCCGGCCTTAGCAGCGCTTCTTCATTGGGAAAGCTCACCACGATTTTCAGTGTGCCCGCCCGCGCATCCAGCGCACGGTCCGCGAACTCGAACTTCCCGTTGTGTTCATACACGCTTCCATCCGTGAGGATGAGTTCGAACTTCATCTCCGCGCTGTGCTTCTCACGCGCCGCCTCGTCCCCCATGAAGCGCCGTTGAAAACGCAGAAAATTCCCTTCCGCCACATTGAAGACGGCACGGATGGGATTCGTCGTGGAGATTGTCGCCAGCAGCATCGTATCCGTGCTGCTGCCCACGTAGTTTCCGACATCCACCATGCGCGCGCCGATCATCCCATCAAAGGGTGCCCGCATCTCGGTATAGCTCAGATTCAGTTCCGCGGTCGTCAGTTGCGCTTTAACGGAGAGCAGATCCGCTTCACTCACCTTCACCGTCAGATTGGCATTATCCAGTTCTTGCTGGGAGATCGCTTTTTGCTGCACCAGCGGCTCCAAGCGCTTCGCATCGGCCTTGGCCCGTTCCAGCGTCGCTTCGGCTTTGGTCACGCTTGACCGCGCTTGATCGACAGTTGCTTGGAAAGGCTTGGGATCGATTTGAAAGAGTAGTGCTCCTTTCTTTACATTGCCGCCTTCCTGAAAAGGCGCCTGGATGAGGAATCCCTGCACACGTGCCCGGATTTCGACGGTCTGCGCTGCCTCGGTTTGCGCAACGTTTTCAACCGTCATTGGCACATCCGCCTGAGTCACTTCAGCGACGATAACGGCCGGGGGTGGGGGAGCGGAAGGAGCGGCAGATTTTTTATCGCCACAGGCAGCGAGGCTGAAGGCCAGCATCACCAAACTTCCCGCGTGGATGGAAGCGGAAGAAAATTTTTGGTTCATGAGAACAAAAGGAGCCAATACCAGCATCGCCATGTTCCGCAAGCCGCCAGCATTGAACTTTCATCATTCGTGCCTGCTTCGCTTTCTGGCCCGATTCCTTTTGCAGGGCAACCGTCCGCTTTTGCATTCCCGAATATCTCAGCTACCGATCACTTCCATCAATTCATGAGCACCATCAGCGTAAATCCCGTCGGCACCCTTGTCTCCAAGTGGGGAGAAGGTCCCATCTGGCATCAGGACTCCCTTCTTTATGTCGACATCGAGGGTCACAAGGTCATCCGCTTCAATCCCGTGTCGGGTGAGGAAAAAGTCTGGAATGTGGGCGAACGTGTCGGCACTGTGGTGCCCCGCCAGAGCGGCGGCCTCATCTTCGCCGGGGATAAGGGCATCTCATCCTTGAACGAAGAAACTGGAGCCATCGAACTGCTCGCGGCTCCGGAAACGCACTTGCCGCACAATCGATTCAACGATGGCAAATGCGATCCCGCTGGCCGACTCTGGGCAGGCACCATGCCGACAGATACGAAGCGCCCCGCCGCCACGCTCTACTGCATGTTCGCGGATCATCGCGTGGAGAAAAAATTCGGACCCGTCACTGTCTCCAATGGCCTCGTCTGGACGAAAGACACCCAGACCCTGTATTACATCGACAGCCCACGGAGAAACGTGCTCGCTTTTGATTTCGATAACAGCACCGGCGAAATCACCAATGAACGCGTAGCCGTCGATACCGCTCAGTGGGATGCCTCGCCCGATGGCATGGCCATCGATACCGACGACCGTCTCTGGGTGGCCTTCTGCCATGGTTCCGCCGTCCGATGCTTTGATCCCAAGACCGGCGTTTGCGAAGCCGAGATCCCGCTGCCCTGCCGTGAAGTGACTGCTTGCGCCTTTGGCGGCCCGGACATGATGGACCTCTACATCACCACCGGTATCCCCGGCAAAGATCCCGAACCTCTCACCGGCCGTCTCTTCGTCGCCCAACCCGGAGCCAAAGGCGCCCCCACTTTCTCCTTCGCTGGATAAAGCAACAACAGGGGAGGAGGTTGCTCGCTCCCCGGCTTTCACTAATTTTCCCGCACTTCCACCGCCTCACAAATCTCCCGCCATCCATCAAACCGCCACCGGTTAGGAAATCCGCGGCACTGCTCCGGCTTCACCGGCTGGATCTGACACCGGTTCACCCCTTCCAAATAGAGACAACTCCCGTCCGCTTTATCAGTTAAAGACAGATGCTTCCGGTTCGCGCTTAAGCGTGTCTTCTCCTGGATGAAAACTTCTTCATCCTCACCAAGATAAGCCGCGATCGCCGTAATCTCCTCCGGTGTCACGATCACATCACCCGGCCAGCGGCAACAGTTCCCGCACCGTTGGCACAGGTACATCACCTCTTCTTGGCCAAGGCCTTCGCTTTTCATGCAGCAGCTTGTTCTCAGTTGGAAATTTCAATGTTGGCCAACTGCTTCTCAATGGCCTCCAGGTAACTGCTTTCCAGCACGCCCACTTGTACACTAGCCGCGAAATTTGCCCGCACGGATGACGCTGCATTGCGGGAAATACGCCGCAATTCCTCCGGGTTATCCATGAGCCGCAGCAGACACGCCGCCAGTTCCTGAGGATTGCGCTCCGGCGCTAGCAGTCCGTCATACAAATGCGTTACCGCTTCCGGTATGCCGCCGTGTTGCGTGGCGACGATAGGCAGACCGGTAGCCATCGCTTCCAGCATCGAGTTGGGAATGCCCTCCTGATCCGCCTCAGGTGTCGTCTCGCTTGGATGCAGAAACAGATGCGCTTCCTGATACTCCTTCAGCAGATCTTCTTGCGATAACCACCCGCGCAATTCCACATGATCCTGCAAACCCAGTTTGGCCGCTTTTAACAGGATCTTCTCCTGCAACGGACCTTCGCCGCACAGGATGTATTTGAATCGCGGATGTGTCTCTTTGACGATGGCCAATGCCTGTAGCGTCGTCAGGATGCCTTTCTTCGCAATCAGGCGGCAGGCCTGCACCATGCGCCATTGATCATCCGCGGGCGGCTGTCGCACGAAAGCTTGTAAATGTTCCATCGGCACCGGTGTCCGATTCAGCCGCAGCTTCTCACTGGGGCAGCCGAGTTCTTTTAGTCTTACCAACAAAGACTTGCTGCGTGCCAGCACCAGTTGCGCTTGTTGGAAGACTTTTTCCAGCTTCTCCCGGTAGGCAGGCTGACTCAGGAACTTCGAGACATCCACCCCGTGGAATGATACCACAAAACGTCCACCCCAGGCATTGATCATGTCCAGGTAATGCACCGCCTTGTGACCGTAATACACATGCACCAGCGCCGGATTATCCTCCTTGAGATGTGTCACCAGATCATAGGGATAATACGGTCTGACATGTTTTTCGATGGGCCTTGGCGGCGGCCAATGCTTGATCACATACTTATACCAGAAGCGGAGGATAAAATTTCCCCGGGGCCTCGGGCGCTGCTGCTTTTGCAACACCACGACCGGTGAAAAGGGGAACATCTCCGCATTCTCCAGCGACTGCGTATAAACGATTGTCCGCACACGAGTGAACCCCGTCACCTGCCGGTAGATGCTTTGCATCTCCGGTTTCAGAAAAGTGCCGCACAAGCTGATCACCAGCGGCTCCTTGCCACTGGGGGTGCGCGGTATCGGTTCGGAAAGCATGTTACTGTCTGGTCAGACGAATAGCCTCGTCGTAAAAAGACTCCAGTTTGGCGATTTGTGCAGAGGATTCAAAGTTTTCCCGAATGTCACTCGCGGCAGCTTCACTCATGGCCTTCCACTCAGCCGCATCATCTGCCAGTTGCAGCATCCTTTCACCCAGCGCCGCGTGATCATTCTCCGCCACCAGCCAACCTGTGACTCCCTGCCGCACCGCTTCTGGAATACCGCCGTGCAGCGTCGCCACCACGGGCAGTCCGGTAGCCATGGCCTCCAACATCGAGTTCGGAATGCCTTCCTGATTTTGATCTGCCGTCATGCGGCTCGGATGCAGGAACATGTGCGCTTGCTGATACAACTCATTCAACGCGGTGCCTTTCAGGAACCCCGCAAACGTCACCTGATCTTGCAGTCCCAAAGAGTCCCGCATCTGTTCGAGGCTACCCAACAGAGGACCTTCACCTGCAATGGTAAAATGCGCTCTTGGATATCGTGAAGCAAACGCCGCAAACGCTCGTAGCGCATCATCCAGTCCCTTCTTTTCGATCAAGCGGCACGCCTGCACAAAGTGCCAGGTTCCATCCAAAGGAACCTCGCGTGGCCATTCAGGAAATTGTCCTAGGGGAATGCCCGTGCGGTTCAGCCGCACCTTGTCACTTGGACACCCGAGCTCCGCCAGTCGCGCCAGGAGCGAATGACTCCGGGCCAGCACCAGCGTCGCGCTTCGCAGCAGTTCGCGCAGCTTAACTTCGTAGCTGGGATCATGAGCCCGCGTCTGCACATCCATTCCGTGAAAAGACACCACCACTGGCCCAGGCCAGCGCTGAATGAAGGGCAGCAGATGCACACCCGTATGGCCGAAGTACACGTGCATCACATCCGCATGCCGACGCCCCAGCAGATTCGCCAGCACGCCATACTCACCGCGATACACAATCGCCGGCTCCTTTTTGACATACTTCAGCCAGAATCTCCGCAGAAAGTTGCTCCGCACGCCCGGCGCTTTTTCAATCGCGCCCGGCGGCATGGGATACAGATCCTCGCACAGGCGCTCTTTGCAGATGACAAAAGTCTCATATCTACGCAAGCCAGTGATCTGGCGGTAGATATGCAACATCTCCGGCTTCAGGAAGGTAGTGCAGTAACTGGCGGCGACGGGACGTTGCAAAGGGGCGGACAGGAAAAGCGTTGAACTTGTTCCCCTGCCACGGATGCCCGGAATGGTCAAGCCTTCTTGGAGCCATTACCGCATGGCACTCTAATCTATACGTATGGAGAGCATCAAAATCGCTGCGACTCAGCACGAAGTTCCCGGACTCTAGCAAGACACTGAGACGGCTCGGAGCTTAAAAACATTGGGTAGGGCATTCGTGTCCATCGTCATCTTGCGTGGCCCAAAAAATAGTGATACGGCAAGCTCCTGGACGTGGCGTATGGTAAACAAGGCCGGTGAGATCTCCCTGCAGCCTGGAAAAGGAAGCTCGTGACGCGTCCCTTTTGCGATAATTTCGGTATCGGTGCCCTCTCTTGAGAAATCAAAGTGTAATCACATCGAACTGTGAGCAGACCATTCTGCTCCGCCAAGGGCGCATTCCAACCCGTCCCTTTAATGGTTCCGCCAAGGGCACTTCGTAAACGGTTGGTTTGTTGTTTCCGTGCGCCGAAACTTTCAGAAGTCCAGGCGAGGCCGTGATTGAAAAAGTGTACTCATGGTTCTCCCGAAGGGCGAACGGGACACCTTCATTAATATGGAAAAAATCTTCATATTCACCGCCCCCACGACCGCCGACAAGTTCAAGAAGAAGACGTTTACCTGTAAGAAGCAAATTATAGTAACGGCGAACATTTTTGAAAATTGTCCATCCTAGTACAATGCCAGCGTTGACTGCATCGATCTTACTTACTGGCCGCGGATCCAAAATCCGAAAACGCGCTGTCAAAGTGAACGACGGCCCGTGCTCAAAATGTGAGAGTAGGTATGTATGCATTCCAGCCCCCGTGAGTTCATCCGTCGTTTTGTCGCGAGTCCAGTCGCCGATGTGAAGTAGGCGATCCCAATGTGGAATTGAATTAAAGGACTCTGCAGGATTTGTGACGATTGAGGAAGCTTTGGGTCGTTTAAAAATATCTCTGAGTTTCTCTACTAATCCTTCGATGTTAGAGCGATTTTTTAAATCGTAGATCTGGCGTAATCGAAGGAATTCAACTAAATCCGAGATGTCAGCACCCAAAAGGACCGGGAACATCTTCTTCTCGAGAATCCATGCAGCCCCTGCCTCAACATGGACCCATTTGCTCTTGAGCGAGTGCGGGCTGACAATGAAAAGAATCATTTCTGATTCCCGAAAAGCATATTCAAGACGACTGAGCCAATTGTCACCGCTTTCAATGGCGCGATCAGCAAACGCGCGGATGTTTTCGTCGTTGAGTCGGCTAAGTAACGACGCGACGAATTCTCCATCTTCACGAGCATAGCTAACGAAGACGTCATATTTATTTTTTTCCATCTGTGTTCTTTGTTGCGACTAAATTGACAAATAAGCATAAACAAGGCCTTATGTTTGTCCAACTATTATCCCGACTCAGAACTCGTCGATCAGTGAAAAAACTCACTGCCGCAGAGAGTTCATTTGGCAGAGAAGCGCGTTTTAACCTATCGAAACTTGCCGTGTTGTAGCGCAACGACATAATCACTCTTGCTCATCTGTTCTTCATGGCATCTGTAGGAAGGGACCACTAAAGCAACCAACTTCGCCCGCTAAACCATGCGCTTTCCGTGAAAATGGTCTATATCTTCGATCTGAATGTCCGTTAGCCAGTATACAGCGCACATGACCAGGAAAAAAATCACCACCCCGGCGTCCGCTCCTCCCGCAGTTTCCGCCTCCTCACCCATGCAAAACCGCCTGGTCGAAGTCCGGCGTTACCTGCACCAGCATCCGGAGCTAAGCGGCGAGGAAGTGTCCACCACCGAGTACCTGAGCCAGCAGCTTACGGCTCAAGGCATTGAGCATCATTACGGACCGGGCAAACGCGGTATCATCACCGTTGCTCAGCCAGCAGGCTCTGCGCGACACGTTCCCACCATCGCCCTTCGAGCCGACATCGACGCGCTACCGATCCAGGAGGAGAACGAAGTGCCTTATCGCTCCGCGAATCCCATCGTTATGCATGCTTGCGGGCACGATGCGCACTCTGCCATGTTGCTGGGCGCACTCTGGTCGCTGCGCGAGCAGGCGCTTCCAGACATCGCCTGGCGCGGCATTTTCCAGCCTTCGGAGGAGGCAGGCTTTGGTGCTCGCGAAATGATGGCTCACGGCGCCTTGGAAGGGGTCGATGCCATTGTTGCCCTGCACGTGGATCCCAATCTGGAGGCCGGCAAACTCGCCGTCTGTGCCGGTCCCCAGACCGCCTTCTGCCAGGACTTCGCGATCCACATCACGGGTCGTGGCGGGCATGGCGCCCGGCCGTTTCTCACGGTCGATCCCGTCGCCACCACTGCGCATCTTGTCACGCTCATTTACCAGGCCATGCCTCGCCGCACGGATGCGCGGGATCCTCTCGTGGTCACCATCGGTCACATGGAGGCAGGCCACGCCGCCAACGTGATTCCCGAGAAAGCGCTGCTACGTGGCACGATAAGGGCTTTAACCTCTGAAGTAATGGATCAGGCTCGCAGCATTATCGAACGCCTTTGCCGGGGGACTGCCACCTCGTTTGAGGCGGAGATTGTCTGCCAGTTTGATGAAGCACTCCCTGGTCTGGTGAATGACCCTGCAGTCACCGCCATTTGCCAGCGTGCCGCGCGGCAGGTGGCAGGGGAGGGGAATGTCATCACTGAAGGCCGCCCCAGCATGGGTGCGGAGGACTTCGCCGATTATCTCGTCAAAAAGCCAGGCTGCATGATCCGTGTCGGCGTGCGCAGGCCTGGCGAAAAAGTTACCCCCCTGCATACCCCCACGTTCGATATAGACGAAAGCGCCCTTCCCTTGGGGGCGGCCCTGTTTCGGGCCATCCTGAAGGAGTGGCCCAGGACGTGATGGAATGCGGCAGTGCCGGAGCATAAAGTACGATGTTAATCAAAGTTGGCTATGACATAACCCTGCAGGTCGCGGTCAATACCACGATCCTCTACTGCCTCCGCATTCACCCCTCGCGTGTGCTGGACATTATTGAGGGTGAGAAATTTAACATCGAGTACGCAGGCCCGCCGGCTCAGGATTATTGGGACGCGTTTGGGAATTGCTGTGGGAGGCTCACCTGCTCTGCGGGCAGAGTCCGCTTCCGCAATCATGCGCTCGTCAATGACTCTGGGCTAGTAGACTACCGCCCTGATGACGCAGTGCAGCATGAGTTGTGGGAACTCCCGGTGGAGATGCTGCGTTACCTCATGCCTTCCCGCTATTGTGAGGCAGACAGTGAATTGCTCCAGTTTGCCTGGTCAAATTTCGGCAACTACATGTCAGGCCTGCATCGAGTTCAGGCCATTGTAGAATTTGTTCACCATCACCTCACTTTTGATTATCAGCGCGCACGGCGTACCCGGACCGCCTTGCAGGCCTTCCAGGAGCGCACCGGCGTCTGCCGGGATTTTGCCCATTTGGCCATCACCCTTTGCCGCTGCATGAATATTCCGGCGCGCTACGTCACCGGTTACCTTGGCGATATTGGCGTGCCCCCTGTGCGCCTGCCTATGGATTTCAGCGCCTGGATGGAAGTTTACCTGGGCGGTCAGTGGATCACCTTTGACGCTCGGCACAATGCTCGCCGCGTCGGGCGCATCGTCATGGCCACTGGACTCGATGCCACGGACGTAGCCATCACCACCGTCTTTGGCGATCATTCGCTGGTCAATTTTACGGTCGTTACCGACGAGGTTGGCTAAGCTGATTCTCTTTTCGAGAACCAGTCTAAGCTCGATAGAGAGCACTCCAGCCGGGAACTCCTGTGCCTCGGGATTCTTCACTGAGATTTTTCTCAGCGCCTGACCGTATTTCCCTCTCGCGCTAGCCCCGGCTTTCCTTCAATCTTTTGCCAACTTTGGCCCACATGAATTTCCGCTTCATCCATCCCGCTCTTACATTCCTGAGCCTCGTATTCTGTCTCGCCGCGCAGACACAAGCGCAATCCGAAAAGCCATCGCTCCCCGAAGCCAAACGCATCCTCTTCCTCGGCGACAGCATCACGCACTCCGGGCAATACATCGAATTCCTCGAGACGATCCTGCTTTTTGAAACAGACAAACGCTACGAGATTCTCGACCTCGGTCTCAGCAGCGAAACCGTTTCGGGCCTTTCCGAGCCCGGCCATGCCGATGGCAAATTCCCGCGTCCCGATCTGCATGAGCGCCTCGACCGCGTCCTCGCCAAGACCAAGCCAAACCTCATCTTTGCCTGCTATGGCATGAATGACGGCATCTATTTTCCGTATCGCGACACGCGCTTTCAAAAGTATGTCGAAGGCATTGAAAAGCTTCGCACCAAAGCCAAGGCCGCTGGCGCTCCCATCATCCATCTGACACCGCCTGTCTTCGATCCTTTCCCCATCAAGGACAAAGTTCTTCCTCCCGGATTGAAGGCCTACCCAAAACCCTTCACCGGTTACAACCAGGTCCTTGATCGCTACAGCGAATGGCTCATCAGCAAGCGCCCGGACGGTTGGCAGGTCATCGATATCCATGGCCCCATGAGCATCGCCCTCGCGGAAGGCCGTCAGGCGGATCCCAACTTCGCCTTCGCTAAAGACGGCGTGCATCCCAATGACCAAGGACATTGGATCATGACGCAGGCCATTCTGAAGGCATGGGGGATCGAGTCACCGATCACGCTGGAAGACCTGACCGCAGCCAATGGAAAACTGAACGCACTTCACAAGCTCGTCGCCGAACGCCAGCGGGTGCTCAAGGCCGCCTGGCTCAGTGCTTGTGGCCACAAACGCCCCGGTGTGAAAGAAGGCCTCCCACTCCCCGAAGCGGAAGCGAAAGCAGCAACCCTCAGCACCCAGATCATCACTGCCCTCGCTGCTGCGAAGAATCCCACTCAGGCAGAAGAGGTTCGCCCTGCGGTTCCTGCTTCCGCCGAAAAAGGGCCCATGCCAAAGGATCCTGACAAATCAAAAGCTCCAACCACACCGCCACCGAAACCCGCCACGGATCCAAAACCTGCCGACGGCAAATCCTCGACTCCTCCTGCAAGCCCCACAACCACCAAATCAGGCTCCGGCCTCTTCCCTGGCACCGTCACCAACTGGCATGGCTTTGAGAAATACGAATTGCCCTGGGAGCAATACACCGCCACCATCGTCGCGCCAAAGTCGCCCGCCTCTGGTCGCCCCTGGGTCTGGCATGGCGAGTTCTTCGGCCACAAGCCCGATCCCGATGTGGCTTTGCTCGGCAAGGGCTACCACATTGTTTACCTCAAGGTCTCAGACACCCTCGGCGCTCCCTCAACGGTGAAGACTTGGACGGACTTCTACAACCACCTCACCAAGACTTACCGCTTCAGCAAGAAACCCGCGCTCGTCGGCCTCAGCCGCGGCGGACTCTATTGCTACAACTGGGCCATCGCCAATCCTGAGAAAGTCTCCTGCATCTATGCCGATGCCCCAGTCTGCGATTTCAAAAGCTGGCCGGGCGGGAAAGGGAAGGGGAAAGGCGATCCCACCAACTGGCAGCGCGTATTGACCCTTTGGAACTTCAAGGACGAAGCCGAAGCCCTTGCCTACACCAAAAACCCCGTGGATGCCATCGCGCCCCTCGCCAAACATAAAGTCCCGCTCCTCCATGTGTTTGGCGATGCTGATGACGTTGTCATTCCCGCCGAGAACACCCTGCTCCTCGCCGAGCGCTACCGCGCCCTCGGTGGTCCGATAGAACTCATCGCCAAGTCCGGCGTCGGCCACCACCCCCACGGCCTCCAGGACAGCAGTCCCATCATCAATTTCATCGCACGCAACACGCATTGATCCAAGCTGGGCGTCGGAGGTTTTTCCCTAAGCGTCCTTCTTACTAGACATTCCCACCCTTCGACCCCATCTTGCGGGCTCCACATGAGCCGCCAAGATAACCTCGAAACCTTCTTCCGCGACGGCAAGACCGTCATCCTGCCCATCGATCACGGCGTTGCCGTCCCTGTCCCCGGCCTCGAGAACCCTTTCCAGCTCATCGAGACCATGAACGCCTATGTGGACGGTTACGTCCTCAATCTGGGCCTAGCCATGCGCACTGGTGACCTCCTCACCGGCAAAGGCATCTGCCTCCGCACGGATGTCTACAATACCCGCATCACTGGTAAAGGAGCCGGCAGCATCAATGTCTACGGCCTTCCCGAAGCCGAAATGGTCGGCGCCACCGCCGTCATGAACATGCTTTACCCCGGCGCGGAAAATGAAGAGATCGTTACGCAAAACTGCGCCGATCTTATCAGCGAGAGCCTCGACGTCGATATCCCCGTCATCCTGGAAACCCTCCCCGTTGGTCTCGGCCAGACCGAGCATTACACCGTCGAAAAGATCGTCTTTGCCGTCCGCCTCGCCGCCGAACTCGGCGCCGATGTCGTCAAGACCGCCTACCCGGTCAATGGCACCGTGGATGACTTCAAGCGCATCGTCCATAGCTGCTTCGTCCCCGTCATTGTCCTGGGCGGCGCGCCTCTGAACAACGACCTCGACCTCTTCTCCATGGTCTCCAACGCCATCAAGGCCGGAGCCGCTGGCATCGCCATCGGCCGAAACGTCTGGGCCCACCCCAATCCTCCCGCCGTCGCCCGCAGTCTCGCCGCCATCGTCCACGAAGGCGCCAAAGTCGAAGAAGCCCTCACGCTCATGAAAGAGCCGCTTGAGGTGGATTAAGAAGAAGCTCCTCGTCAGCAGCAAGCTGCCCGCCATAACGTCGCACTGCGAGGGTATGCCCATGCGCGCATATATGCCCCTCCCGGCATGAATCTTCATAGATTGAGTTTCATCACATCGTATAGCACGGTGTCTGACACCTTCTCATTCACATCCCATTCCCTGTCTCGCGGCAGTTAAGCTTACCTTCCTCATGAAACGCGCTCTCTCTTTAGCCTCACTCATCTCTGCTCTCGCGCTTACCATAACCACCGCGACCACCTTCGCCGAGCCTCGTAAATTCGATTTCAACGCGGAAGCTTGGATGGAAGGCGACCCACCCAAGGAAGTCTTCCTCGTGGAAGGCAAATTCGCCGTTGTCTCCCCGGACGGCAAAAATAAAGCCCTGCAAATCGAAACCGGCGGCGAACTCACCGAAGCCTGCGCCCTGGTCGGCGATTCCGCCAACGGCAGCGCCAGCATCGAGACGCGCGTCTTCGCCACGAAGATGGGCCGCAGCTTCCCACGTTTCTCCATCGGCGTCCACGGCCAGAGCGGCTATCGGCTCGTCATCTTCCCCGCCAAAAAAGAAATCCAGCTCACCAAGAGTGATGAAGTGATCAAGACCGCCCCGCTCGAGTGGACTAGCGGTGCCTGGACCAAAGTGAAACTCGACGTCAAAAAAGTCGCGGAGAAGCAGTGGACCATCACCGCCAAAGTCTGGCCTGCCGATGCCACCGAGCCGAAGGACGCCCAGATCACCCACGAAGACCCCACGCTGAAAGGGCAGGGGAAGTGCTCCCTCTGGGGCACCCCCTTCTCAAACACCCCCATCCTCTTCGACGACATCCATCTAGAGATGGACTAATCCCCTGCGCGACCGTCGCGTTCTATAGGACCTATTCGTCCCATTCGTCCTATCCAACGACCCCCAGCAACGCCTTTCTCACCGCTCAGGCCGCCTCCCAAAAACCTCATGAAAAACATACAATCCCACTTGCGCGAATGGGGATTGTCGTTACTTTTTCCTCCCTCGCTGACCTGGCGAGGGACCGAGTGGAGCGGTAGCTCAATTGGTTAGAGCGCTGCCCTGTCACGGCAGAGGTTGCGGGTTCGAGTCCCGTCCGTTCCGCCACTCATCCGTTCAGAATGAACGAGTTACGCCGAGGTTCCGAGATGTTCCGAATCGGAACTAGGTTTTAGGCATAAGGGCGAACCAAGCATTCGCTTCGTCCTTCCCCTTTGCATCGTTGTAGGAGCGCCGCGCCTCAGACTCGCTATTGCCCGCCTCCATGGCAGTCTGCGCGAGTCCCACATGCGCCGCGCGGTAGGAAATGAATGAATGCCGGAGAGCATTAGGCCTCCACCCGCCCACAGGCCCACTGATGAGCGTGTTGATGCTCGGAGCCCTCTTATGAACCTTCCAGGGCGGCACTGGGGGGCAAACGCGACCCTTGGGCTTGCGAAGTGCGAACAGCCAAGCTCTCGCGATCGGCAGAATCGGAATGACGCGGCGTTCGCCGGTCTTGGCGGTTTCCGGCCGGACAATGATTAGGTCCCGGTTCCAATGGAAATCGGACCAGTCGAGCGGGGACTTGTCGGACTTGGGATCCGTGAAGAGCTCTTCCAAGCGCAGACCAGAGAATGCCGAGAGCACTAGCCATGGGATGTATTCTTCCGGGCAGGCATCTAAAATCAGGCGCATCTCTTCACTGCTCCACGTTGCCGGGACGCCGCGGCCAACGATTGGGCGCTCCAGTAGTTCTGCCGCGGTTGTCTTGTCCGGCACATACCCGCGCTTTCTGGCCCATTTGAAGAAGGTCACGGAAGAACCCCGGAGATTTCGTCGGCGCCGAGGCGAAATATCTTCAAAGGTCGCTAACCACTTCTCCAGATCCGATACCCCCACGCTGGCCAGTTGGCTTTTCCCAAGCGCCTTGGATAATGAGCCCAGATCCCCAGAGAGACTTTTGGTGTTCCGAAGGCTGCGCCCACGGTTGGCCTTCTTCAGGTTCAAGAATTCGGTCACCGCCTCATCGACCTGCTTCTTTGGCCGTTTGCGTGCGGCGTCCCAGTCGTCCAAGTCGGCGTGGGTGATTCCCATCTCGATGACACGCTGCAATATGCCAGCCTGGGCCTGTGAAACGCTGGAGAGGTCAGCGGCACCGTTGTTGATCTCCCTGGCCTTCTCCCGAGCTTTCTCGATTGCCTCAGTCTTGTCGACCCGGGTGATGTATTTCCACCCGCCCGCTTTGGTCTGGTAGCCGAATCGCCAGCCCTTCTGATGAAGCCAGAGTGGAATGGTGACGTTGCCCACTTGGACGGAAGCGCGGTCAGACATCACTTTGAGATTAGTCGCCCATGGGATTGCCAGTCAAGAGGAAGTCTCGGATGGCTGTTAATGCGCCGACCGTCGAAAGGAACGGATATCAGGCTGAAATTCGTTTGGGAACGCGATACAAGAGAGCAACGGATACAGCTGAACACAAAAGCGGTGCGAAAAGGGACGCAGCAGTTTGGCTAAAATGTTGACTGATTGAATCATGTTGGAAAACAAGGGCGACAGTGACAATCGCACCCACAGAAAGCGTTGCCCGAAATGCTAGGTTTAGCCACTTTACGTTGGGCAGAAAAATCCATTCCGCATCGTTACGGGGAGAATCAGACGGGTTTTCGCTGTTTTCCCAGTGTTGCTTTTGGGCGCTTAATAGTGCGATGACTAAGCTGCCCCTCCATGCCTCTATTTTGTCTACTATGAGTGAGACATCCTTGTCTTTTTTAACGATGATTGACGATCCGTACTCGGAAAAGATCTCCTCCGGCGTTTCTAATTTCGACGCGAGCTCCTTATACGGCTCTGCCAAATAACCTAAAGGGCTGAATATGCTCGTCCTGAGGGATTCCACGAGGGCCTTGAGTTCTTGCATCTCGGTTTCCAAAAGCGCATTCATCTCAGAATTATCCGTCAGGCTTGTTAATTTCCCCTTGAGGGTTGTGATTCGTGTGATGATCTCGGCGACTTTTTGAGGAAGTAGCTGAATGTTCGGTTTAAGAACCACCTCCTGAACCATGAACTTCACAGGATCTCGAGCAGCATCCCGCAACCGCTCGGCCCTCCTTTCCCTAAAGTTCTGTCGGAAAATCCAGGCGATGAGAATTATGTTCGCCAACTTCAACCCTAAGTCGAAGGCGTCGCCCAAGACAAAAGAAGCTGGAGTTGCGCTCGCGCCTTGGGCAAACACAAAGCCCAAGGGCGCCCATTCCTCTACCCAAATCGGGTCAATCAAGAGGATTAGAAAATTCAAGGGCATGCCTGATTCCTCTGGCGATATCCGTCTTCACCTTCTCCCGGCAGTCGAAGGTGTACTTACTTTGAAAGCGCACGGCTCCCAAATTCCGCACGCTTTGTCCAAACAATCCTAGGAAAAACGAACCGTTGACCGAAATAATACGCTGAGGAATTACCACTACTACGGGCCCCGGGAGCGAATCCTCGGCATCGAGATTCAAGCTGGCACGAACGCTCATTCCCTCAGGGCGTCCACTAAAAACGATAGAGTCCGCTTGCGAGAATCTAGCAAGATCCAGAATTTTGTCGTCCATTGTCATCGCCCGCTGATTTGATACTCCCCAAGAATTTGCTGTCAACGTAAAATCGCACAGCGACCAGCACCCCCGGAAAGAATGCTTTTATACTGTTTACGTTTGCGGGGTCGGGGGGGTCGTTTAGAGAGTTCGTATTGTTAAAGGCAATTCTAGCACGCTGCCCTCCCTGTCCAGTGGCCTCCGTTTTCATCGAGTATTTATCATCGAAAACGATACGAGCGGAACCTGAGAGCATGACCATTTTGGGAGCTTTGTTTTCTACATACGTCTGGCCGAGGCGCTGGAAAGATTCGATAATGTCCACCGTCCCTCTCCCTCCGTCACTACCTAATTTTCTCGACCGGGACGAGACGCCATCTTGGAGCGCAAGAAGTGTGGCAAGCGCTTCTTGTGAAAACGGACGACCTCCCATTATACCCCTCTTTCCGTGCTTTTCCAAAAACCGTTCGATGTGAGGGCGGAGATCCTCGGGAGCCCTTTCTATTATGTTTTGATGCACCGTCCGCCCAAAATTAAAGATCACCAGTTCACACTCTCCTACGAAAGAACCGTCCGTCGTTGGTAGAGGGGCCATGTAACTCATGGCATACCATCTGGCCATGCCTGAATGTTCTTCGGCGTTGGTCATAATTTCCCCAGCCCATTTCAGAATGTCACGGACAAAATCAAGCCCCACATCGAAGCCGGCATCTTTGAAGCAATTAGACAGATGCTTTGAGAGCCTTGTGGCGGTCTTTGCCTGATCGCTTCCGCGCTTTCCGTGCTTTAATGCGAAGTGGCGCACATTTTTTTTAAATTCGTCCGGGGCTTCTGTGTTTTTTACTGATAAATGCTTAGTTATACCCATAACCTTAACCAAATTCCTAATTCTTTGATCGATCGGAAAATAGCCGGTCATGTTGTATCGCTTGTGGGTGCCCGACCTCAGCGACTGTACGATCATAGCACAAAGGTCGAACACGGTGTTTGCTGCTAGGTCGAGTTGCTGAATTTCACTTTGATCGATCAGAACCGTGCGCTGGTAGGGGCGCGAAGGCAGGCGGATTAGCTTGTAGATACATTCGAGTGATTCATCCGGATTATCGAGAAGGGAGAACACTTTCGGGCACTTGATCACATAGCGGTTTTCGGCTTTGTCATCTAGTGGGTAGCCTGGGCCTTGCACATTTGCGCGCAAGAATTCATATACTTCTCTCTGAGTGGCGATGCCTTTTCTACGTGGACGTTTACGGCTGTTGCCCCAACGCTTTCTCAAAAGCCGAATCAGTCGGGCCTGACCTTGAGATTTCCTGCGAGCTCGTTTTGCACTCTTGGACTCTTTTTCGCCATTATTCACTCACTAGCTTGATACCTTCGCCCGAGTCGCGCAATTATTTTTCCATGAACAAGTGGCCAGCGCCATACTGTTCGGTTTACTGACTTTCGCGAGGAAACCGCTCGTGAAGCGTCTCACTTCGCATCCCAACCCGCCGTCGTCCACTCGTAGATTCCACTTTCGCCAAACACGTAACCAGAGAGGTCTGGCTTCTGGAACAAACCGGTCTCACCCAGAGGGCCGCAGTGCATTGCCTCGACAGACTGAATGAGCGCTGGCAATACCCGGTCTGACTCGTCCAGTAGCCAAGAGATTTCGCCATGGTTGAAGGATGTAATGGAGGGCGAAGGGTCAGCGGTGAAAGAAAGCCTGGCTCTCACCTGTCGCTTGGCTGCACAATAGAGGTAGAAATAGATCTGGCCATACGTGGTCCAAATGCCTTTCTGAACTGCAAACCTCAGCCGGTGGTTTTGGAATCTTCCCACGCCGTCCTCTGGTTTTTTGGGATTGCGTAGACGCGACTGCCAGCATTCACCGTAAGCCCAACGAAAGAACGGGAGCTCGGCAGTGCGCGGAGAGGATACCCGAACTTGTTCGAGGCCCTTGGCGTTCGCAGGCAACGTGAAGCGGTAGCGCCCCTGCTGTTTCTTCATGCCGCCATGTAGCTTTAATTTGCTAAGACGCTAGGGAAAACTTTAGGGCTTAACCGGCGATTTAATCGATTGTCGCGACGAACCTGCGCTATCCGGAAGCAGATCTTAACCGACGCATCGGGCCGATGGAGCGGGGGGGTAGTCGCGGTCTGCCTTACCATACGCGCTGGCGATGGCGCGAGTCTCAGTCAGTCGCTAAGGATCAAACTCGAGCTTCGTGGGTGAGAGGCCTGCAACAGCGGCCTTGCTGACGATTGAAGTAAGGACTGCTCTTAACTGATTATCCGCGCTATCGATCACAAGATGAAAATGCTCTTTTTGAGGCTCGTCCATGTGTGGGTAAATTATATTTCCAGATTGAATCGCGGCAGTCATGGCTTGAACCTGCATCGCTGCAATGTCGCTTTCGATCTGCAAGCGAAGCAATTTTTCTGATCCAGCC
This sequence comes from Phragmitibacter sp., assembly GCA_965284365.1. GTDB lineage: Bacteria > Verrucomicrobiota > Verrucomicrobiia > Verrucomicrobiales > Verrucomicrobiaceae > Phragmitibacter. The sequence continues at coordinate 2,993,684 of OZ260079.1, forward strand.
GCGGCGTCTGCTGAACGCTTGAGCTCGGCGCGAGTCTCGGCCAACTCTTGACGCTGCAACGCAAGTTCACGGCGTTGCAGAAAGATGGTGTAAATCACACCCGCGAAGGCGAAAGCAGTGAAGAGTGCGTTGATGCTGCCAAAGGCGTCCCCAAATAGGCCCTTTTCGCTGAGTGTTTGTGCAACCTCACCAGGCGTTGCGCGACTGTTCATGGCTACCTGAACAGTGGAATAGTGCCAAGCCCAGATCGCGGCCGATGTGATCAATAAGACCGCCAATATCCAAAATGAATCGCCAGATTCTTCTTTTGTTTTCTCCTCGACGGGTTGTGGTGTTGGTTCAGGCGTAACAGGCATAGAAAAACTACGCTCGACAGTCACAAAGGCGCAAGTGTCATTTTGACATCCTGAGCGACTATGCTTTTCCTCCCGCCGCGCCCCAGTTCTGGCTAGACTTCAAACCGCCGCGTCACATTTCTCGCGCGAATTTTAAAGGACGTGGATTCTGCCTCCTGCCTTCAGCCGAGCGTCGATTGGACTTGCCCGTCATTCGCGCATTTGAGCCCCGGACTGCCTATAAAGGTCTTGGAGCGTTCTGAGCCTATTTACAAAGTTGGAAGTCGTCTCACCGTCGATCAAAATATATCGAATGAGCCGCAACTTGTTGCCCTGCAATCAAAAGCCTTCAAGATCCGCTGCACCAATGAGAAAGCAGTTCGCCAAAGGCCCAGGTCAGCGATGGAAATGACGCATCTGGACTCGTTCACGACGGGGCCAATCCGCAACATTCTGTTGCGTTTTTCCGTTGGATGCCAAAACTGCTGCTATGAGGACTTTCACAAGTGCTGTATTCGTTTTGCTCACCTTCCTGGCTGCAACGACGCCTAAAGTGCTCGCTGACAAGCCACCTCTTGCAAAGGCAGATGCCGCGACAATTCTATCCTATATGGGCTACCAAAACGTCACTGTGGCCTACATAACCGATGGCTTGGCGAATTCGAAAATGGTCAAAGCTGTCGCCCATCGTAACGGTGAAAACCGCATAATAGAAAAACAGCTATGGCATGACGATGATCTGGGATGGTTTTTTACGGAGGACAATGCGCAGACCCAAGGAGTTCGGATTTGGAGCAAAGCGGGGTTCAAGGAAGTCAGTGCCGCTCATGATATTGTCGCGGAGCGTGATAGAGCGGAGCGCGAAGTAATGGATCTATTTTTCAAGATACGATCAGGTCTGCCCGATGGTGAAAAGGCAGATTTCACTAAGGACCAGGATGTGTTTCTCGAAGCCATTAAATCGATGGCAGGGGACGCCAAGAAAGTGACTGCAGCTTGTCGAGCACGACTGGGACACTTGAAAAAGAGGTATCAGGTGCAGTAGCCAGCTATTCGGCAGCAGGCGGGGAGATGGGGCGCTTCTGCTTTTCACTGGGACATTGAGCAGGGAAGGTCTACCGATCAGTTTTACTCAGGAGGAAACTCAACATCATCCTGGTCCTCATAAAGCCCTTCCCCGGTCCACTCGCAAAGATAGCCTCGCTCGCGCGCAAAAGCCAGGAAGGCCGATACCAGATCGCCGTGAGTGAGAAACTCTGAGACATGGGGCCGAGAGCGACGCAACTCTTCTGCCAACTCAGCATCTCCTGTAAGCTCTGCGACCCCAGATTCATTCGGGCCGCCGGTTTGGAGGGTCGCAACAGCCTGGCGTCCGTCTCCTGCCTCAAGTGTGACAACGAGCGTTCTCATGGGCGAGCGACTGGATTCGGTCAATGAGTGTCATCTTCAGACGTCTGGGCCAGCATTTCCGGCGCCTTCCCTCTCGGATACCGCTTTTTGTACATCCCGTCCCCAACCCCGACTTCCCCGTCCATCCCTAGAAAGCCGCCATCTCGTAATTCCGCCCATGCCCCATGGAACCAGCCTTGGCTGAACTTAGCATCCAATTCAACGGGCACGAGAGCGCCAACTTCCCAGAGGCCAAAGGCTTTATCTGGCAGCACCTCATAGAGCGCCCGAGCTTCCGGCGAAAGCGTGTTCATAGCCGAAAATGAAAAGTATGACCGCGGCCCAGTCAAGCGTAGTTGCTGGACCGTCTAGGGCTTAGCGCTCTTCAGTCTCGCCTTGCGACCGTGTGAAGGGGAGGGCTTATTGGACGAGCTGCTATTTGTTCTAACTTCGGCCGGTTAGCTCAGCCGTGGCGACTCGTTCATAATGAGTCTGATCACGATCAAGTTCCAACTTTCGTAGGAGCCCGAATTCCACAAGGCGGCGTAGTGTGCGATAAACCGTGGCCCGCGATACCGTTCTATCCAAGGCGCGAGCCATCTCGTGGAGCTGATCTGCATTGAATGACTGCTCTGTGCCTGAGGCAGCTTGAATAATGATTGCGCGCTGCTTGGTGCGCCGCATCCCCTTCTCGAAGAGGAACGCTTCTAGCTGTTGTTGTAAGGCTACAGTCATGGCATTTTGAACCGGAGGCCTCGTGTTATGGAGTTGCCGGAGACCATCTGACGAGCAATTCCGGGCAAAATTCATCCATTTGCGCGAAATCTGGATAAAAATTGCCCGCCCCCCCGGTGCCGATGTCTCTGCCCTGCTTTAGCAGGGGCGGGCGGCGTCGGCCCTTCTGGCCTCCTCAAATGCCCTGACGAAGAAGGACTCGGCTAGGGGGATCTTCACTATACCGCCATCGATTGCGAGGTGAGAAAGGGGTGATTCTCTTTTCGCGGCCCGCCGCATATCCCCTTGGACAAGGCGGGTGATCCTACCTGTTGCCTTTCAAGTGTTCAGCGTAGTCCCGTTCCAGTTTATCCAGCTTCAACAGCAGAGCATCCTCCTGCTTTTTAAGGGTGGCACTTTCGGCCTCGAGTTTCTTGCCAACCTCGCGACGGGCCGCATCACCTCCCGGCTTGCCCTCAGAGCCGGGGGCGTTCATGTTTTGGCTGTAGGCCTGATATTCGCGGTCCAAGTCCGCTACCTTGGCCTTGAGCGCGTTCATCTCCGCCTGGAGGCTCGCAGTCTCTTCAGCCCAGTTTCTTTCCGGCCCACATCCGGCCAACAGCGTGCAGAAGAGTGCTGCGCAAAGAAGTGATAGGAGGCGCCAGGGATTGAGCAAAGGGAGCATAGATTAGGGGCAGTGCCCCACCCATTCAATCGCATACCGAGCAAGACCCGCCCGCATTGCAATGAGCGCACGAAGAGCACGTAGTGCAGGCGCGGCAGATTCCGAGCGCTTTCGGCGTGCATCGAGCATTCTCCACCTCGGAACAACAAGACGACGCAGGCGCGCGATTGGTGACCCAGAACAGGGAGCCAGCGGCCAACAAGACGGCGGCGACATGAACGCCGGATGCTGTCATCTGGCGGTTGTTCCACATTCCAGCGTCGCGCCGAAACGCATAGTGTTTTTAGCTGATGCAACTACTTTTTTGCTGTGTAAGATGCCTCGATGGCTCTCCTCCGTGGGGCAAGAGGCTTAGGGGCATTATTCGCGATCCACCGCATATACTCCGATAGTTTCTCGAAACCTGCAGCTTCCGCTGCGGCATACAGGAGTGCCCTTTCTTCCTCGGTCGCCCAGAAGGTAACCATCCTTTTGTCTTCGCGGCGCTGGTTCGGCATGAGGTGAATATACACCCATTAAAAGACAATCAACTTTTCATTGACGGTGGATATACACCAGACATACTTAGCCAGTTGTTCCGCCCTTTAAGGGCAGAGCAATTAACTGACCATCTCCAATCCATGCGACAACTCAACAGAGCAAAAAAAGCTCTGAATATGCCAAATGATGGCTCCTACAAATGCAAACTCCAGTTATGAAAACGGGTTTCGACGCGTGCACAATCGGGGATGAGTGGTGGGTGGAAACATTTGGTGAAACGCTTTGTGCGATGTCTGCGTCCGTGGGAGTAAAGGTAAAGGATATGGCACTGCTGGTATCCTCTGTGATGGGCAACCTTGCCGGGCCACTTGCGGGCTTCCAAAGCGATAGCGGGCGAAAGATCAAACCGGGATACAGTCTGCTGATCACGGGTAGTACTTCGCCTGGAGGGAAACGCGCCCTCGACGAAGTGATAGCCCCCGCTTTAGAGATCCAGAATGCCCTTAGACTCCAGGCGCAATCACAACACCGGCCGATTCTGGATCAATACACTTTCGGGGTGCCGAACCAGATCCACTCCGATTCCCAATGGCGCGACCATCTGTACGAGCGAAGCCTGAACGTCAAACAGGTGATGATTGAAGACCTGAGTGCGGGTGATGGGATGATCCGGGGGTGGCGGGAACTCGATGACGAGACGTTCATCGACGCGGACGCGCAGCGCAAGCATCGCCTCCTGAATAGCCGCATACCTGGAATCCGGTACAGGCCCTCGTTGCTGCACTCAACGAATGACGTGACGGACCTCGAAGCAAAACTTTTGGACTCTTTCGATCATCATGTCCTGCTGCTGGATACAACCGGGAGTTTTTTCCGCGGCTCTTTCATGAAGGGCGCCAAGCAGGGCAATCAGGCCATGGCCTATTTCGCAGCAGCTCTCAGCGGGATGGATATCAAGGTCCCGCCGCTCCACCCCAATCAGGGCCACGGGATGTATCAGAACGCTAAAGCTCGTTTCATCGCCTCGATTCCAGTGGAGGATCTCGCGGACGCTATTGATGACCATTCTTCCGAACGAGGATTTGTGGGTCAATCCATCCTTTGGAACCCGCAACCCGTTCCAATTCACGTCTGTGGACAAGCGTGGTGGCAACCATTGGTAAAGCAGACTGAGAGAATCATCAATGACCGTATTCTCCGCAGGAAATCGATCCTCACAGCGAGTCCAGCCCACACAAAGGAACTTGTGCGGGTGGACAATGAAATACGAGACCGCCTGGCTGGCTCCACCGACCAGTTGCTTGGGGCGTTCGATTCGCTTGTTTACAAGCTGCTGTGGGCTTTCCTGCTACTTGACGACAGCAAGGGCAGCAGTTGGCCTGTCTTGGCGGCAGAAGCGACAGCCAAGTATGCTCTGAACTGTCACTTGGCCATTCTAGACGATTGCCGCACTCAAAGCAGCGACCGTAGCTTGGACTTGGTGGCGCAGAAACTCATCTTGGCACTTGAGAGTAAGGGGGCGCTCACGCCCCGGGAAATGCAGCGCTCGATCAGTCGCGGCAAACAGCCGGAGATTACCGTCGCGGTCGATCGTCTGCTAAAACAGAACCGGATCGTTCAGGAGCCTGACTCCAACCGCTATTGCTTGAAGGTATGATCTCGCCAGCCACCCAATCTCAGCAAGCCGACCAGGAGAAAGTCCAAGAGCACGAGGCAGGCCGAGGGCAGCAAAGCCCTTCCACGCCAGCAGGCCACGGAGAGACTTCCTCTAACCCCCCGGCTAGTCGTGGGAATGACATTAAGATTCAGGAGATCCTCCAACTGTTGCCTCCGTTCGTTGTTGAGCTGACACACCATGCGGCCCGTCAGTGGGGCATGGAGCCTAGTATGGTCTTAATTTCCTGCCTGCAGGTGCTCGCCGCTGCAAATGGACCAGCGCAAAGGCTTCAGTATGGTCCGGCCTGCCTCACGTCACCCTTCAACATTATCTCCTGCGTCAGCGATGGCATGAGCGGCAACATCTTTGAGCATCTCGCCAGCCCGCTGCTCAAGGCCAGCCGAAAGGGAACTCAACGGCACCATGCCATGAGCAGAAAGATATTGGAGGAAGAAGAGCGGAAGTTGCGAAAACTGGAAGCCATGCCCATCGGCTTGGTTGGCAGGCCCGCTCCTTATCAGTTGGATCAGCACATCCTGAACAACCAACAATTGCTGCGGCCAGTCATTTCGGCTTATTCCTCATCTGCTAAGCGGCTGACCGGCCTGCTTGACCACTCTTTCGACAGGTGCGTGGTAAGTCTCGGAAACCAACCTGGCGCAGTGGCGCTGGACGCGCCAGGAGCCAAGGCCAATCTCCATGACCTAGGGGAGATGCTCTGGCTATCCTGGAAGGGACTCGAACTGCCCGACTCCAGTGGGATTCCGTGTCCCGGCGTGGTCCATCTCTGCTGGCAAATGACCCCAAAGAATCTCGCCGCTCTCATGTATGCGAGCCGCTCCCCGTGGAAGAAATGCCGTCCGCCAGTGTTTATCGCCTACCACGGGTCAAGCGCCGGCCAACTGGCGCCGCTAGAGGAGCCTACCTTTGGTGAATGGAGCCGTCATGTCGAAGCGCTTCATTCGATAAGGTCCAAGACTTTGATGCCATTGGTCTGGTCATTGAGCGCTGCGAGCGCACAAAGGTTTCACGGCTATTGCTGCGAATCTGAAAAGGTGGCCTATCCCTCGGAATCAACCACCCAGCAGATTGTGCCGACAGTCATTCTGAAGCTGGCACTGCTGTTGAGCATCCTGGATGTGTTTACGCAGGAGGACAAACCTGATGAATTCGTAGTCAGTGATTCAACAATGGAGAAAGCATGCAAGATCGCACTCTGGCTAAGCCAGGAGCACTCGAGATCCTGCGACTCGTTGCGTGATGCCGTCAACGCTATTGGGGCAGAGCTTGAACATGGCGGTGTTGACAGTATTGACGATGCAGAGGTGGATGACGCGATTCTGGATTGTATCAAACGGAAAGGTCCACTTTCCCGACGTGACATCTGTCGGTCTTTCCATCAATTGTCTTATCGGACCCGCGACCGGGCTCTGGATCGCTTATTGAAGATAAAGTCTGTGACAGAAAGCCCCAGCGGGCTGCTGCATAGTTATGCTGATTGACTAAAACGCTGACATTGGCAGCGTCAGCGGCGACTCGCCGTGCAGAGCCTGCTAATCGTTGGTAACACCATTGACACAACAACCCTGCCCGATGGAGGTAGGGTTGTTGACATGGTCAATCCTTTGACCTGGATATGTTATATGTTTTTTAAGTTATCTCTTGAAGTGAGTATCAAAGCTAGTCAGCAGTATGGGGCATGAAACAGTTTGCCGAGGATCTATTAGGAGATTTGCAAAATGGCCTTTTACGCCCTGCCGATTTCTATATGGTCGTAGTTCGGCCATCAAGACAGGTTTCATGTCCGCTGGGTGGAGGAATCGTTGAACCGGGAACCTATGCTTGGATTGTCGACGGACCCGCTTTGCAGAGGCTTTGCTGGCATGTCGCTTACGGCCATTTCTACTGTCCACTTCTTCATTCGCTCCTAGATGTGCGCAATAAACCTGACGTGCACTCATCGATCTCGGGGCCGAAGTGGGATGCGTGCAACTTTTCTGGCGAAATGGTAAGAAGGCGGCTGATGACTCCAGTGAAAGCCAGGTTTTTCAAGGAATTCGACGGTTGCGATTGCGCGTCTCATTTCCTGCGCGTGATGACAAAAGGGCGTCCAAAAAGGAGTTCTAATCCAAAGCGGCGTTCCGCGCATCCGCGCAAGTAACGATATGCGACCGAGCAAAGGTATCGCAGAAGTTTCCTTGGTGCCTAAAGCAGATTTCAGGTGACGTGCCCTTTTCCGCGGCTGAATCCAACTCATGTCTAAGGGCCTCCGTTGAGACGCTGCTCACTTCAGCTCCCCGCCGCCCTCGTGGAATATCCCCTGTGGCTGGTCGATCGCGCTGGCATCGGTAAAGAGAAGGAGAGTTACGGAGGATAATCATGTTAAATCGGTGAGGCGCTACTTACTGGCTCCGGCAATCCAGACCCGTTTCCCATCCAGCCACGTCTCCAGCACTTGCGTGTCTTGGTGTCTTCCTCAGGGCATTGCAGCAGGTCGCGGTCGACGACGATAAAGTCTGCGCGTTTGCCGGGCTCCAGTGACCCGCACCCTTTTTCCAAGAAAAGGACTTGGGCGTTGCTGATGGTGTACAGGCGGATAGCTTCCTCGCGGGTGAGACCGCCTTCCTTGTGCAGAGATCCATCGAGGTACCGGCACTGGCGCGAGATGGCGGTCCACATGCCGAGCCAGGGATTGTATGAATTGATGGAGCGCAGGCTGCCGATCTTCTGCATGTGATCGCTGCTGCCAACGACCGGCACCTTGGCATCGAACAAAGCACGCAATGGCTGGAAGCGGCTCATGCGTTCATTGCCGAACTGTTTCAACAGCGTCTTGCCATCCAGGTAAAACCAGATGGGCTGCATGTCGATGACGGCACCTAGTCGCGCAGCCTGGGCGATGCTCTCGGGTGTCATGAAATTGCAATGCGTGATGCTCGGACGCGACGCGCGGATTGGATTCGACGTCTACCTCAGAATGCCCCTCTTGAAGGGTTGAAGGTCTGCAGCGAGTGTATTTTGCATCGACAAAGCGAAACACCGTTTGCCTTTTACTTCTATGACGGTGTCCGAAGTTCAAATACAAGAGCTACTCATTCCGAGCGGCAAGGCTGGAAACCATGGTTAACAGCTCGGCACTTTCCACCGGCTTCGCTATGTGCATCTGAAATCCTGCCAGGACCGCGCGCATGCGATCCTCAGTTCTGGCATATGCGGTTAAGGCGACGGCCGGAGTTAGGCCACCTTTGTCTGGGGGGCAGGGATCTCACTCTACGGATGAAGGAATATCCATCTTCGCCTGGCATACCAATATCACTAACGATGACGTCGGGGAGCTCTGCCCCCATTAAGTGCATCGCTTCATTCGCAGATTCGGCTGTTGAGACGAGAGCACCACGCTCTTCAAGGAGTCGGCGGACGAGTGTCCGCGCGTCCGGTTCATCATCGACCACGAGAATTTTTGTCCCATTGAGTTTGATCGAGGATAAATATTCAATGGGTAAAGTACTCGCAGCCGTAGGATGAACCCGTTCTACCGGTTCCCGATGAGAATCATTAATGGGACTTAAGGGGAGGGAGACGGTGAAGGTGCTTCCAGCTCCTTCACCTGCGCTTTTGACCCGGACAGTTCCACCATGAAGCTCGACTAATTGTTTAACGATAGCCAGGCCGAGTCCAAGCCCGCCATGCTTGCGAATAGTGCTGGCATCCCCTTGTCGAAAACGGTCGAAGACGTAGGGGAGAAACTCCGGTGCAATCCCTTGACCCGTGTCTACCACACTCAGATCGAGGTGGGAATTGACACGCTCAAGGAGCAGCTGAACGCGGCCTCCCTTGGGGGTAAACTTCACCGCGTTACTGAGCAGGTTCCAAAAGACTTGCTGGAGGCGATGAGGATCTCCACTTACCGGCTTCGCCGCAGGATCGATGATGGCAGTAAGGACCACGCCTTTAGCCGCAGCAGCTGGCCGCATGCTTTCTACGGTCGCCAAAGCAATCGATGCCAGTTCTACACGCTGCACATCCAATCGCACCTTTCCGGAGATGATCCGGCTCATATCCAGCAGATCCTCGATGATCTTTGCTTGAGCACGTGCGTTCCGTTCGATGACTTCCATGCCTTGTGTGAGGTCTTCCTCGGTAACGGTGTCGCTGCTCGCCAGGATTTGCACCCACCCGAGAATGGCATTTAGCGGAGTGCGAAGCTCATGGGACAATGTGGCGAGGAATTCGTCCTTCATCCGGCTGGCATGCTCAGCTTCTCCTCTTGCCGCACGTTCAGAGTGGAGGAGCTGCTCGTTCTCCTGCTGTAGCACTTTGTGATCGTGGATATCCGTGCTGGTTCCAAACCACCGCTGAATATCCCCATTCGCATCTCTGACGGGCAAGGCTCGACCGAGGTGCCACCGGTATTCTCCATCGATCGCCCGTCGGTATCGAAACTCATATTCATAGGGCTCCCCAGCTCGGATTGAATACTGCCATTTCTCCGCCGTCGTCTTTAAATCTGCTGGATGAACTACAGTCATCCAGCTGTCTTCACCGGCGGTATTTGGATCCAGTCCCGTAAACTCATACCAGCGACGATTGTAGTAGTCCGCCTGACCGTCGGGTTTTGCTGCCCAGAATATTGTGGGCATTGAATCCGCTAACTGTCGAAAGAGCGACTCACTGTGTTCCAAAGCTTCCTGCACCTTCTTGCGGTCACTGATGTCACGCATGAATGCCGCAAAAAGGTCTCTTCCGTCCTCACGGAAATGGCTGAAGGCAATCTCAAGCGGGAATTCATAGCCACCTTTATGCAGTGCCGGGATCTCTGTTGCCCGCCAATCAAGCTTTCGCTGTCCCGTAGCGAGATAGCGCTTCATGCCCTGCCGATGTGCTTCTCTGAGGCGCTCAGGCATTAGCACCGTGAGTCCATAGGCCATGATCTCCTCTGGGGTGAAACCAAACACCTGTTCAACGGCAGGGTTGGCATATTCAATGTCCTGATCTGCATCCATAATCAGGATGGCGTCAGTGGTAGTGACCCAAAGTTGCCGGAAGCGTTGCTCACTTACGCGCAGTTTGGCTTCGGCAGCTTTTCTGTCGGTAATGTCCCGTGCCACCTTGGAGACGCCAACCACATTCCCTGCAGAGTCCTTGATGGGTGAAATCGTGACGGAAATATCGCGCAGCTCCCCACTCTTGGTCTGACGCACCGTTTCAAGATGATCGACCCGGTGGCCGCTGGCAATACGCGCGAGGATTTCGTCCTCCTGGTATTGAAGGTCAGCAGGAATGATTTTCTTGATCGATTGTCCCACCATCTCCTGTGCGCTATACCCAAAAATGCGCTCCGCCGCAGAGTTCCAACTTGTGACGATGCTGTTGAGATCTTTCCCTACAATGGCGTCGTCAGAAGAGTCTACGATGGAAGCCAAACGCCGGGCGGTGACCTCCGCGAGCTCACGCTCAGTTACATCGACCCCTTGGACAAATATGCCAATAATGGCCCCGTCCGGATTGCGATTAGGCTGGTAAACGAAATCAACATACCTTTCCTCCAGCGGGCGCCCAATCAGAATGGGTTCTCCTCGACGTTCGATCACCTCTCCTGCATTGAAAACCCGGTCGAGCAGTCTTAGGAATCCCTGGCCCACTACCTCAGGTAGTGCTTCCCGCACCGATTTTCCAATAATTTCCCGATGGCCCACGAGAGCCAAGTATCGATCGTTGGCCATTTCGAAAACGTGATCCGGACCGCGCAGCACGGCCATGAAGGCAGGCGAGAGGCGGAAGAGTTCTGCGAGTCTTGCCTGCTCGGCTTCCAGCTCTGTTGTGGCTTTGAGTCGGCTTTGCTTAAGCTCCTGTTCAGCCAGAAGCTGCCCGGTCACATCGTGGCAAACCTTAGTGAATCCGGAGATCTGACCGTTCTCGCTTATCATCGGCCGCAACATTCCACTCGCGAAGAAAAGGCTACCATCCCGTCTACGGTGCCAGCGCCTGTCCTCGGCTGCTCCGTCCCTGACCGCAATTCCGATTTCTTCAAGATGAGTGTCTCGGGCTTGATCCTCTGGGGTCCAAAGAACAACCGAGTTCTGGCCAAGGATCTCCGTCAACGAATACCCAAAGACCCGCTCAGCCCCTGCATTCCAGGATGTCACAACTCCTCTTTCATCCACGGAGAAGATGGCGAAGTCCTTGGCGCTCTCCAGAACGTGGACGAGGTGATTGGAGGGCGGGTTGGTTAGGGAGGGGGCTTGCATGATGTCCGGCGAAGTTAACTGTCCCAATCGCAGTTCCCGTTGGTTTCGGCTGTGGCTGGCTCTTCCGCAGTTGATCAGGACATGTGGAATCAGCTCACTCTACGGCGGGTTGCCTGGACTTCTGCGCGCAGTGACAAATGAAATGGCAAACCGAGTGTATCCGGAGATTCCTTCTCCGTTCTTTGAAGAGGTTGCGTAGAAAGCATTGAGGGTCGGGGTGAACCCATTTAATAGGCTCAGGGTGTTGCAGTCGCGAATGCCCTCCTTTCTCCCTGCAGTCATCTAATTCAAAGACTCCCAACAAGCGATTTTAGCCATCGGATCTTTCGGAATCTTGGTGTTGAACGCGTGGTAGATTACCCACTTTGCTACCGAATAAGCAACATTGAATGCGAGCTTCGGTGCCAGTATAAAAGCGCCGACTATAATGCCAACATGTAGTATAGCGCCCCAATATGCTCGGTAATCCCTGGTTAAGCGGAACGGGAGAATTATGAACCACTCTGCTTCCTTAACGGTAGATCTCTTTCACTCTGGCGAGATCGACCCTTCGACAACTATTCGCGGCTTGTATTGCAGGGGCAACGAACCGACATTTGGGAAGCCGCAAAACACGCGCGTTCCCAGCGGTATCATCAGGCCAGCACGTCCTTCACGACATGGCCATGCACATTTGTGAGCCTGCGTTCAAGGCCATTGTGATAGAATGTCAGCCGTTCGTGATCGAGACCCATAAGGTGAAGAATCGTCGCATTGAAGTCATACACTGAGGTTTCATTGAGCGCGGCCTTGAAGCCGAACTCATCGCTCTCGCCGTAGCTGAATCCTTTTTTTACACCAGCGCCGGCAAGGAAGCAGGTGAAGGCTCCCGGGTTGTGATCGCGACCTGTGCCGTTGCCTTGCAGGAAGGGCATGCGTCCGAACTCGGTGGCCCAGACGATCAGAGTATCTTCCAGCAGGCCGCGGCGCTTCATGTCTCGGATCAGCGCGGCGGTGGGCTGATCCATGATCTCGGCCTGCATGGCATGGGTTTCTTTGATGTCGCTGTGCGAGTCCCAGTTCGTGATGCCGTTGCCGCCGGACGGGTCGCTGCCGTTGAAGAGCTGCACCACGCGGACGCCCTTCTCGATGAGGCGACGGGCGAGGATGCAGTTTTTGGCATACTCGCGCTTCAAATCGCTGCCGCTGTCGGTGCCATATTCTTTGTGAATTGATTCGGGTTCGCCCGCGAGGTCCATGATCTGTGGCACTGACATTTGCATGCGGCCAGCGAGTTCGTAACTGGCGACTCGCGCCGCGAGATTCGCATCGCCGGGGAATTGCTCGAGATGCTTGCTGTTGAGCCGCTTTAGCAGGTCAATGGTGGAGCGATCATCGCTGGCCGAATAGCGGCTTGGACGTGTGAGATTTGCTGGAGGATTCTTCGCGGTAAAATCGGTGCCTTGGAACGCCGCCGGTAGGAAACCGCTGCCGAAGTTGTTCTTGCCGGAACGCGCCATCCCCCGCGGATCATTGATTGCGACGAAAGCGGGAAGTTCCGAGCTATCGGAGCCAAGTGCATAGGTGGTCCAGGCCCCGAAGGACGGGAAGCCCTCCATCGTGAAGCCGGTGTTCATGAAATTCTCGCCCTGCGGATGAGCGCTGGTCTGGGTGCTAAGTGCGTGCAGGAAGCAAAAATCATCTACCAAGCCCGCCATGTTCGGTAGCAGATCGGACACCATCTTACCGGTCTGGCCGCGAGGTTTGAAATCCCAGAAGGGCTTGGCGATGTTGCCGCTAGGGCCTTCAAAGGTTACAGCTGGCATATTCGGTGGCTTTTTGCCATGAAGCTTGATGAGCGCCGGCTTGTAATCAAACGTATCCAGATGGCTTACAGCCCCAGGGCAAAAGATGACGAGCACCTTCTTCGCTGGCATCGGGAAATGCGGCTTACGCGGCGCATAGGGATGATCTGGATCAATCTGAGGACGAATGGAGACTTTACCAGTGAAGTTAGCTTTTTCTTCAGACGCCAGAAGCTGAGCCAGGCCGAGACCGCCGAAGGTCAAGCCAGTGGTGCGCATGAAGTTGCGACGGTTCAGAAGGTGACGACCTTTAATGGAGAGATGCTCAGCTTGGATCATGGCGGTAAAAGGTTTTGGCAAAAGATGGTGGGTGAAAGTTTTCGGATTTGTATCTTTAGCCCCGCATCTTTTGCCATCGGCTGGTGTCGTACCTGGCGACTATTTTGAATCGGTGGACTTAGGCTTATGCAGTTCTTTGAATTTCTCGAACTGCGCGTCGGTGAGAAAGGTTTTGGCGTCGTGGTTGTAGGCGCTCCAAGCCTCCTTTGTTTTGGCTTTGACCTCGTCTGCCGACGCACCTCCTTCCTTGAGCTCTTTGACTTTCGCCAATTCCTCAACGCGGGTTTGAATGGCAGCGGCGATCTTCGTCTTCTGCTCCGCATTGAGATCAGTGATGACGGTGGTCACTTTGGTCACCTCCTTCTGCAACCATTCGGGAATCTGTTTTTCCGTGGCAGACTGGCCGTAGCTATCGAGGGTGGCAAGGGAGAGGGTTCCGAAGAGAGTAATGATGTTGAGGGCGGCGAATAGGCGGATTGATTTCATAGCTTGTTCTATTTGGTTTATACTTGGTTGACCTCGCTTGTTTTGCGAGAAAGGGAGCCTCCATGCTTCACGGCAAGAAGGCGAATTCGTTGGAATTAATGAGGCTGCGGCATACAAGGTGCAGCCCCGTGGCTTCGGCAACTTCGAGGCTGGCGGCGAGTTCATCAGCATCTGGATCGCGTGCGAGGATAAGTTGGAAGCAGCGGCGCACGGAGGCAGGGAGGTTGTCTTTGCCAACATCGGCCATGGCCCGATCCGCAATGAACTCACTCTGCTCGACGACGAATTCGCTGTTCATGAGGTTAAGTGCTTGCAGCGGCGTGGTGGACACGGGCCGCTTGGGGCTGACTTGGCCACAGTCAGGAAAGTCGAAAGCTGTGAAGATGTGGTCATCCACGCGACGCATGCGCTCTTGATAAATCATGCGTCGCCAAGTGTCTGGACCGTGATTGTCGATCACTTGCCACTGCGCATAGACTTTCTTGACGTTGTGAATGCGAAAGCTGCGACCGCCTAGTGTCGGATTCAGCCTGCCAGAGGCTTGCAGAACGCTATCGCGAATGACTTCGGCTTCCATTCGCTGGGGCGCAAAGCGCCAGAGAAGCGCATCGCCTGCATCAGCGTGAAGTCCCGCCTCGCGCGGAGCGCTGGACTGGCGAAAAGCATCGGTGAGAACAAGACTGCGAATGAGATCTTTCATGCCCCACGGTTTCGCACCCTTGCATTGCGGGTTTACAAACTCGGCGGCGAGATAGTCGAGCAGTTCAGGGTGGCTCGGCGGTGCGCCAGCTTTGCCAAAATCAGCGGTGGTCGGCACAATGCCGACACCGAAAATGTGATGCCAAATGCGATTGACGAAAACGCGGGCCGTGAGCGGATGCTCGGGGCGTGTGAGCCAGTCGGCGTAGCGTTTGCGACGCTCGGCATCGGGCGTTTGGGAGCTGAGGCCGAGGTCGCCATTGAGCACGGCGAAGCCTGCGGGCATCACTTCATCGGCAGGATTCTCCGGACTGCCGCGACTGAGGACGTGCGTCACCTCAGGCTTGTGAAAGCTGCCGACGAAGCTGTGACGCGGGCCTTCCTCAGCCAAGGTGGCAAGGTATTCGTGAAGGCGTGCCGAGGCAGCTTTCAAGGTAGCATCCATTTTCAGCGAAGCCTGTGCCTGCTGCGTGCTGCCCACTTCCTTCCAGGTGCCGTCGGTCCGCTGCGCCAAGATGCGGTAACCGGGGAAGTTGCTCTTGCCACCTTTGTTGCCATTGTCGAGGTAGTCGGTCTCGAAATAGTATTGGCGATTTGAGCTAAAGCGGAAGCGGTTCACCTCCTGTGCCTGGGGGAAATGGATCTCAACCCACGGCTTCAACTTGCTGCCTGCTGGAGCCTTCGATTTCCAAATCATCGTGCCATACTGCCCGTCGTTGGCTCTGGAGACACCAGAGCCCGGATCTGCCATGGTTGGGTCTTCCACGAGTTCAGTGCCACTAGATGCAAGCGCGAGGTTTTCCATGAAGTCCTTGGTGCCGAAGACTTCGAGTTCGTCGATGAAAGTCGCTGATTTGTCGAATTCGATGCGCAGGGCCTGTGTCGTTGTGTTGGAGAATACCATGTCGGTGTAGCCGCCGCTGTCTTCCACCCAGACACCGCCGCCCTCGCGCAAAATCTTCCGTTCCTGATTCAGTTTTGGATACAGCTCGTTCGCACGCTGCACGCGAGGATGATCCTTGGACAGTTCGGGTCGGCGTCCGCCGAACTCGACCCCCTGAAACACAGCGGTAAGCGAGTAGTAATCCTGAATCGAAATGGGATCGAATTTGTGGTTGTGACACCTTGCGCAACTAACTGTCATACCGAGCATTGAAGCCCCCACCGTCTGCACCACCTCATCCAAACGATCCGCCCGAGCCTGACGTATCGCGGACGGCTCCCGGCCCACGGTGGCGGCAGGCACATGTGGACCAGCCACAAGAAATCCCGTGGCTTCGCCATTGCCTGTTTGATCCCCTTCGAGTTGGTCGCGCACGAACTGGTCGTAAGGACGATCTTCGTTGAACGCACGTATGACGTAGTCGCGGTATATCCAGGCATTTTTGCGGTAGAGGTTCGCCTCCGAGCCATTCGACTCTGCCCAGCGGATAACATCCAGCCAATGCTGCGCCCAACGCTCGCCAAAGTGTGGCGAGGCGAGTAACTCATCTACAAGCGACGCGTAAGCTTCTGTAGCATCTGTCTTTGAGTCGGTGACAAACTTCGTCACTCGCTCGGGCGTCGGCTGCAAGCCCGTCAGCACTACGGAGGCTCGGCGAATGAGTGCTCGAGCATTCGCTGGTGGATTGTAGCTAAGTTTTTGGGCTTGGAGCTTTTCGAGCAGAAAGGCATCCAAGGGATTTTTTGTCCCTGTCTGTGGAAGTGCTGGTCG
This sequence comes from Phragmitibacter sp., assembly GCA_965284365.1. Lineage (GTDB taxonomy): Bacteria > Verrucomicrobiota > Verrucomicrobiia > Verrucomicrobiales > Verrucomicrobiaceae > Phragmitibacter. The sequence goes on from OZ260079.1 coordinate 3,010,214, forward strand.
CAATACTGGCTTCAGCGACCACAGATCGGAAGTCACCTTCGCCACCGCGTCCATCTGACCCGGCACCATGGCACCTTCGGCGATCCATTTCTCCAGCACCGCGATTTGCTCAGCCGTTAGCGGTTTGCCCTTCGGCGGCATGACTTCGTCCTCGTCGGTTGACTTTACCAGCTCAATGAGATGGCTTTTGCGTGGATCACCGGGCACCACGGACCTGAGTCCCGAGTCGCCGCCTTGGAGCATGATTGGACGCTGATCCACGCGGAAGCTAGACTTCTCCTTGTCGGGCCCGTGGCAGGCGAGGCAGTGCTCCGTGAGGATAGGTTCGATATCCTTAGCGAAATCGACAGCATGAGTCTCACCCAAACACGCAGAGGTACAGAGCAGGGAGCAGAGGGTGGCGAAGGCTGTGCTGATGAGTTTCATCAGCCACACTACTGCCGAGCAAACGGAAACCTCACGTGCGAAAGAGTCTCTGCTGAACAAATGCGACGTTAAAACTGATCATCACGTCATCGCCGAATGATCGCAAGCCAGTCCTCCTGCGCTTCATCCACAGGTTGTCCGATACTGGCTCTGGCGCCGCCCTGGATGATTTTGGTGGAACCATCTTTGAGGGGGGCGCCTCTGCGGGGATTGAACCATTGAACGGTGAAGTTGCCATCGGTGGCGCTGAGATCGATTTCCGTGGTGCCGCCCTGCGGCAGGTATATCAGGTAGATCTCGCCTGTTTTGGCCAGGCAATACTTTGAGTTGTCCTGCTTTGTATTGCCAATCAGCCCGTCGGCGTTTTGCATGTCCTCGAAGGGAATCTTTTCGTCGTGGAAGAAGCCGAGTGCGATGCGGCAGAAGTTCCAGCTTTTGTCGCGGCTACGGAAGTCCTCACAGACTAAGTCATTCTCGGGCAGCGCATAGCCGAAGTAATATTCTACTCCGCCGCCACCAGCCATGAGGTTGCCCCAGAGGCAAAGTTTGCGGATGTCGTGCATGGTGTAGGGCTTCGATTTTACGTCACCGGTCGCAGCATTCTCCTTGTTCTTATTCCTCTCCATCCCAATCCCGTCGGTGCCTTTGTAACCAATGTCCTGGGGCACGCCGAGTCCGGCGGGGTTCTGCTCGTCATGGGCCACGACCCACGGCTTGCCCGCTTTGTCAGAAGCCTGAATCCAGGCAAGGGTGCGCTGGTGCGAGTTGCTCCAGCTGTTTTGCAACGACGCGCCAGTGAGCAAGGACTGATCACCGATCAGTGCGTCATATTTCAGATGCTGCTGGTCAGGAAATGTATGAAGCACGATGTGATGATGATACGGATCCGTATCATGAAGATACTTGGCCATGTCCCGCACCTCCGCGGCAGACTGAGTGTTCTCTTCACCAATGTTCCAGTTGATCGCGAGTTCATGACTGAATCGGGCGATGAGTTCGCGACAGTAAAGTTTGCGCTCCGGTCCCAGCTTGCCGCCATCGAGCGACTCCGGCACTCGACCGCTTTGGGAGGCATGGCCGCGGCGGTCGTCGTCCATTTCGTTTTCCTGCAATTTGAAATGCAGGTACAAGCCTCGCTGTGTGCCGTGATCGAAAACGATACCCCACTGGTCGAGCTTGGAGCAGTCGTAGTGTAGTTTGTCCTCGCGTTGGACGAAGGGCCAAACATTGTCGCCATCGCCAGCGGCATTATAGGTAAGGAAGGAGAAAGCGTTTACACCTTTGTCGGAGAGATAGTTCAGCGCGCCAATCAGCCCCTTACCCTTGCCCTGCTGCCAAGTGGGATCGCCTTCATGCCAATCTTGAAGATGCGCTTTCCAAGTCTTGAGCGGCACCTTGCCTTGGTGGGTGTTATCGAAGTCAGCTGTGCCAAGCAAGGTTTCGGGAGCGTCGGCTCCAGCCTTGAAGAAATATTCTTTCGACCCAGCAAACCGGAGGTGGTGTTTGCCTACATATTCCAGGCGACCGTGGGCGCGGAAGTCGCGGCCCGTTTTGTCGCTTGGGGCAATGTTGAAACTGCCGCTTTGGCCATCAAATGGCTTTTCGGCCTCGCCTCCGCCATCAAGCGCTGCGTATTTGCCTTTGGTGAAGCTCACGCGGTAGTTCCAGATGCCGGTTTTGTCTGGCGAGAGATGCGCTATCCATACCGTGCCGGATTCAGCGCCGCTTTCGGCGGCATGGCCGTCAGCAGCGAAGTACCCTGGCACCACGTATTTCGGAGACCCGCTTTCATGGGTGAAGGTGACGTTGAAGGCGAGATCCGTGAAAGGGTTCGGCGCATCGTCTTTCTCGTTCGCGAAGGGTCCATTTAATGCAAGGGTGATCTTGTGCCATTGCTGGAATTCGCCACTTATAGTGACTTTACCGCTGCCATCGACGGCATGCAGTGTCCAAGGAATACAAGCGAGAGCAAGGATGATGAGGAGCCGCATAAGTTTATCAGAGTGTGGCGGCTACTACCAATTTTCGTCAATCACCCTCTGAATATGCGGGCGCGCCTCATCGCTTTCGTGGAGTTCCTGGCGCTGGCGCTTCAACTCTGCTTTCAGTCCACCTATCGTTCCTGCATATTTTGGGTTTGCGTATTCGTTGTGCATTTCCTGCGGATCGGTGCGCAGGTCGTAGAACTCCCAGGCGGGCGGTGTGGGCTCGATTTGGTATGACGCGCCTTTCTTCCATGGCATGGTGAGCTTGCCGTTGCTGGTCTCGAGCTCAGGCTGCCCATAGTAAAAGATGAGTTTGTAGTCAGCGGTGCGTATGCCGAAGTGTGCAGGGTTATCGTGATGCATAAGGTGCATCCAATAGCGGTAGTAGGTGGCGGTGCGCCAGTTGGTGAGAGCCTTGCCTTCCAGTGCGGCAGCGAAGCTGTGGCCCTGCATTTGCGGCGGTGCTTTGGCTCCTGCGAGTTCAAGCAAAGTTGGCGCGAAGTCGGTGTTGTTGACGAGATCAATGTTTACTGAACTGGCTCTGATGAGGGGGGGATAGCGCATGATGAAGGGCATCCGCATGGATTCATCATACATCCAGCGTTTGTCGATATAGTCATGCTCGCCTAGCATCATGCCCTGGTCGGAGGTATAAATGATGATGGTGTTGTCGAAGAGATCGTTCTTCTTCAGGTAATCGAAGAGTCTTTCGAGATTGTCGTCCACACCCTTCACACAGCGCAGGTAGCGTTTTAAGTACTCCTGATAGGCCTGATGCGTATATTCATGATCATCAAGACTGGGCGAGATGTTGAAATCAATGCCGTAGTTCCTCACCGGGTGGCGCTTAGAGACGGAGGTGCCAATGCGATGCACGAGGCTGTCTTTCTGGCCACGCGTGGCCACGGAACCGAAGCCAGTGGCAGGCTGGTCGTAGAGATTGTCCGGTTCGGGTATCTCGGTCTCCTTCAAGTAGTCCGTATAACGCGGTGCGAACTCAAACATGTCGTGCGGAGCCTTGTGATGTAGCATGAGGAAAAACGGCTTCGATTGGTCGCGTTTTTCCAGCCAGTCGAGTCCGATGTCAGTAATGACATCGCTGACATAGCCATCGTGCTTTACAACATTCATTGGCCAGACCTCGTCTCCGCGCACGATGAAGTCGGGGTTGAAGTATTTCCCTTGGCCCGGCAGCACATTGTAGAAGTCGAAGCTGGCTGGTTCAGCTTCCAGGTGCCATTTACCAATCATCGCGGTGAGATAGCCAGCTTTTTTCATTGCCGTGGGCAAATACTGACGCTCGTGTGGGAGGACGCCATCGAGATCGGTGACACCATTGGTCTGCGAATACTGGCCCGTAAGAATGGTAGCTCGGCTGGGTGTGCAGATGGAGTTTGTGCAGAAGACGCGGTCAAAGCGCATCCCTTCCGCTGCCAGTTTGTCGAGTGCCGGCGTGGGGTTCAGCTTGGCCATCCGACCGCCATACGCACCGATTGCCTGTGTCGTGTGGTCGTCCGACATGAGGTAGATGATGTTAGGCCGGGTGTCAGCGGCCTCGATCGAGCGGGCAACCAAAGCGAAAACAGTAAAAAGTACAAGAGACAGGTTTTTCATTGGATCAGGAGCAAATGCCGACGCTGGGATAAAGTTAACAAAATCTCTCTTCTTTTTTACCTTATCGAGACCGGCTTGAGGAGCGAGCCGGTCAAAGCTTCTTCGAATAGTCGGGAAGGGACGCAAGGTTTTGAGCAGGTAACCATGCGGACTGGGTTTGTGTCGATGCTCCAAATCACCCAATGGACATTGCGACCTTATCGTTTATTCTTTCTTTTACCTTGCGGTTCGTCGGCGGGAGGGTTGAGCCCATCGCCCGGTTGATTCCAAAGCCGATACGGATCATCCACATGCCGCATTTCAGTGAGCAGCAGTTCTTCCATTTCATGGAGCTTGTTAGCGTGGCGAGGATCACTGGCGAGGTTTGTCTGGTTTGGTGTTGGCGTCACTCCGGTCAAAGCGATCACCTTGGGATCGTGATGTTCCTTCAGGAATTCGTCAGGATTCTCCGCAAGGTTGAAGAGTTGCTTTTCGCGCACAGTGCTATTGAGCACATCATACTCGATCAGCTTCCAGTCACCTTTTCGTACGCTTCTCATTCCCGGCTTCGTGCCACCACAATAGGCGCCGTAAAGAACATCACGCACCGTCGCGGCCTTACCTTCGAGCACGGGCTTGAAGCTCAGCCCCTCATTGCTCTCCGGCACCTTTACCCCGGTAATGTCACAGAGCGTGGCAAGCACGTCGAGCAGGTAGATGTTTCCCGCTGCGCGCGATCCTGGAGTGATGCCGGGGCCTTTGACGATGAACGGCACGCGCCAGGTGTGTTCGTAAAGGTTCTGTTTCCCTTGTAACCCGTGACGACCAATGGCAATGCCGTGATCGGCAGTATAGAAGATGTAGGTGTTATCTAACTCACCCATCGCTTTGAGCCGGTCGAGGATGCGGCCGACCTGAATGTCCATATTCTCGCTGCACGCATGGTTGCGTCCGATCTCATTGCGGATGGTTTGTGGGTCGCGGTGCTCCCACACGCCGCTGACGGCGACCTCATCTCGGAGTTCGGGGTGGCCGTGGGGAAAGGGATGCGCCGGGAGATAGTTGAGTGGCAACGCAGGTTGTTTCGTATCGGCGGGCGGCAGCGTGTTTTTGTCCGTGTGATTGACGGCGCCGTATTTGGCGAGCAATTCGGGTGTGCCATCGCGCTCGTCGTGCGGGTGGGAGAAGCCGAAATAAATCAGGAAAGGTTTCCTGTCCTTGGTGCTCTCTCGGTCATCGAGGTAGTTCAGCACTTGCTCAGCGTGCCACGCGCTGCCTGTCTCCTCTGTGCCGCCGCGCTTTACGGCGTCGTGGCGGATGGTGAAGAGTTTGTTTGCAGTCTCGTAACTGTTGCCAGTCTTGCATGTCCTCATCGTCTCGTAGCCCGCGTGATTGAAGACAGCGGGAATCGTTTTCTGCACGATGTCCGGCGGACAAAGACCCTTCGCCCCCGGTCCGATCGGCAGATGCCACACAGTTCGCCCGCTCATAATCATGTGACGCGAAGGAGTGCAGACGGCACCGCTGAACGACCCCATATGATAGGCGTTATCCAGCACCATTCCTTCGCTTGCGAGCCGACTGATTACCGGTGTCTGTAGGGCGGTTTCTGGGTTGTAGAAGTTGAAGTCGAGTGGCGACTGGTCGTCGGCGATGATGAAAAGGATATTCGGTCGCTTCTGCTCCGCCGCGAAGGATGATGCAACGGTGAGAAGCGAGAAAAGAAGAAGGGTGATGCGTTTCATGTGCTTAAATGATTGTGAACGGATTGCCAATTGCTCACTATCTGCCTGGAGGCCAAGCTGTTGCTCGCGAAAGAACGATAACCTACGGCTTGCGTTCCCACACCCGCACGTAGTCAACCTCCATTGAGGTCGGGAATCCTTCGGACGTTGCCGCTTTGGGTTGAGGCTTCATCTCTTGCCCGACCCAACCGATGTGCGGGTGCCGCAGGCCAAGGGAAAGGGTAAGGTTCATTGGTAGGTGCCAGTATTGGTTCGGTTTACGGGCGACTTCCTTGCCATCGATATACCACACGATGGTCTCAGGCGTGACATCGCAGCCATAAACATGAAAGTCCTCACGCGGATCCCAGGGGGCGGTCCAGGCGTTCTTGCAGATAGCGGGGTCCGTTCCAGGCCTAACCCAACGGACCTTCCCGTCTTTGTCAGCGATTCGCAGATGCAAGTTCATGTCGATCTCATGAACGGAGTCGCGCACCTTAGTCTCCCGATTGAGTTCGTTCATTTGAAGCTCGACGAAATCGATTTCACAATAGCGCACCTCGCCTGTGGATGCCTTCCCGTCACTGTAAATCCAGAACGCGGGGCACGCTCCAGGAAAGATGCTGCACCCTTTGATACGCGCTTCATAATAGCCGTAGGTGCGCTTCAGTTTGGAGCGGAAGATACCTGACTTGTAAGACAGTGACTGACCGTTTTTCCGCGTGTGGGGTTCATAGGTCATGCTCAGAACGAGCTTGCCATCTTTTTGCACTACGTTCTTCTCATCCCAAGTCCAGGGTCCCCAGCTCGCGACATTCGTTGTCCACTTCTGCGGATCGGCTGCCGCTCCATCAAACTCATCGGAAAAGGCAGGCTTAGGCACCCATTGACCGGTTTGGCCCAGGGGTAGAGATGGATCAGCATGAGCTGCGGCCAGTGACAGGAACATTGTGAGCGTGAAAAGAATGGTTTTCATAATAGGAGAAGATGGACGACAGGAAGACTAGGCAATCAGTTCCTTGATCACTTGCCCGCCGAACTGGCTGAGCTGTTTGTAACGACCTGCATGATAGTAGGTGAGTTTGTTGTCGTCGAGCCCAAGCAGATGGAGGAGCGTGACATGAAGATCGCGGATCGGATGGACGGTTTCAACCGCCTTTAGGCCGAGATCATCGGTGGAACCCACAATGCCAGGCTTTACCCCGCCGCCGGCCATGAGCATGGTCATGGCGTGATTGTTATGACCGCGTCCAAGGGAATAGACGCCGCCACGTTTGTTGTTATCCGGCGTGCGACCGAATTCGCCGGTCCAGATGACGAGCGTGTCTTCCAGCATGCCGCGCTGTTTGAGATCCCGGATGAGCGCAGCCATGCCGCGATCCACGCTGCGGATGCGTTCACTGTGGGCGCGTTCGAGGTAGTCGTGACTGTCCCAGCCACCGCTGAAAACTTGAACAAAGCGAACGCCTTTCTCGATCATCTTACGGGCGAGTAGGCACTGGCGGCCAAAAGTCGCTGTGTCCTTGTCATTCAGGCCATACATGTCACGAGTGGCGTCGCTCTCGCCCTGAATATCCACAAGTTCGGGTACTTCCATCTGCATGCGGTAGGCCAGTTCGTAGCTCTCCATACGTGCGGCGAGATCCTTGTGCTCGGGATGCTTGGCGGCCTGCTGCTCATTGAGGAAGGCCATCTCATCAAGGAAGCGGCGCTGATGCTCACGTGTCTTGAAGGGCTGCGAATTAAGATCGAGAATCGGTGAGCCTTCCGGGCGAAGACGCGTGCCTTGGAAGTTTGCAGGCAGGAACCCATTGCTCCAGTTCCGCGCCCCGCCTTGTGGGTAGGCAAGTTCGGTCATCACGACATAGCCGGGAAGGTTCTGGTTCACGGAACCAAGCCCATACGTGACCCAGGATCCAAGTGCAGGATCTGCGCCTAGCCGGCTGCCGGTGTTCATGTGGTAAAGAGCCTCGGGATGATTCAAGGACTCCGCCTGGCAGCCTCGGTAATTGCACAATTCATCGGCCACATACGGATCGGCGAGATACTTCCACTGGTCGCACATCTCGATGCCATTTTGCCCGACTTTGTTGAATTTGAAAGGGCTGCCGACGAAGAACTTGAACCCGGTTTCCTGACCGTCAGTGAGCTTCGATTCCTGCTTGTGCATTTCAGTCAGTTTTGGCTTTGGATCAAAGGTGTCCATATGGCCGGGACCGCCCTCCATGAACAACATGATGACGTTCTTGGCCTTCGCCTGAAGCATCGAGTTTCTCGGTGCAAGAGGAGATGTGGCGACGCGCTCCTTCGCGAGCAGATCGGTGAAGGCGAGCGAACCAAGTGTGGCGCCTATGCCATGGAACATCTGACGACGTGTAATCGAGTTCGAGACAGGGCGCGAGCAGAGTGGATGGGTCATGGCGGTATTAGTAAAGGTAAGCGAACTCAGAACTGTTGAACAAAGCGAGACAGACATCGGCGAGCGCGCGCGTCTCAGCGCTCACATCGGCAGGTTTCTTGTCGGGCACATACTTTTCAAAGGCGGGCAGGATTTCTTCATATTCGAAAATCTTTCCGGAGAATTCCTCTACCAAGGACCGCGTGATGCGCGTGGGATACGTCACCGGTTTTGGCCGCAAGCCGCGGTGATATTGTTGCATTTCGGTGAGATAGGTAGTCAAACGCTTACTCTCAGGCACTGATGGCGCACGACCGAGCGCGAGTTGGAAAGAGCGGTCAATCTGAGCTTCGGATGTTTGCGTTTCTTTTTGCACCCGGAGCGCGAAGGCGATGGCGCGATCTGTCATGAGGTCGCTGTTCATCATGGTGAAAGCTTGCGGCGAAACCGAGGCAGAATCCCGCATGTCACAGGAGTCGTTCGGATTTGGTTGATTGAAGACTTCGAGGAAAGGATCGGCCTGGCCGCGCACGCGATAGGTGTAGATGCTGCGACGGTTCCGCTCGGCAGGCGTGCGTGACGGCTGGAGGGCAGGTGCGAGCGAGAACTGAATCATGCGTGGCTGCAACGCCACCTCCATATTCATTTCCGGCATGATTGGCAGCCCCCCGAGGTCTGGATTCAGTTCACCGGTGACATGAAGCATTGCGTCTCGCATCTCCTCAGCAGTGAGGCGGCGGATAGGGAAGTAAGCGAGCCGTTCATTATTCGGATCGTCGTTCTCCAGCCTATCCATCTGTGGATGGGCTGCGGCCATCTGGTAAGCCTGTGACATCATGATGAGCTTGTGCATGCGCTTCATCGTCCACCCGTGTTCGACGAAATCGGCGGCGAGCCAGTCGAGGAGTTCAGGGTGCGTCGGCTTAGCCCCTTTGACACCAAAGTTGTTGGGCGTGCCCGCGATCGGTTTGCCAAAGTGATATTGCCAGAGACGGTTCACGATGGCTCGTGTGGTGAGGGGATTGCGCTCGTCGGCGATCCAATTCGCCAGGCCAAGGCGACGTTGCTTCAAATCCTCCGGCAGAACAAACGGATCACTTTGCGCACCGTCAATACTGAGACCTAGAGCGCTGAGCACACCGGGCTGCACTTTCTCGCCGGGGGCTTCGATGGAACCACCCGTGAGTATATGCGTCTCAGATTTGAAGCTGGCTTTGATCAGCTCCGGCATGCGAAGTTTGCGGGCATTTTTAAATTTGGCGTCGCCACCGTCATAGACGCTTTGCACCATCGGTTGATAGCGTTCCAGCGCACGCTCCCATATCCACTCATCCTGCTCCCGCACTTTAAGCTGGCCTTCACTCACATAATCCAGGCCGACATTGCGCGCAGGCTTCACATCATCGGGCAGGTCTTTACGTTCCTCGTTCGTCTTGTAAGGCAGGTTGTTCTCATTGAACCACACGCGCGCGGCATCCTCGCGCTTCGTGATGATTTTGTTCTTTTCATCGACAGCGTATTTAAACATGCGCTCAACGAAGGTTTTACCTTCCTCAAAACCTTCTCGTTTTTCCTCCGGCAGGAAGTCTAGTGGACGCTCGGCCATCTGGATGCCGGAAATTGCGGCATAGACGCGGTAGTAGTCGCGCGTCGGCAGCGGATCGAACTTGTGATCGTGGCACTTGAAGCAGCGCATCGTCGTCGCCAGGAATGTCTGTCCGATGGCGTTGACGAGATCGTCGCGGTAAATCTGTCGCGCCTCTTCCTCCTTCACCATCGCGTTGTCCCACGGCCCCATGCGCAGGAATCCAGTCGCCAGGATCTTTTCGGCTTCTTTTGGTGTGTAGTCACCTTTCACACGGACTTGAGCCAGCTTGCTGGAGTCGCCACCGAGCCGCTCCAAAGCTTCCGCATCGGCTAGTTGATCACCCGCGAGCTGTTCGAGCACGAACTCGTTATAGGGCTTGTCATCGTTGAGCGAGCGGATCACATAGTCGCGATAGCGCCACATGTTCGAGCGCTCGTAATCGTTCGCCATGCCTCCTGTGTCTGCATAACGGGTCACATCCAGCCAATGCTGCGCCCAGCGCTCGCCGTAGTGAGGACTGGAGAGCAAGCGATCAATAAGCGACTCCCATGCCTTGATCGAATTCGCCTTCCACGCAGTCGCAAACCCCGCGATTTCCTCAGGGCTCGGTGGCAGGCCGATCAAATCGAAGGTGGCGCGGCGGATCAGCGTGTGCGGCTGTGCCTGCGGAGCGGGTTCAGTCTGGGACTGCGTGAGCTTGATGCTGATGAAATGATCAATGGGATTCGCCGTCTTCGGGCCGGATATCGGGGGTTTCTTTACCGGCAGGAAAGCCCATATGTCCTCCGGCTTGTAACGGCGATACGTCCAGGCATCCGCCAGACCGCCGCTCGTTTTTACAATCAAACCATCCTCGTTCAAGACGACAGCACGTTCGGCTTCGAGAACTCTGTTCTGTTCCTCCTCGCTCGGCCAAGGAGCACCAGCATTAATCCACGCTCGGATAAGCTCGATTTGCTCCTTTGTAAGCCGGTCATTCTCCTTCGGGGGCATCTCTAGGTCCCCATCGGTCCACGTCACGGCGGCAAACATGGAACTGGCATCCGCTTTGCCGGGAACCAATACCTTGTCAGAGTTCTCACCGCCCTTGAGCAAGCCTTTGCGGCTTAACATGTTCAGGTCACCCTTAATCTTTGTCGGGTCGTTGCCATGGCAGGCGAAACACTTCTCCTTCAGCAGCGGCAGAACCTTCAGCGAGAAACTCCGTGCAGCGGATTCATCAGTTTGCGCGCGGCACAGGACGGCGCTGAATACCATTGAGAAACCGGCAATGAGCGGGAGGAAGCGAAGAGTTTTGGCCATGCAAAAATTTGGTCTGTCTGTCCGCAAATGCCGCTTCAGAGAAAAGGTTAACATCCAGCGCGCACCGATTTACACCGCGATTCGAAGTGGCAGATCAAACCGGGCACTCACTACGGTTTCCCACTCTCGTAGATCTCGGATATTTCTTTGGCTGACAGGGCAGAGTTGAAAAGTAAGAATTCATCCATGCTACCGTTGAGGTTGCGCACGGCAAACTCCGCATCCTGGCGATACACGGGCTCGCTCCAATTTCCTATGGAGGCGTTACCGATGTGTACATCGGTAACGAGAAAATCATCAGGAACTGTTTCGCTGGAGAGAACCTCACCATTGAGGAAGTGTTTCACCATTTTCGCTTCCACGTCATACACGACGGCAAGCATGAGCCACCGGCCACTGAGTGAGGTGTTCCAGAACTCGGGAGAGTAGGCATTGAACTTGTCTCGCCGACCTTTCTCCTGCACAGTCTGTGCGGATTTCTTTACCGAGAAAAATAAGCGGCCATCATTGGTGATTTGCCAATGGGGAGCGCCTATCTCATGGCCGTCGGTGAGAAAGAGCGAGTTATAGAGGCGGTCGGGGCTGTTTATCTTCACCCAGCACAACATTGTCAGCGACCTATGCTCGCCTGGCACATTCACGCGCACGCGGCTACCTTCGGGGCTGAAATCCAGTGCGCCATTCGCCATACCCCAGCGATCCTCCGCACGGCGGGCGGCGACGATGGCTCCTGCGCTCGGCCTAGGTGCCGGTATCGTGGCAAGATTGCGCACCATGCGCTCGCCTGAGTCGGAGATGTCCATGCGATAGCAAGCCAGCAGGCGAGGATCGCTTAGCATCTGCTCGCTGAATCGAATCCATTCGACGCGACGACTCAGCTGGGCTGCCTCGTGCCGTTCCTTGATTTCTGAAAGTCCGACAAATCGTGACTGGTCCGCCGTCATAACCGCATGATCGCCACCAGACTTCCAGCGCAAGGCCTCGCCACCAACCATGCGTTGCATGCCGGCGGTGCGCGGATGCCACTCTACCTCACCCTGTAGGACGTGCAGTTCCGAACTTTGCGCAGAAGCATTTACGGCGAACTCAGTGCCGAGATCGATCACATCACCCTCCGGCGTTTGAATGCGGAAGCCATGCGCCGTCTCCGGCACATGAGCTCGCAATCTTCCCAGAGTTAGCCGCATTTCCATCGGTGAAAGCACTTCGAACTCCGCTGCTCCTTCCACGACAAGCCGCACGCCACTGAAGAGCTCCACCTGCGCCAGCCCTGATTCAAGCTTCACTAAGCCAGAGGGTAGCAATGCGCCATCGGCCAAAGCGCTTGCCTTCCCGGACCACACTGCATCCACCTGACTTACGAGCGCGCCATAGCCATTGGCGGTGGATTCAATTTTAGCGACTGCAACTGGCCGGCGTGGCCAAAACATAAGCGTGGCGATACCCACCAATGCCACCCAAAGCGCCGCCATCGCCATCCAGGGAGGAGCGCCATGCCGCCGTGCGAGCGCTTTTTTCGCGGGCATGTATTTAGCGTGCTCCGCGAGCGCCATCGACAATTGCACCCGATCATAGTAAGCAGCGCGCGCGGTCGGATCGACCGACAACTCTGCCTCTAGTCGAACGAAATCTGCTTCGGAAATGCAATTCTCAATCAAGCCGTCGATGAGTTGGTTGCGTTCTTCCGGACTCATGATTTGGCATCTAATAGGGTTAATTGTTTTTCGATGCATCCAAGCAATATATTGCGCAACCGGTGCAACGTCACTTTCAGTCCGCCCACGCTGCGGCCAGACTTTTGTGCGTATTCTTCAAGCGTGCCCGCAGTGGCCGTATAGCGATGCAGCAGCAATTCGCGGTCTTGAATGCGCAGCTTTTCCAGACAGCCCTTCAGTGTCTCATGCCGCCGCTCGGTATCATCATCACGTGCCGAGATATCCCAGGCAAAGGTCTCTTCCAACTCTTCGCCGAACACAAACCGCGCATCCCGCGCCTGCTGCTTGCGGTAGTTCAACACCTCATAACGCGCCACACTAAACGCCCACGCCTTAAAATTAGTGCCGGGGGTGAAACCCTCACGCTTCTTCCACAGCGTCGCGTTGGCCTGTTGCACCACATCATGCGCCGCGGAATCTCCTGGCAGCAACGACTGCACATAGAGGCGCAACGGCATCTGGATACCGGTCAAATTTGCGACAAAATCGCTCTCGTGCTGGGTTTCGTTCATGGGTGCAATTCATGAGCAAATGCCGGAAATCGCGAAAGGTTAACCGCTTTTTTGCAATTTAGTTACTCTTGTCAGAACAGAGCTATTTCGAGGGATCGGGTTGTAGGTCGGAGCCAGAGCTATTCTGTCCCGAGACGAGCGCCGAATGTGTGGGCCATTATGGGTCTGTTTGTCTTGAATAAAGCCGCTCGCCCATGGCACGGCTGGCTTCAATGAGTTCAACATACGGCGTGTCGCAGACGTCGGTGAAGCCAATCTGGTAATTCTCGCCGTCCCATAGACGGCCGGTGGTGGGGGAGTCGCTATACTGAAACCAATGACATCCGACGATGTTTGGATGAGTGAGGCAGTCAGTCACGAATTGTGTGAAGTGCTCGGCGCGTTCAGCTTGGTTCTTCACGGGATTAAGGCCGGTGTGGAAAAGGCCGCGGTCGAGGGCTCCGTAGTGGAATTCGCCGACGAGATAGGGCTTGTCGCCCGCCTTTTGGAGTTCGGGGAAATGATCGGAAAGTTGCTGCTCGTAGATGTTAAAGCTGACAACATCGCAGTGCCGGGTGCTGGCCATGGCGGCGATGGGATTGACGGTGCCGCCCATGAGTCGGCAGCCGAGGTAGAGGTGTTTTGGCGCATACTCCTTCAAGGCCTTGCGGACGTTGATGAAGTAGGCGTCGGCGACTTTTTCGGAGAAGGCTTCGAGGTCGGCTTTGGCGTCTGGAATCGCGGGCGCGGTGGTGGATGACAGCAGGGAGTCCCACGAGGCGTGATCGGTTTTCCAAATCTTGTTCAGTGCCTCGATGCTATCGTATTTGGCTTTGAGATCAGCGATGAAGACTTGCTTGGCTTTTTGCTCGGACGGTGACGTCAACGTGCCCAGAGCAAGAGCGGTCGAGTCGCCCCAGCTAAGTTCATTGTCCACGAAGTAGCCGATGCACCACGGATCGTCTCTACTGGCCAGATGTTGCTTCCACATCATGCGCTGGCGCATCTGTTTCATGAAATCGGGGTGGAAAGGATCGACGAACTTGCCCCAATAACCTTTGGTGCCTTCGATAGGCGGACCGTCGGCGTTGAAGGTCACGGTGTAAGGCGTCTTTTTCTTGGCCCACAGCGTGTAGTCCGAGTGGTTGCCGAGAGTGTTGATGCCCCAGGCGGGAAGGCGCTCCGTCGTGGTCTGGTGGAAGGTCTGTTGCCATTCTTCGCCATATTTCAGCATCAGGTTATGCTTAGAGAAATTGAAGCCTCTGGCATTCTTCCCGAAATAGTAATAGCCAGACATGTTGCCCTTCCAGCTCAAGTAGTAGGCTTTGTTGACTTCGTTGTCAGGTGGCAGGCTCTCGAACCAATGCTTCCGCTCATCAATGATAGTCGCGTCGCCAATGCCCACGCCGTCGATGCCTAGTGAAAAGAAAAGGTGCCCATCAGGATCGACGAGATGCCACTTACCTTCGTGTTTCGCCGTGCGGAAAAAGCCTGTAGCTTCGAGCTGGGGGCCGTCTTTCCATCCACCAAATCGATCCCAAGATGCTGGTGCTGCGGTGGAGGCAAGTTGCTTGGCCTCATCGTTTTTGCGGGAGACCAGTTCAGTGACGGAGTGGGTTTTGCCCGGCCAATCTCGATGCTTGAACTGCCCGAATTGATCGATCAAGGGAAACGGTTTCTCGGGTGCTGACTCCAACTTGTTTGGCACCCCTTCGAGTCTCAGATTGCCAATCTCAAAAGTGAGCGATTTTTCGAGTTTGAAGAGGAAGAAGGTGATCTTGGAGATGTGCTCCAAATGATAAGTCCTCTGCTGAAAAAACGGGATGCCTCTCATCCCGATCA
Source organism: Phragmitibacter sp. (assembly GCA_965284365.1). Lineage (GTDB taxonomy): Bacteria > Verrucomicrobiota > Verrucomicrobiia > Verrucomicrobiales > Verrucomicrobiaceae > Phragmitibacter. Next base: position 3,025,278 of record OZ260079.1, read on the forward strand.
GGTCCGCTGCTTTGATGTCGTGATACTCCACAAAAGGCAGCAGCGGAATGCGTACCTCCTTGGTTTCGCCCGCCTTCAAATAGATACCAGTTGTGCGGTCGAGTTCTCTGGCATCCGGCATGTCTTTAGGGCGGCTGTCGATGCGACATTGAAGCTGCATCGAGTCCGTCTGCGGATTCCTCAGTGTAAAGACAAGGTCGCCATGCTGCCTGACATCGAGCCCGTTTGGCATCGAGAAAGTTATGCCCGGCCAATCGAGCCCAGTCTTGGCCAGGACCTTGAGCGCTGGACCACGGTCGTTGGTGACGAGGGACACCTGAACAGCTCTCGGCTGAACTTGCCTGAGCGTAGCTTCTTGAGAGAAGTCGAGGAGGACCGAACCGACAGCCGCCGTTTTGATTAGCAGAAAGCCAAATAAGAGGTGCCTAAAGGGACAGGGGGGTATGCGGCGGATGGGGTCCATCACACGACTACTGCCGGCCAGGGGTAAACCTCACGTAAAATTCTTTTGGGCAGGCAATGGGGGATAAGCCAGCCTCATTACCCCAACCCCCTGATAAAACGCGAAAACCGCGAAGTGACCACCTGCAAGGACGCAGAATGGCACGGCAACCTGCCTTTCCCAATTTTTTTACGGTCATTGAACTCGCATAGTCCGATGATGATTTGCAGTAAACCTTATCAAACCCAGCATCTTATGACCAATCCGATGACAATGAAATCTTGGTCTCCTTTCGTAGTGGGCGCCGGGATCGGCGCGCTGAGTTGGTTCGCCTTTGCCACGGCGAATCATCCCATCGGCATTACCACAGCGTTTGAAAATACGGCGGCGCTTTCCGAAAGCGCCTTTGCACCGGGCGTCGCGGAGCCGCTGATTGAGAAGAAAGTGGCTGAGGGCAAAGCACCGAAGATCGACTGGGAATTGATGCTCGTAGTTGGAGTTTTCATTGGCGCGTGGGTCAGTGCAAGAATGGGGAATGATTCCGAGCCACGCGACGTTCCGCCCCTTTGGAAGTGGCGTTTCGGGCCGAGCATTCGGAAGCGGTTCGCCGGAGCGTTTTTTGGCGGGGCGTTGATGATGTTTGGTGCGCGGATGGCGCAGGGTTGCACTAGTGGACACGGAATCAGCGGGGCGCTGCAACTGGCTTTATCGAGCTGGATCTTTGTCTTTCTGATATTTGCGGGCGGAGCCGCTGCCGCTTTCGCGCTCTACGGAAAGGAGGGCCGTAGCCATGTTTGAAGAACCTCTTAAACTCGCGCTCGGTTTATTCACGGGCATACTTTTCGGGATCCTGCTGCAAAAGGGACGCGCCGCGAAATTTCGCGTTATCATGGGCCAGTTCCTTTTCACGGACTGGACGGTTGTAAAGATTATGCTCACGGCTGTGGCAGTCGGCGCGGTCGGCGTCTGGGCGATGGTGCAAATGGGCTTGACTACGCTGCATATCAAGCCTGCGGCTTTCGCTCCCGTGATCATCGGCGGAGTGCTTTTCGGGATAGGCATGGCGATCTTTGGATACTGTCCCGGGACGAGTGTCGCCGCTTGCGGGGAAGGGCGACGTGATGCCATGATCGGCGTGGGGGGCATGCTCGTCGGTGCCTTTGCCTACGTCGCGGCCTTTCCGGCGCTGCAATCTCTCACGAAGGCGTGGGGCGATTGGGGCAAAGTCACGTTGCCGCAGGTTACGGGACTGTCTCCCTGGATTTTCGTCGGGGCCATTGTGCTCGCGACCGTGGCTCTGCGCCTCTTCTCCCGCCGCTCGCGCCCCGAATCCGCAACCCTACATTCCTAACCACAACACCCCATGGCACTCATTTTCGAACGCATTCAAACCGAAGGCATCGCGGAGCTTTCCTATCTGCTCGGAGACGACAGCGATGGCGTGGCCGCAATCTTCGATCCCACTCCGGACGTCGATAAGTACGTCGAACTGGCACGTGAAAAGAAGGTCTCAATCACGCATATTTTTGAGACGCATATCCATGCCGATCTTTTGAGTGGATCGCGAGAACTGTGTGACCGCGTGCAATCAGCGAAGATCTTCCTCAGCCACGAGGAAGAGGCGCGTTATGGTTTTGACCACGAGAAGATCGCGGACGGCGACCAGTTCACTTTTGGCAAGACTCTCGTGACTGTTCGCCACACTCCGGGACACACGCCGGAGCATGTGAGTTACGTCGTTGCGGAAAAAGATCACGCTGACACGCCGTGGGGCGTGCTCACCGGCGACTCCTTGTTTGTCAACTCCGCTGGCCGGCCGGACCTGCTGGGTTCGAACGAAACCGAGCAGCTAACTAAGCAGCTTTTTCACACGCTCCGCGATTACTTCCTAACGCTTCCCGACAGCGTGATGATTTTCCCCGCGCACGGCCACGGTTCTCCTTGCGGTGCGGACATTGGCGATCGACTGCAAAGCACGATCGGACATGAGCGAAAGTTCAACCCGTATCTCCAGATTGCGGATTTCGAGAAGTTCAAGAAACATGCACTGGAGACTGCCCCGCCGGTGCCCACCTATTATCCGCGGATGAAAAAGATCAACGCCAAGGGGCCCGAGATTCTCGGTAATCTGCCGCGGGTCCCTGCCTTGCCACCGAAGGCATTCAAGGAAGCGATCGAAAAGAAGGAAGGCGTGCTCATCGATACCCGAATGATGCTTGCCTTTGGCGGCGGACACATCAAAGGGGCGCTCAATATTGGCCACTCGCCGATGGCCTCCATCTGGGCGGGTTGGCTGCTCGAGCCAGATGAACCGATCCTGCTTGTGATTGATGACGACGGTGAGATCGACGAGGTCGTGAAGCCCTACTTGCGCACGGGTTACACCAAATTCGCTGGGTATCTTGCGGGCGGGATGAAGGCGTGGGATAACGCGGGATTCGAACTCGACGAAGTCGGTCAGATGACGGTGCATGAGGTGAAGGACGCTGGATCGCGGTTGCAGGTTGTTGATGTGCGGTCGCCTTCCGAATGGGAAAGCGGCCATGTGCCTGGCGCGAATTACCTGTTCCTGCCCGAGTTGCGAAAAAAGATCGGCAAACTCGATCCGACCATGCCAACCGCGGTCTATTGCGACAGCGGTTACCGCGCGAGCGTCGGGACGAGCATCCTCAAACAGGAAGGCTTCAAGTGCGTGTGCAACATCCCCGGAAGCTGGCAAGCGTGGAAGAAGGCGAAATATACGATCGAGGGAGGCGACGGAAAATGAGCCGACTCCTCGTCGCTGCGCTGCTCGTGCTGCCGTCGCTAGCCAGCGCGGCAAATTTCGGGGTGGACGCAAAGTATTACGACGGCCCAGCCTGGTCGCCTTACATCGTCGGCGGTGCGATCGGCGTGCTTTCGTGGCTTACGTTCTACTTCGCAGACAAAACGATTGGCGCGTCCTCCTTCTATGCCACGCTTGCCGGCTTTGTTGGAAAGATCGTCGCGCCGAAGCACACCAAGGGGCTCCCTTACTACAAAGACAACCCGCCTGCCGTAGATTGGGCCTTCATCTTCGTCGCCTCCACGATCGTCGGCGCACTGATTGCCGCATGGACAGGCGGCGAGTTCAAGAACGAATGGCTGAACCCGATGTGGGTCGATAAGTTCGGAGAAAACAGCATGGGGCTGCGCGGTATCATCGGCTTCGCGGGCGGGATACTGATGGCCTTTGGTGCGCGACTCGCGGGTGGTTGCACCAGCGGCCACGGCATCTCCGGCACACTCCAACTCAATGTCGGCTCGTGGCTCACCGTCATCTGCATGTTCATCTCCGGCATCGGCACTGCCATGCTCCTCTACACAATTCTATGATCGATCCCGGCAAAGCAGTGAAAGAGTCCAGTGAGCCTTCCGATGAGGGCCCATGCGGAAAGAAAATCCTGACTGCGGTCGTGTTCGGCCTAGCGTTCGGATTCCTTCTGCAAAAAGGCGGTGTGGCCAAATATAACGTCCTTATCGGGCAGCTCCTGCTCCAGGATTTTACGGTCGTGAAAATCATGATGACCGCTATTGTGGTCGGCATGGTTGGCATCTTCACGCTGAATCACTTCGCGAAGGTTAATCTGCACATCAAGCCGACGCGAATCGGCGCACAGACTATCGGTGGACTGTTGTTTGGCGCAGGGTTTGCGTTGCTCGCTTACTGTCCCGGCACCGGTGCCGCAGCGCTCGGACAGGGTAGCTGGGATGTCCTGTTCGGGATGGCTGGCCTGATGGCTGGCTCTCACTTATTTGCGGAAATGTCTGGTTGGTTAAAGAAGACGGTTGAGACGTGGGGGGAGAAAGGAAAGCTCACCATTCCGGACCTGCTCCACATTCCGCGCCTGCCCTTCGCTTACGCGGCCGCAATCCTTTTGTCGGTGGGGCTGTACTACCTCCAACGCGTCTATCCGAGGTAATCTACGATGAACGCGCTCACGCACAATTTACCGGCCACGATGACCCGCGTGGAGGAGAGCACTCCGGACGAGGTTAACCGGCAGATCGAACAAATGACCGAGGAGAACGTGGCGCGTGTCGCCGCGCTCGGATCGGGGGCCATCGCAAACCGCCTGCAGGAACTCGACCGCGAGTGGGACACGGAACGCACGCTCGAAGCCAACGCCGCCACCCTTGCGCTTGTCGCGCTTGGACTGGGCTTCTCCGTGAATCGCAAGTGGTTCGGCTTCCCCGTGGTGATCGCGGCGTTCCTGCTCCAACACGCGTTGCAGGGGTGGTGTCCGCCTTTGCCGATCGTTCGCAAGCGCGGGGTGCGCACTGCGAGGGAGATTGATCTCGAGCGCACTGCGCTGCGAATCGTCCGAGGCGACTTTCAACCCGCGACTTGTGATCCGCGAGAAGCCTTCCAAATGGCGAAGCTTTCTCGGGCAGGCTAAAGCACTTTCAGAAACCATGTGGCGCTATCTGTTTCCCATTTTCTTCTTCTCCCTGTCGGTCGCGGTGATGGGTTGCCCAATTTGCGACACGACGACCGGTGAACAAGTCCGTGCGAGCATCTTCGGTGATGGTTTTTTTTACACTCTTCTCACGGTTCTCCTGCCCTTCCCGATCCTGTTGGTGGCCGTTCTGATTATTAACCACGCGTTGTCCGACCGCCCCGCCGTCGCCGCAGAGGAAGGCCGTCCGATGTCTTCTAACACACCGCACTAATGAACGCTCCTACCAACCTAAAACCCTTGGTCATCGCGGGAACTTTCCTCGGCATCGGCCTCGGCGGGTTCGTCGATGGCATCGTCTTCCACCAACTGCTGCAAGCGCACAACATGCTCTCCGCGCGGTTCCCAAAGACGACCATACCCAACATGGAGATCAACATGTTTTGGGACGGCCTGTTCCACTCCATGACTTGGATCATGACTGTCGTCGGCCTCACGCTGCTTTGGCGCGCTGGAGCCCGCCGCGACGAGGTGCCTTGGTCGGGAAAAGCGTTCGTCGCCTCGCTCTTTCTCGGATGGGGACTCTTCAACTTCGTCGAAGGGATCATCGATCACCACATTCTCAACATTCACCATGTCGTCGAGCGCTACGGACAATCGGCTTACGACTACGCGTTCCTAGCCTCCGGCGTGATCTTCATTGTCGCCGGGTGGATGACGATTTCATCGGTGCGGCGTGACTTCAGCCGGAGGCCCGCCCGTGCATCCTGAGTTTACCAGCCTTGCCGGATGATGAGCACCCGAGCGCCCAACTGGCTGGAGCGCTGGGTGCCTATGGCGCAATGGGCGTCGGCCTATCGCGCGGCGGACCTCCCGGGCGATGCCATCGCCAAGACGCTCGCCAGCAAAGGTCGAAAGAATGTGCATCCCGATCGCGAACTTGTGGCGTTGGGCCTGGCCAATCTCGGCGCGGCGCTGACCAGCGGGTATCCGGTCACCGGCGGCTTCAGAGGTTCCGTGGTGAATTTCGCCGCCGTCGCGCAGACACCGCTCGCCACGATGATCACCCCGGCGCTCGTGCTGCTCACCGTCACCGCGCTGACGCCACTATTCTACTTCATCCCGCATACCGCACTCGGCGCGATCATCATCGTGGCAGTGTTCGGCCTCGTGGATTTCAAACGTGCGCCGCAGCTTCGGCGCTACAGCCGCGCGGATTTTAGCTCCTGTGTGCTCACGTTTATCATCGTCCTTTTCACGGGCGTGGAACTCGGTGTAGCCATCGGCACGAGCACTGCGCTGTTCCTCTTCTTGTGGCGATCGAGCCGTCCGCACATCGCTGTTTTGGAAGGCATCGGACACACCGAGCACTTCCGCAATATCCACCGGCACAAGGTCCGCGTTTACCCCGGCGTGCTAGCGATTCGAATGGATGAAAGTCTCTACTTCGCGAATGCGCTCCACCTCGAAGATCATCTGCTGAGGCTCATTGCCGAGCAGAAGGACCTGGAGACGCTCGAAAAGCTCGTGGAGCAACTGCGCGACTCCGGCGTCGGCTTTCATCTCGCGGCAGTGAAAGGCCCAGTCATGGACCGCCTGGAGTGGCCGGTTTCCCAGACCACTTCGGGCGCAACTGCCTCCACCTCAGCCTAGATGACGCCATGAGAGCCCTGGGTTGCGCCGCGAGCGATCTGGAAGAATCCCCCAAAAACCAACTCGTCGCCACAACATGAAACCGAACAAATCCGCCGCAACCTCTCCGGCCGAGCGCGAATCTGGCGGAATGATCGTCCGCGAAAAGAACCCGGTGAATCTGGAGATGCCGTTTGGCTCGCTCCAATCGTTTATCACGCCCGTCGATCGCTTTTATGTCCGCTGCCATTTTCCGATCCCGGAGATCGATCCGAAGACCTGGCGATTAAAGATCGAAGGCGAAGTGGGGGAGACGCTCGAACTTACCCTCGACGAACTCCGCGCGATGGAGGCGCGCACGATCACCACGTCGATGGAGTGCGCGGGCAATGGTCGCACTTTTCTCGAACCGCAGCGCAGCGGCGCACAATGGGAAGGCGGAGCGGTGGGAAATGCCGAGTGGACGGGCGTGCCGCTCGCAGCGGTCCTCAACCGCGCCGGGCTGAAGGACTCGGCTTGTGAGGTCATTTTGGAAGGCGCCGATGAGGGCAAAATCAAGGAGCCGCCGCGGCCCGCGGGGAAGATTCACTATTCGCGCAGCCTGCCCGTCACCAAGGCAATGGACGACGTGCTGCTCGCCTATGCGATGAACAGTAAACCGCTGACCGCGGCGCATGGCTTCCCGCTGCGCGCGGTGGTGCCTGGTTGGTACGGCATGGCGGCGGTGAAGTGGCTCACGCAGATCGTGGCCGCGAGCCAGCCTTACAACGGCTACTTTCAATCGATCGATTACGCCTATTGGGAACGCGGATCGAGCGCGCCGTCACTTGTGCCGATCACCACCGCTCGTGTGAAATCGCAGATCGCCCGGCCGGAGTTTGCGGAGACGGTGCGCACGGGTCGCCCGTATCGCGTGCACGGCGCCGCGTGGACCAGCGATGCGGAAATCGTGCGCGTGGAAGTAACGACCGATGAAGGCGCAAGCTGGCACGACGCGCGACTGCTCGGTGACTCCCTGCGCAATGCGTGGCGGCTCTGGGAATACGAATGGTCGGTGCCAGCGACCCCGGGTCGGACCGTCGTGATGTCCCGCGCCACGGATTCCAAAGGCCGCAACCAACCAGCGGAACATCACGATGATCGCGGCAGTTACATCATTCACCATTGGCTGCCGATAGAAGTCACCATCCACTGATTCCTCACCAACCCGCAATACCAGAACGGTTTATGAAAACGCTCCTTAAAACCCTCACCGCCGCACTCGCCTTATTGCCCCTCACCGCCATGACTGCCGAACCGGCAAAGGCCGCCTCCAACAAAATCCACCAAGTCGTCTTTGAAGTCACCTCCGACGGCCCTGAAAAATGGCAGGGTGCCTTGCGCAACGTCGAGAACGCGCACAAATCGCTCGGCGCAGAAGCGGGCAAACTCGTAGTCGTCACGCATGGCAAAGGCCTCGGTCTGCTTATCGCCAAAAACGCGGCGGAGCACCCCAAAATGGCGGAAAAGCTAGCGAAATTGCACGCGGAGGGCGTCGTCTTCGCCGCCTGCGAAAACACCATGCGCCGCGACAAGATCGAAAAGAAGGACCTCGTTGAACAGGCGACGACCGTCGATTCCGGCGTCGGCGAAGTGATCCGCAAACAAGGCGAAGGTTACGTTTACATAAAGATCAGTGAGTAACGCTTCCGCTCAGGTCGTGAAATGTTGCTTAATGGGGGCTGATAGGTGCACGCTTTTCCGTGGTCGTGGAACACCAGTCTAGCTGAGCTTGTTCTCACCGCGATTCTCCGCCTGATGGATAGTCACTGGCCATCCGGGGAATTGATTGCCGGGCTTGCCATTGGTGGCATCGACTAGGAAGCGGTACGACGCTACGGAGTAGGTCTTCTTGATCGTATCGAAGGTGATGAAGCCGAAGCCGCTTCCTTTCTCGTGTGCCTTGTCATAGCGATTCGGAGCCCTGCCGACCTCAGGATTTCCCACGGCGTAGACGTAGGCCTTGTTGTCGAAACCATCGAGATACTCGCCAGTGTTGGGCAGGCCGTGTTTTGGTCGGTTGGAGTGTGGCATGTCTGCCACTTCGTCCGGGCGCCACCAGCGGGGAAAGCCTGCGGCGATGGCGGGCGTGCAGAAGGCCCAGTTGCTATCTCGCTGCTTCTCCACGCCATATTGAGACAGCGAGGTGAGATGCTGATCACCATTGATATGCAGAGCCATTGAGGGACGCATGAGTTCGATCGCCCGATTTCGAGGCGTCTGCGGCCAGGCGCCACTGTCGAGATCCCGCTTCAGATAGCGGTCATAGTCTGCGTGATGAGTGGCTATGCCCGAGAATACAGTCTGGCTCAGCACGGCCTTGAGCGTGTGGCCGCGCCAGTCATTTGCCCATTTTAGCAAAAACGCTTCCTGCCGTTCGCCAAGCAGCACGAGGCCCGGCTTATCGAGCGCGTGGTTCCTGACTTTTGCATCCGAGATAAGATCAGGCCGTCCGCCTCCGGATTGCGCCTGCTTCACAAGCTCTGGTCCGCTTTTCCACTGTCGGTCGGCGATGATGGCGAAGCCCACTCCGCCGTAAACCATGTCGCCATAATAGACGCTGATGTCCTGCGATGCGGGCGTGGCATCGAACGCATCGGGATGATGCGAGACGACCGTGCGATGCACCGCGTTCACCATGCGGGCCGGCTCGATGTAGCCGCCGGTGAAGGAAGCTCCGTGATCGGCCTCGGCATTGAGCATCTTTGTGCCACCCTCCCCCCAGAGGTTGCCCTGGAGAACATCGTGATCATCCGGCAAGCATAAGGTTGGCTGATCACGCATCACATCGCGAAAGGCCCAACCGAACTGATAGTATTTTCGTAGATAGTTCAGGATCGCCCGTTCAGCGGGTTCGCGGATGATGCCAAATCCGCCATGGCTTTCGTAGATCTGATCGCCGGAAAAGAACACCAGATCGGGTTTTAGATTCGCGACGTTCTGCACCACCGGTTCGTAAGGAAAAGCGTAGTCGTTTTGGCAAGTCAGGGCCGCCATGCGCAGCGGACGACCCACGGGATTTGCCTGGATCGTGCCCGTCCATTCGTCTGGCGTTTCCGTACCATCCGAGTGCCTCTCGCGGTAGACGAGTTTATATGGCGTGGCGGTCCGCTCGTCCCATTTCGGAATGCGGAAAGTCGCCACCCATGCATCGGTATCTAGCTTCGCTTCTCCGAGCGACTGCCACTTGCCTCCGCGTTCTACGTGTAGTTCGACCATCTGGCAGTCGTCTCTGCCCATCGGCCCGGTAAGCGCGCTGATCTTCATCACAAAGCCTTCTTCTGTGCGGGAATCGCTCAGTGAATACATGGACCAAAGGAGCGGGCCAAAACGCTGCGAAGGGCTAACAGTGAAGGCCTCGCCCTCCATCGTCCAACTGCTGAAGCGATGACGCGAACCTGTCTGCGCAACTTTCTTTCCGTCCTTTTTTCCTCCTCCTGTAGCGAAGTTGCTGACCAACGCGACATTCCCAAGGACGGCCTGGGGCGGAACATCATACGTTACCATTCCTAGGCGGACACCGGTGACTGGCACACGCGCTTCGAGCGTGAGTCTGACTACGGCACCATTTGCCTGACCGGTCAGTCGAAGCTCCATGTTCTTGGAGTCAGCTAAGGCATCGAGTTGCGCCGTCTTTGGTCCGAGCAGCAACTGACCTTCGCCCACGCCTGCATTAACGCCTTTGCCCACGAAGCAGTTGCTGCGGTGCTCATTGATTTCGCTGCAAGCTCCAATGCGGAATCCGGCGCCTGCATCTTTTCCCTTTGCCTCCACCTGTGCGACCAACGCCGACATCATGAAGCCCTTCGTCGGATTTGTGATCTGGTGAGTAACCGAATGAATGCTTCGATTTCCGCCGAGGCTCTGGCACTCAGCCGCGCCACCAACGATGCGCCAATCTTCCATCGGGTTCGCCCAATACTCACCTCCGAGCCAAACGCGATCATGTGTGCGACTCCATGCGTCGGGGGACTTCGTTCTGGACGGTGCAGCCGCCTGCGCTCGTTCGGAGTAGGAAGACATACCGGAGACTGTGCCAGCGGCGACGATTTTCAGCGCAGTGCGCCGGGAAATGTATTCATTCATCGTGGTATGTGCCGGTAGGCGAAGCAAGGGGGATGATTAGGGTTGCGGCCATATTTCCATCACCGCAACATTGAAGCGCTGCCATTGCTAGAAAAGCTAGTCGGTCTTCTTCTTTCCTTTGCCGGGTTTTTCATAGGCAGTGGCACCGGGGAAAGCCGGAGGAACCATTTCGGAATCCCAAGCTTTGATGCTTTCGGACATGGCTTTCACCGCATCCTGTTTGCCGCTTCCAAGATCGGACTCTTCACCGAGGTCGGATGTTAGGTTGTAGAGCGACTGCTGGCCTGGACCCAGATTCACCAGTTTGGCGTCACCTTCCCGCATGGCCATGCTTGGGCCGGTGCGCCAGAAAAGTTGCGTGTGAGCTGCCTCCTTTTTTTCACCGCTGAGGTAGGGAATGAGATTCACGCTGTCGTATTTCTTGTCAGTAGGCATCGCCACGCCGGCGACGGCCAGCGAGGTGGCGAAGATGTCCAGCGAACTGACAGGCAGATCATACTTCACGCCAACAGGCAACTTGGTGGGCCATTTGACAACAAAGGGCACTCTGATGCCGCCTTCGTAAACATCACCTTTGCCGCCGCGGAGAGGGCTGTTGACCGAGCCATTGCCTTTGCCGTCCTTGATGGGGCCGCCATTGTCGCTGAAGAAAAAGACGAGCGTGTTCTGATTCTGTCCCGAAACACGCAACGAGTCCAATGCAGCACCGATGGCATCGTCCATAAGGCTAACTTGAGCCGCATACTTGCGGCGCAATGGATCGGCGATAGCGGAAAATTGAGCGAGACGTTCTGCGGTCGGCTCGTTCGGCATGTGCGGTGCATTGAAGGCTAAGTAAAGGAACCAAGACTCGCTATTGTGCCTTTTGATGAAGTCTGCGGCTTCGTTTCCAAGCGCTGTGGTGAGATGCTCCGTGACCTCCACAGGCTTGCCATTCCGCTCGATGGGCACGGTGTACTCGTTTTTGATGTCCACCTTCCAGTTAAGGAATTTGTGCCCGCCGCCAATGAAACCAAAAGTTTCTGCAAAACCGCGATTTTCTGGCCGAAACTCCGGCGCCGCGCCGAGGTGCCACTTACCGATCCATCCCGTCTTGTAGCCCGTCTTGCCTAGATACTCCGGCAGCAGTTTCTCACTCAGTGGCAGCCCCTCTTTGTGATCATCAGGATTGTAATACGGATTCAACTGATGCCCGAAGCGATGCTGATAACGGCCCGTCATGAGACCCGCACGTGTAGGGCTGCAAAAAGGATGTGACACATACCCGCTGGTGCAGTGCATGCCCTCAGCGGCGAGTTGATCAAGATGCGGCGTGGGAATGTCTTTGCACCCTTGGAAGCCGACATCGCCATAGCCGTGGTCGTCAGAGACGATAACTAGGATGTTAGGTTTATCGGCGGCGTTTGCCCGATTGAGTGCCACTGAGCCGCAGAGAAAGGGCAGGGAAAAAAAGATAAACTTTAGGAATCTCATGGTGAGGTGCTTTGGAAGGATGCGCTGGTTGTCTTTTTGGTCTATTTCAACTGCACCGAAAGTCGTTCCATGGCGTTTTGTTGATTTGAAGAATCGCTTTCGCCACCTTCACAGCCGCGCGCGCGTCAGCCTCTCGAACGAAGTGCACTACGGAACGGAAGAAAGAATCGAATTCCTCAATCTTCAACGTGTCAGGTCGGAGGCCCGTGAGTATACACGTTCGCGATAGATCGCAGATGTCGTAGCAGCCAAATTCGGGACGGAGATCATCATTGGCGATGAATAGCACGTTTGGTTTCTGCGGCATGGGTGTCACGCAGATTCGCGGAGAGCATAGAATGACGAGAGGGGAGACACAGGACGCGGGCGAAATGGGGGTATTTTGGTGAATCACTGCCGAGACTGCGAAAACCTCACCGCGGGTTCTCAGGAAATTGAAAATTACTCGTTGAGCTTTTTGCCACTCTCGTGCAATGCCTTGATTTCTGCCGCGTTGAGCGCCGCGTTGAAGATGGCCAACTCATCCATCCGGCCATTCAAATTACGCACGGCGAATTGCGCATCATTGGCCTTAAAGGGCAGGCCCCAGCTCCCGATTTCTGCGGACCCGATCCGCAGGGTAGAAATGTGGAATCTTTCTGGAATTGGTTCACGGCTAAGCTCCACGCCATTTAGGAAGTGAGCCGCTTCTCGCCGCACCGGATCGTACGTAGAAGCGAGGTGCAGCCATTTGCCGCTCATGGACTCCTGCCAGAACACTGGAGAGTAGAAAAGGCGATGTAGGCCACGGTCGCCGGGTTTCATCGGTTCTTTAGTGTCATCCACCATCACGGACAGCATAAGTTTGCCATCTTCACGGATCTGCCAGTGGGGCTCCCCCGTATTGTAGTTGTCGCCCATGAAAAGCGCATTGTAGAGGCGGCTGAGGCTGTCAATGCGCACCCAGGCAGCGAACGTGAAAGCACTAAACTCACCGGGTATATGGACGCGGGCGCGAGCATCAGGCCGTTTGACATCCAGGGCGCTTTTTGCCGCATCAAAGCGCCCCGGAAGGCGGCTGGCGAAGCCGAGCAGTATCGCATCGCATGGTTCCCCGCCGTCTGCGTGCGGGGCACGGTCGTGCAATACATTGTCCGTCCAGTCATCGGCTGCCATCGGGTAGTAAGCAATGAGTCGAGGATCCTGGCGTAGACTACGCGAGTGCTCCTCCCACTGGATGAACTCACGGCGTTCGCGCTCGGCATCGTCGACACGGATTTCGTCGAGTCCGGCAGAGGTTGGAGCGCTATCGGCGACCGTCGCTAGCAGGCCATCGGGACTGAGTTTTAGGACATCGCCCCCCCGCACCTCACGCGCTGCCCCTTGGTTTGGATGAACAATAACCTTTCCCTCCAATACATTCACTTGGGAAGTGTCCTGCTGGACGGAAAGAGCAAACTCTGTCCCCAAGTCTTCAACCTCACCCTGCGCGGTAAGTATGCGGAACCCGCGGGCGGCAGGCGGCACCACAGCGCGTAGCCTGCCACTGACACAAGTGGCACCCCATGCGGATGTAATGTCCAACTCCACTGGCCCCTGCACGACCACGGTAGCTCCACAGAAGAAGTCGATCTGGATCAATCCAGATTGCAATCTAACCTTTCCCTCTGTAAGCAGATCGCCTGAGCGCCGGGCGGTTTCGCCATTCGCCCACTCCGGTTGGACCATACGGCGAATGACCGCATAGCCCCGCATGGTTGTCTCCGCACTCTCGATGAGACTCACACTCGAAGAAGGCTCTTTATGCGGCCAAAGCAATAGCGTTGCCAGAATGACAAAGGAAGCTGCAAGTGCAGTGGGTAGCCACGTTGAGCGCCAGCGAGTTGCGGGTTTATCCGCCAGTGGCACTGCTATTGGTTTAGGTTTCCAGGCCGCAATAAGTGGCGAGACATCAGATGCCTTGGCCCGCATTTGAGCATCCAGCCTAAGGTAGCGCCTCAATCGCGCGCGCGCGCCAGCGCTTATCGTCAGATGAGCTTCGAAGTCAGCGAGCGCACCTTCATCAAGGTTGCCGTTCACGTAAGACTCGATCCAGTTTTGTTCCTGCTCGCTCTCGAAGTTCATGCGTGCTCCTCCTGTTCCAGAGAGGCATCAATGCAGCGCATCAGGTCCTGCCGAATGCGATTCAGCATCATGTATAGCGTATTAGGTCTGCGTCCCTGCTTTTCCGCAATGTCTACAATTTGTATCCCCGGGGTGTAGGCGAGTATGACGAGTTCACGCTTGGCCTCCGGCAGTTTTCCAAGGCATGTATCAAGTGCCCGCTGTTCCCGCCCGCCTAGTGCAGAAGCTTGACGCTCTTCTGCCTCAGATTGAGCTTCATTTGCCAGTAATTCCATGATGCTCTCGCTAAAGACCAATCGATCCCGTGCCATTTTCCTGCGATACGCCAGCACCTCAAATCGAGCCACGACGCAGGCCCACTTCATAAAAACAGTGTCATGATCGAACTGCGCAAACTTCCTCCAAAGTGCCAGGGCCGTCCGCTGCATAACCTCATCCACATCATCCCACGAAGGCAGCAGCGACCGCGTAAAGGCACGCAAATCGGCCTCATGCCGAGTGAACAGCTCGACAAAAGCTTCGTAGTGATCAGGGCTATCGGGAGCAGATGGCATCACATTAATACTGCCTCTCCTTGAGAAACCTCACAAAAGAGAATGTCGGACCTAAATCATCGATATGGCCCGACGTTAGGACTCGAGAGCGATCATGAACTCTTGAAAAATTAGCCCCGTGAATAAGGGGGCAGCACTCCCAACGGCCTAGTGGAGGGCAAACTTCAATCGGTTGAGACCGCATCCTGGGGACGATTGGTCATCCATGATTGGGATAGCTAAAAAAGAGGAGTCCGAGGCAGCAAAGGCTGCCTCGGACTCGTTTCTTTTGCGTTAATTCAATCCAAGCCCAACATGGGTATCCAGCAGCCCGTGAAGGGCCTGCGTGCGCTTCGGCAACTCCACGAGGTTACCTTCCTTCAACGTCTCCGTGAATGCATTGAACAGGCTCCACACGTTGCGTGTCGCGAAGGCCTCGTGGCGAGGTTCCCGCCATTCGTGGAGGACGCCCGGGATGTAGCGGTTGCTACAAACACCGACATCCGTGGCCCGGATGATCAGGTCGTGAGCAATCTCATCAGCAAGGTCGGCGTCTTTATACGCGGCAATCCGTTTGTCCTGGTCGTGCCATTTGGCCATCAACTGGCCGATGGCACGCTCGGTGATCATGGGTAGATCTCGCAGGATGAACCGGGTGTGTTTCCGGGCCAGATTGACCTCTCCCGAAAAGCTCAAGTTGTCACAGCACAGGACTGAGGCTCCGGCCACAATCCCGGCAGGGAACGTCTTATCGTGACTGTTCCTGAGGCCGAGCACCCAGCAATAGTCACCCTCGGTGTGGCGGCCCTGGATTTCCATGAGGCCGAAATACCGTTGGCCTTCATGACTGAGCGCATGGGCCTGAGTGCCGGTGCGCAGATTGGTGGTTGTAAGGGTGCGCTGGATCGTGTTGATCAGCGACCAATGGGGGATGGGGCACCAACTCTCGGTGGGAGATGGCGTGGAGGCAGCCCTTACCTCATCCATCGAAGCAAGGCGTGCGCCGCAGTGCAGGATCAGGTTGGGGGTTTTGCGTCTGGCAGGAGATTCAAATAGAGTGTTCATAGCTTTTGATAATTGGATTTAGTGATGAGAAGGTGACGGTTACCCGAGAGCCTGAGCACCGCTTGGCGTGGGCTCAGGCCCTCCCTGGGATAAGCATCAGTCTCTGTCAGAGGCGGACGCCCTGGAGCACCTTGAGTGTCTGGCGCACGGACCGCAGTTCACGGTCATTGGTCTTCTGGCCACGTTGGATCTGCCGCAGTTTGGTGGACAGGTCGCGGAGCCGGTTCATGCCGTTGCCGAAGGTGCCGCGGAGTTCTTCTACGACTTGAAGCGCTTCCTCGACGGAGGGTTCGCTCGAAGTCGGAGAACCAACGGATTCATTGGACAGATGAGGCTCGCAGTGGCGACGCTGAGGTGCGGCGCCGATGTGTGGTGAACGCGCTGGCGGAATGGCCGGGACGGGTGGCGGCACCTGAGCTGGAGGTTCTGTCTGATCATGGATCCTAACCGGCATCACGATCATCTGACGGCCCTCGTGGCTGAACCGCAGGGGTGACAACGGGTCAATGATACCGACCTTCAGCAGGCCGAACTCCAGAGCCTTCAGGAACAACCGGCGGTCCAGATAAACGGTAGTATCTGGGCCTGTGTAACTGGCTCCCTGGATGAGAGTGCGCAGCCAGGGCACGTCTCCAGTCGCTTTGCCCATGAGGTGCAGTTGGCCTTCGCGGCACTCCAGCCCCATGGTCCGGTAGGTTTCTTCGTGACAGGGCAGCAGACCGACAGCCCGGGCTACCGCACCGGATGCAGACGGATCAAGTGTGATGCACGTCCGTTCCTGGTGAGGGTTCGGCACAACATTCCTCCAGTCGGGGTATTTGCCGTCCACGGTTTTGCTGATGAACCTCCAGCGGCGGCTGCTGAATTGCACGTAGGTCTGGTCGAGGCCTTCAGCATTCCCGGCGCGCAGTTGCCATTCACCGTCGAGATTGAAGTCGCGCCATCCCAGGAACTTGTGTTTAGGGATGATGAACGATTCCTGCAGCGGCAGCGAAAACGAATTGCTGCTGTAGAGGTGACGGCCATCGGTGCCGACCAGATAATGAGCATTCGGTTTGCTGGCATCAAGGTAAGCTCCCATCAACACAACCCGTCCCGGATCGTTGCTGGAACAGGCCAGCGCCTGCTGCAACGAGGTTCGCACCGGATCCGGTAGTTTAATGGAAGGTTGTTTGAGCCGGGGAATGACGGGGAAGTCCGCGAGCCGATGTGGCTTGATCTCCACTTCATTGGCTTGGCCTGCCAATGGGAAGCGGGCGGCAACATCTCCCTTGTCAGAGAGGATGAGTTCAAGGGACTCGCCTTTGCCAAAGTTTTTGGCAAGGCGGGTGAGTTCCTCTAGATTGACCAGCATGGCGCAGGGCGATCCGGAGGCGGGTTGCTCGAAACGCACGGTCACGAATGAATTGAGATCACAGCCAGTCAGGCAGATCCAGCCTTCGGAGGTGCGCTCCACGCGGAGGCATTGCAAGGCAGGCAAGGCTGCCTGGCGGTTGATGACTTTGGCGAGGCCGGTGAGAGCAGGTTTGAGTTCTGCGATGGGCAGGGTAATGGCATGCATAGGGTATTGGTTCCTTTTTGGGTTCAGGGTTAAAAGCAGACAGCCCATGCACCGGGGATGGCGCATGGGCTGCAGGGGTCAGTAGCGTGGTTAAATCCCGGTATTAGCCGGTTTGTATTTGAGCTGCGAGGGGGTGCAGTGTTCTACGGGGATGTCGTCCCGGGTGCCCTGGTAGATGGGCTGGTAGATCAGGCCACTTTCTGGGAATGCGTAGAGGTAGCGGCACTCCACGACCTGGCCAACACCCGGGATGGCATGGTTGGGCGGAATGGTAACATTACCGGCCGGGACAGGTTCGCTGTCACGGTAGAGTCCCAGCACGATGCTGCGCTGGCGGTTATGGGCGGCGACGATGAACGACGCGCTTTCCCAGAACTTCCATTTGAGTTGGGGTCCGCCGGAGTTGGGCCTTCCGGGAGTGTAGGGAGCACTGCGATCCTTGAACACCACGCCTTCCTTGTTGGCGGCGCGGATGGATTCAACTGCGGCGAGTTTGTCACGGCGTCCCTTATGAGTGGCCACCGGGATGATGGGGTTATTGTCAGTAGTGATCTCTTCCAACAACTGGCCCAGCAGCCAATGGCGCTCATGATAGGGACGAGCCTGTAGATCTTCTTTACCAATCTGCAGGAGGTCGAATACATGAAGCGTGTCGCCCACCTGTTCTCCATCCAGGACGAAGTCAGTCACGCAGCGATGGGCGGCCTGGACGAAACATTGAGGGATTGCCACAGGCTTGCCTTGCCGGTTGAGCCCGGTAACCACCGAACCGGCAAGGCACAACAGGAGTCGGCGGCCATCGAGCTTTTCCTGCATCCAGTAGTCCGAGTGTTGGATTAGCTGCTTGGCCTCTTCCTCCGCCACCGCATTGAGCAATTGAGGTAGGATACCAGGTGAAGCCGGGACGATGGGCGGTGTTTCGTAGGCGGTCTGGCCATCGCCTGGTTGGTAGCCTTTGGAGAGTTTCTCGCGGATGAGTTTATCGTAGACTTTCTGGGCGTCAGCATAACTGACGGGAGCTGTAGTTTTCTGCCCGGACTGCAGGGCGGTGCCCCGTCGGCCGAATTGGAAGCGGACTATGTGTCCGGCTTGGCAAGGCTCGATGAACGCGGCATACACCTTGTCCGATCCGCCTTGGCGGTAGTATAGAGTCGTTTGTTCCATAGGTTTATTTCTAGGGGTCGGGGTTACACGAAAAAAGCCGGGCGCCCTCTTGAGGAGGACCCCGGCTTCAGGATGGTGGGTCTGACAGCGCGGCTATTACCGGCTATCGGGACCATGGGTTGCGGCCATCTGAGCGACGGAAGGCGCGGATGACCCACGCCACCGCCAGGCAGACGCCGATTAGCAGCAATGCCGCGAAGGGCGACTGCAGGAGGCTGGCTTGGATAGTTCGGCAATGAACCACCCATGAACTCACACCTTCCAGCATGAAGGTCATGAGAGGGCCGACGGTGATGGCAGGGATGGCCAAGAATATGGCGACTCGCAAGTTGAGCCGGATCCATTCGCGAAGCCACCCACCCGGCGAAATCCAGTATTCCGCATTCTGGCATTGATACCGGATCACCTCGGCAGACCGCTCGATTGGACCCAGCAGATCAAATTCTTGATCCACTTGAGGCACGGGCAGAGCAGTGGGCCGCCATGTCTTCCTGACCAGCGATTGTCGCGCTGACAATGCTTCGCCCTGGTGATGGGCTGGGGATGGAGGACGTTGGTCGAAGTTTTCGTCATCCCAGTCGTCCTCGTCGGGCCACCGGGGTTCATGAGTGTTGGTTGTCATGGCGGGTCCTTGATCCCAGAGAGGTTCCGACAATGAGCATGACCGCGCAGCCTATCCCGAGAGAGACGGCGATGGTTTTCCAGTAGGCAGTAGCACCGCGCTCAGCGTCAGCGCGGTCACCCAGTTCGGCGTAACGGCGATGCATCTGCAGTTGGTTCTCAAGTTCGCTGATGCGACTGCGGGCGTGTGCGTCTGCTGGAGGTGGACTTGCGCTGCGGGAACAAGAGGTACAGGCAAACGCCGTGGCTAGAAGAATGATGAGTAGTGTTTTCATAAGTAGAGTTAGTTGAAGGTTTAAAACAAAAGGCCGGCGCTGGGGAGCGTCGGCCTTTTCTCGGTGATGTTGTGCGTGCAGCAAGAACCACGGGCTGTGACGAATCAGAACTTGGAGACAGAGCCTCCATGGGTCTGAATCAAGATACTGAAGGCCCGAGCAATACGTTTGGCATCGTCAAGGTCCGCTGTGTCAATAATGCGTAGGCTGGTCAGATCACGGCGAAGCGTGAGTTCTCCTTTGTGGTTTATGTCCGGACTGTAATGGGCAATGTTTTCGCTGCCGTCAGCGGTTTCCAGTCTCACCCAGCAGGCACCGTTGCTTTCGCGGCCGAATCTCACGTTGGCATCTAGGTCCGCCCCTTTGAAGGCCACCATAATCCAAGTGCCGGAGTCTTCGATCTGCCGCAGCACCATACACCTGTTGGTCTTGTTGTATCCCAGTTCCAATGGGTGAATTTTACCATTGATAAACTGAATGATTTCCCGGTAAGTGGGTATAGGACCATCGATTCCGACGACTTTGTGGCGTAGCTTGTGGAATAGGTATCCGGGATCGTCATTGGAGAGCGACTCTTTGTTCGCCAGCTTCCACTGCTCTATTTCCTCGAGAGTGCTTTCCCAGCCATAGTCGGGATCCCTGGGTGTTTTTCCGGGTTTGCGGGGCAAGACGCCGGCATTCGTCGCATTCGGCGGGTCATCCCTGGTTGGGTTAGACGGATCTGGGTCGGCAACGACGAGTGAGGCGACAATATCCGCCGGAAGCTGGTCCGGGCGGACGGCAGTAATGCCGCTGTCATGGTAGATAACCACCTGTCCGTCTTGTTGCCCGAGAATGATGGCATTGGTGAGTTCGGTGGCCCCGGCTTTGAGCTTCGTGATTGGTTTCAAACCTGCCACGAGTTTTGGGTTAACCCGAACTAGCGCGATCAACTCTGTTGGAGCGTCTTTAAGGCTAACTCGACCGACACCACCCTCGTGTTTGAGGATGGCAGCGCCGTTGTCCAACCGGGTAATGACCGGATCGACGTAGGTAGCACCTTCAAGAACGAGCCTCTTCTTTAAACTTCCTGAGGACTGTGAACCGTCACGACTCTGCCAAACGCCTCGTAGTCTCACCTGGCCGGAACCGAACTTGCGCGTGTCGTCGTCGATCTGTGCGATCAACGGTGCTAACAAGACCTTGGCTGCGGGATACTTCGCCATGAGATCCACGGCTTCTGCCCGCTTGGTGGCAAGTGCCTGAACGTCCGATGTTTCTGCTAGGGAAGCCAACCGGTTCGGATATTGGAAAATGGCCGTGATTTGACTCTTCAGGATGTTTGAAGATTGCCCGCTTGGCAGGGCGACTTTCATGGCGATCGGAGATGAGTATTCGATTTTTGAGATTTCCGTCACTGAGGCGCTCTCGCCGGGACGGAGGTTGTTGGCTTGGATGACCAATGCAGATGGAGGATCTGGAAAGGCGGCGCCATAGCTTAACATTGCAGAGACACTCATATGGATCAGTGCTCCCAGGATGATTCGAACATGTTTCATACAGATGCTGGTTGAATTGTTGAAAGCTCCCATGAAATAGGAGAAAGCCAATCTTCCGAAATCGGAAGCTATTCTGATACGCACTGCCTTAGCGTCAACTTCCAAATCTGGAAGATGGCAGCAGTGCAAAACATCGTCGGCCCTCGCATCAAGGCTCGCCGCCTTGCCAAGGGGCTTACGCAGTCCATGCTTGCTGCACGCTGCGGGATGCTCGGCTGGGACGTCGGTGAAAATGTGATCACCAAAATTGAAACCCAGATACGATGTGTGGTGGATGTCGAGTTAATCTGCCTGGCGAAGGCGTTGGAGACCAACCCAGAGGAACTGTTGTCCACGGATGAGCGCACTATCCGCCGTCACTTTGCGGCCAAAGGGAGGTAGCAGGCGGTGCTCTACACACCGCCTGCTTGCGTCATTGCCATTGGCGGCACTCGTTGAAGTACTCACAGCTCTGACACTGGAGACCGGGTGATGGCACAAAGTCCGACCGGGCGAGGCCTTCCACATACCCTTCCAACAGCCGGAACAACCGCCGTTGCTGGCGGTCGTCCATCGGAGGCAGGGATGTGATGACAAGCTTGGGATGCTTCAGCTTGACCAAGTGGTGCAGCTCTATGCCTTCCTCCTGCCGCCCAGTGTTGTGGCGGTAGAGGATGGCATAGATGGAGGTCTGGATCTCGTGTAGGTGGCCCACCTTCTCGGCATTGGGGGTGCTGGAGGTGGTCTTGTAGTCGATGATGCGACCACACTGCACGAGGTCAAGGATGCCGATGAGCCGGGGTAGCCCATGCGTGTCCATGACGGCTTCCACTGGGACTTCCACCGCCTCTGGCTTTGCGCTCAAGGCGGTGGTTGCGGATTCTCTCAGGTAGGTCTCGCACAGACGCCAGGCGGTGAGCTTGGCTTCTGCTTCCTGTCCCTGCCAATCGACAGCCTGGTCTTGTTTTCCTTCTGGCGTAGCTTGCCACGACAGCTCGAAAGCCTCGTGGGTCTGCTTCAGAGAAAGAGGATGCCCAAGCCACCGGGCTTTGTGCCAGGCTTTCAGCACCTCATGCACGGTATTTCCGACATGAAGGGCTGGGGTCTTGGGCTTTGGCAAAGCCAGCACGTAGCGGAAGTAGAACTTCAGACGACACTGCAGAAACAGCGTCAGCCGGGAAGCTGACACCGTTTGTTGCAGCGAGCTGATGGTCTTACCTTCTGGGATCTCCGGCGGTGCTAGCGCAGGAAGGGTAGAGGGTGGTAGAACGGCGATCATGATGCTGTAGTGGGTTGCGGCCGTTGCCAGCGTTGCTGCCGGGGCTTCCCGGCTTTGGCGAGGAGTTCGTCAATGAGCTGGGAGGCCTGCATCTTGTTCAGATGCCGTACCCCGGCACTAAAGAGTTGCTGGGCCAGATCCTCGACGTCCTCCTTGCTGAGGTTGTTCTCGCTAACGATGCGGAGGATGAACCCCCGTTGACCGTCGGTGCATGACCAGCGCTCGCCGTTGGTGCCACTCCGGGGAGCGGCAGCTCCATTGCTGTAGGAGCCATTGCGTCGGTGCCCGTTCGTTCCGGGAGTCTCATGGTGGTGGGCACCATTGAGGCCGTAGCAGGCAGGATCCGGGATGAATCCAACCTGCTGAATTTCCCGGTCTACCGACTGCTGGAGAAGCGAGTAGAGCTTCTGGCATTCGGTTTCGACCTGAGAGAGGTCAGTCAGTTCGACTTCGAGTGAGACACTGAAGTTGTGGCTGCTGTACGCGGGTAGCCCGAGTTTCTTGCTGTAGTTGGCGGATAGTTTGACTGCCATAAGGCGGATTCCTTTCGGTATTGTTCTTGTTTCTTGTGTTCTCCTCTCGCCTGGAAACGAAGAAGCCCTGGCTCTTGGCGAGCCCGGGCTTCCCGGTATGGTGAGAGGTTAAGGTGACCTCACCGCGGTGAACCGCAGCTAGTCGCAGGGTGTCCCGCTGGTGGGGATGTCTTCGCTTGGGCAATCTGCCATCCAGCGCCAGTCTGAAGGGACTGTGTCAAGAGATGGTCCACCAGACGCGTCATCGGCATTTGCCGAAGGCGCGCTTCATGGTAGAGGGCACAAACGATTTCCTTCCGGATGGTCGGAACATAGTGACGTGGTCTAGGCATAATATGACGACCAAGGGTCGTCATAGGTATATGACACAGAAACCGGTATGATTGCGGCAGAGGCCGGCGAGGATCTGAGCCGGCACATGATCTCGTCCTCCTGGGCTTGGACATATGAGTCCGGATAAAAATGTTCGGATATGCGGTTGATATTCGTGTGGGGGAATTCGGCTGCCGCGAATCTTTCCACGCGTCTCATTGAGTTCGCCAAGCCCGAGAGCACTGACTGACCTACCCGGGTTTCGAGCTGTTACGCTGACTTTGCTAACTCTTTGTGAGCATCGGCCCATCTCATTATGCGACGATGCAGCTCTCGCTGCTCAATCAAGGCGAAGTGTTATGTACTTATTGTTCCAGACATGACAGGAATATAGTCGCGACGAAGTCTATGTCGTTCTCCTACCACCGACGTTTGCGGAATCACGGGGCCAACGAATCGTGCCACTGCTCGAGCAGGCAAGACGACTAGGTAAAACTTTGCAACCCTGAGCAAAGTAATAGTCTCTGCTACCAACAGGAAGCAACCACTTTAATGCAGAGCTTGAAGGTTCCATTCCTTCCGGGTGTGCTCCATGAATTCAAACTGTGCGAGATAACGACAGACTAACAGTGGAACGCCTGAACCTCCCGAAATTCGACCTATAAGTAAGTCGGCTGTGGCCATCGGCCTATGAACGCCCTTTTTTCGCACATAGTTGCAAATCCATTAGCATTTCAGTGAACGCAAGTTCCCCCATGCGGGGTGAACCTTTTGGAGCCTCCAATGCCTGAGGAAAAAAGAATGGAGGTATCGGATTGGGGAATTTGTAATGCTCACATGCCTGCTGAGCCAGAGAAACTAGCAAATTATGCATTGCACTGCTTCGGCACGCGGCTTGACCCACCGCGTACAAAGCAAAAATGTCCACCGGAGGAAGGCCTAGGAATAAGTTGCTCACAATCTTTCGGCCCTTGGCTTCCGCTTTAATCGCCTCGGTGAAGTCCTGTTCCGAGTCGAATATCCCGAACTGATCCATAACATCTTTTGAATAGGCCTCCCATAAATCCATCACAGCCTGTTTGCGCGAGAGAGTTTCGCTCTCTGGCATCGCTTTCTGGCAATAACCGAAAACTTTCACATACGTACTTTCGTGCGCCCGCTCTCCTCCGAGGAGCTTGGACACCATCGACACGCTGATACCAACTGCATCGGCGAAACCGGCCTGTGTGAATTCGAGGCGGACGATCAAGGAGTTCAACGCGGACGAAAACTTGCGGAGGGGCTTCATGCGCAAAAGCTCGCAAAAAAGCCAAAGCTTGCAACACATATTGTAAACCAAATACATTTTGTGAAAAATCCCGCTTGCGCCCGCGGTGATATGCCCGTAATGCGCATTTGTATGAAACGTGAAACATCCACAGAACGTGATGAGTGGCTACAGGGGGCTATTGTCAAAAAGAGTGATGTTGCACGTCAATACAAGGTTTCGCGTCGCACTGTTGAGTATTGGATGAAGCAGAGAATCATACCGTTCATCAAGGTCGGTGGATGCGTCCGTTTTGACAAGGACAAAGTCGAGGAAGCCATACGTCGCTTCACATCTCAGCCGAACATTTAATCGCACTTGAAAGGGTACTATGCACATTCGCGGACTGGGTTCTGACTCTATTACCCAAGGTGTGGTTAATGGACGCCGAACCACAGCTTTCGAAGCGCGGTTGGCCTCCGCGGAATCTCTTCCCAGTACCCAACTGAATTCAGAGGGGCAGGCAAAGCTGCCTGGTCTAGGGAAACTCATCAATTCCATGAGTATCATGAGGACTACTCAGGCAATCCCATGTGACAACTGCAAGGAGGCGACGGAGTGAGCGACCTGGCATCCATTGCCGAGCTGTTCCAAAGCGCTCTCGCGTCTGCCATTCGCGACGCAAGCGCCTTTGAATCGGTGCGTTTCGTGGATGCTCAGAAGGCAGCCGAGCTTTTTGACATCACGCCTCAGGGCTTCCGGAAGTTGGCTCGGCGGCATCTTAGTCATGTCGATCTGGGGCCGAGGGGTGCTCGGTGGTCGCTGAAAGACCTGACGGAGCTCGCCGATAAATTGCGGGTTAATAACGCATCAATACAGAAGAAAAGGAGCTAGCAGCCTAATGTCTTTTTCACTTCGTCAAATCCAGCAACCCTCGCAAGCCTTGACCTCGGATGCGATGACGCTCGCCATCATGAAGGAACGGGCTTTTGAGCTGGGCATGGAGGAGATTGCGCGGCCTGCACGGTCAGAATGCTCAGGAGGATCGGCCCAATCCTTAGCACAGTTCCCGGCAATGCGCCTTACTGCGCCGACCCAGATGGCGCATTTCGGCCACCACCAGAAAGAGGGCACCATGAACGGCCAGATACTCAATATCTGGAAGCGGAGCGGCAGCTAGCGGGTGAGTGACAACGGAGGAAGCGCAACAAGCTTGCGGCCAAACCAACACCCAACCGAATAAATTCTTAATTCATGAAAACGTTAGACAAAATTACCAATCCGCAACTAGCGGAGCAGGTCATCAGCGAAAAGATCGTTGCGATGCTAGAACCAATGCAGGAAAGTTCCAATCAGCATATTCGCGAGGCCACAGCCAGAGTACTCAAGCATCTGGGCCCCGATTTAGCGGCTATGCAGAAAGGCAATTGGAAGCCTTTGGTCTCGGATCCGCAAATGCACACCCGGCTTCTAGAGCTAGAGGCGGCAGTCAATCTTGGACTGGGACCGGGCTTTGTTGAGGCGGAAATTGAAAGCCTTATCTGGGACATCAAAAACCGGAGTCCACACTACATGATCTTGGACGGCTGGGAATTCGACAAGGGAGCCGCCTGGGCGCGTGATATCCTCGATTGGTTCCGCGACAAGTGGAACGCCGAGGATGGGGGAGCGCCGAAAAAAGGGCAGGTGTAGCGAGCCGTTTGGCATGAAGACAACCACCACCATCGCTATCAGCAAGCACGTTTTGGGCTGCGCCCACGAGGATGCGCGTGAGCATACGCTGCCGTTCGCAGCGCACCTTGAGCACAGCTTTGAAGAGGCGCAGACCATTCCAACCCCTCCGCAACGTCAGGGTTTTCGCGCGCTCAAAGGACCAGAGTGTCCCGCGAACATGAGTCGGAAACATAAAAAGGAGGCGACTTGAGAATCCGAACCATAAAACCAGAATTTTGGCACCATGAAGGCCTATCCAAGTTGCCAGCTGAAACACGGCTGCTCGCGATCGGCCTGCTCAACTGGGCGGATGACGAAGGGTTCTTTTTAGCCTCGCCGGCTTTGGTTCGAGGAGCCCTTATGCCATTCGAGGAGGATTCGACGAAGATTCCGCGAATGCTCGACGAGCTATCTCGCGTTGGTTGGGTTCGTCTCGGAAAGGACGACCAGGAGCGATCAGTTGGCGAGATTGTTAAATTCAGAAAACATCAGCGAGTGGACCGCCCGAAGTGCAGTGAAATCAAGGGTTTAGCACGATTCGACGAGCCATCGACGAAGTCTCCCCGAACAATCGACGAACAATCGACGGAGGAAGGGAAAGGAATGGAAAGGAATGGAATGGAATCTTCTCCCGAGGCTTCGCCATCGGGCGGGGAGGGTAACTCTAATTTAGAACCTCAAACCGATCCAAAAACACCAATCAAAGGCCTATACAAGGCGAGCAAGGAATCCTCGGCAGATCCTCGGCATCACGCGATCATGCAACTCTGGGCGCCAGCCTATGTCGAGGCCCATGGCTTCGACTACGTTTGCAGTGGCGGTCGCGATGGGACCGAGCTAAAGAAGTTCCTGGAGGTAGCCAAGGCAACTACTCCCCCAGAATTCATGGAGGTGGCGAAGGGCGCATGGACTCGTCACAAGGAAAAAGGTGATTTCGCGAAAGCTTGCAAACTCGCATCCACGATCCATGGGTTGTGTCAGAATTGGAACCCAGTTCGCGTGGAACTGCAGAACTCCGGGGCCGTGCAAGGTGGCCAGGTTGGACCGCAACCTGAGGATCCGCCGGCCCCAGCATACTCCGTATCAACATCCCGGGAGTGCGATGAACCAGAGGCCACTTACGAGCAATTCGCCAGACGCTGCGCTATTGAGCGCGGAGACGTCGAGCCGGAGACAGACGAGGAAAGAGAATGGGCTGGACATTATGTTAGTTAGCGTCAAAGAAATTTCACAGCGCCTAGCAGCACAAGCTCACAACGTAGCCGCGATGCTCCTTCCCGGTGGTCGTGAGGTGAAGGGTAAGTGGACCTGCGGAGATATCCGCGGCGGTGACGGCAATAGCTTGGAGGTTCACCTCTCCGGCACTCACGCCGGCAAGTGGACCGATTGGGCCAATCAGGACGAACACAAGGGTGATCTGCTGGACCTCTGGAGGTTCGCGAAGGATCTAACCCTGCCGGAGGCGCTGAAGGAAGCGAAGGCATACTTGGGGATTCACGAAGAGCCGTTCTATCACCTGCCAAAGAAATACTTGGCACCTCCGGAAAACGTCACGACCGAGCTTTCCCCGGGTGGTAAGGCGATGAACTTCCTCACGGACACGCGAGGCATTCTCCCTGACATCGTGAAAATGTTCAAAGTGGAAGTGCTCCCGGACAAGGCGATCGCTTTCCCATGCTACTCTCTGTCTGGAAAGCTGATCAATCGTTCATACCGGACGATTCCAAAAAACGGCGAAAAGAAGGTAGTTTGGCAGGATAAGGGGTGCGCCCCCGCTTTGTTTGGCTGGCAAGCGCTGAAGAGCTCAGCCTTTGAGAAGCGAACCATTCTTCTGTGTGAGGGGCAAATAGATGCCATGACTTGGACTCAATGGGGGATAGACGCTCTCTCGATTCCAAGTGGTACCGTCGGCACTTGGATCGATTATGAATGGGAGAATCTCGCGGCCTTCGATCATATCTATCTTTCGTTTGATATGGACGGCGCAGGTGGCGAAATTGCCAGGAAAACAATACAACGGCTTGGGGCTCACAGGTGCATGATTGTAGAGATTCCGAAGAAGGACGCTAACGATTGCCTTCTTGCTGGATTCCTCGACGACGACGCTAGAGAGTGGATTGGCGACGCAAAAGCCCCGACGATCGAAGGACTGGTTCTCGCCAAAGATCTTCGCGGTCGCATCATGGCAGAGTTGGAAGCGAAGGTAGAACCTTATACGCATCCGCTTTTTCGTGTGCTGTGGCCGGAGGTTGGATTTTACCCATACCCAGGCGACGTTACCGCATGGACGGGATTCACGAACCATGGCAAGAGCACTTTACTAAACTTC